>CAXSCV010000073.1:0-16034 GCA_964235895.1 uncultured Chthoniobacterales bacterium
GCGCGATACGGCGAGATGAAAGCAGTGATCGCGACCGCGCCGGAATCGGCCAGCAATTTCGCGACTTCGCTGACGCGCCGAATATTCTCCACGCGATCGTCCGGCGAGAAGCCGAGATTGGAATTCAAGCCGTGGCGGATGTTGTCGCCATCGAGCACGTAAGTGTGCATGCCGCGCGCGAAGAGTTCGCCTTCAAGCGCCTGCGCGATGGTCGATTTACCGGCCCCGGAAAGTCCGGTTAGCCAAACGACCGCGCCGCGATGCCCATTCTGCAAAGTGCGCGTTTGCGCGGTGATTTTTCCCTCGCTCCAAAAAATATTTTTGCTCTTCACCTCCGAGCGACTGGTGTAGGCGCCGCCGAAAATAATGCCGCCGCCGCAAATCCGGCCGTCCACGATCACGACAAAACGTCCGAGATTCGGAACGCGTTCGTGATTATCGAAAACGATCGGCGCGCGCGACTGCATGGTGACGCGGCCGACTTGGTTGCGCGCGAGCTCGTCGACCGCCGTCGTGTCGACCGCGAGGGTGGAGGAATCCATCACCTCGTCGATGCTGGCGAGCTGGCATTTCACTTCCTGCGTTCCGAGCCGGATGGCACAGGGCGCGTCTTTGCGCAGAGGAATTTCGGCGAGCCAAAAAATGTCCGCGCGAAAACGGTTTGCCTGAATCGGCGTGTCGTTCGAATGCGAAGCGACATACCCGCGCTCGACAAAAATTTGTTCGCGCAAAGTGATGCCGATCGAATCTCCCGCGATCGCTTCCTCGCGCGTTGGCGTGTTCCAGGATTCGATCGTCGCGACGATCGATGTCTTGTTCGCGGGCGAGAAAACCAACTCGTTGCCCACGCGTAAACTTCCGCTCTCGATTCTACCCGCGATGATGCGGCGTTCGTCGAAACGGTAAACATCCTGGACGCAAAACCGCAATGGTTGATCGGCCGGCGGCACGACGTTTTCCAGTTGATCAAGCGCTTCAAGCAACGTGGGACCGGTGAACCATGACAGGCTCTCGCCGCCACGCCGCGCGATGTTCTCCCCTGCCCTAGCGGACGCCGGAATGAAGACCCGCGCTTCCAATCCGAGGTTGCCAAGAAAGTCGCGATACTCGCGCTCGATTTCGCGGAAAACCGGCTCAGGATCCGCAGCCAAATCCATCTTGTTGATCACGACGATGATTCGCCGGATGCCAAGGAGACTGAGCAAATATGCGTGCCGCCGACTTTGCTCGCGCACGCCTTCATTGGCCGCAATCACGAGCACGGCCGCGTCCGCGCTGGCCGCGCCGGTGATCATGTTTTTCAGGAACTCCTTGTGACCGGGCGCGTCGATAATCACGTATTGCCGGCGTTGCGTGCGGAAAGGGATTTGCGTGGTATCGATGGTGATGTTCTGCGCCTGTTCTTCGAGAAGAGCATCGAGCAGAAACGCGAACTCGAACTCCATTCCCTCGGCCGCGCAAGCCTCGCGAATGGCCGCGATTTTCCCTTCCGGCAACGAATCGGTGTCGTGCAAAATCCGCCCAATCAGGGTCGACTTTCCATGGTCGACGTGCCCCACGAAAACAACTTTCAAACTGGGAGCCTGCGAAACCGGAGAGCGGAGACCGGAGAGCGGAGAGGAGGAACTTGTCACGCTTTCGAGTTCCTTCGGGCGGTCTTAATTGACGCGACGGTTATCGCGAGGATTTCGTTTCCCTCGCGTTGGAGATCTGCGAGCCGCGGCTCCGGAACGATCTTTAGCTCAATCAAGACCTCCATCCAGTGAAGTGCTTCGTCGCACTCTTCCTCAACGATTCCCAACTTGGCGATAAAATCAGCTCTCGAACGACCGCGCACCGCCGCACGGTAATTAGCACCCACACTCGTGGCTGCCCTCAGCAATTGGCGGCCAATTACTTGAGCGGTCGCGCTCTTGGGCAGCGCTTCGACGACTCGAATACATCTAATCCCAAAATCGAAAGTGCGCTTCCGAAAGGCATCCCGACTTTCCGGTTTCCGGTCTCCGCTTCCCGGTTTCACATGAATCCTTTCGCGCGCAGTTTTTGCATGGCGTTTGGTTCGTGATGATCCTGCGCACGGCCGGCGCGCTCGCTCGTATTCGTGGAATCCAGTTCAGCAATGATCTCCGCGATGGTCGCGGCATTGCTCTGCACCGGTTTGGTAATGGGCATGCAGCCTAACGAGCGATAGCGCTGGCCGTTGCGCGCGAAATACATTTGCGGAATCGGAATTTTTTCCCGCTCGATGTAGCGCCAGATGTCGGCTTCGGTCCAATCGAGCAACGGCTGCACGCGCACGTGTTCGCCAGGCCCGGCGCTGCTGGCGAATTGTCCCCAGAATTCCGGCGGCTGATCCTTGTAAGACCACTCGAACTGCGCGTTCCGCGGCGAGAAGTAACGCTCCTTCGCGCGGGTCGCGTCCTCATCGCGGCGGATGCCGGTAATGAGCGCGTCCCATTTGTGTTCTGTGAGCGCTTGTTGCAATGCGACCGTCTTGAGCTCGTGCGTCACGGTCACCGGATCGTGCGACTCATAACCAACACCGCGCGCGCGCGCTTCGTGGTTTATTTTCACGATGAGATTGAGTTTGTAATGCGCCGCCGCCCAATCGCGGAACTCGAGCATCTCGGGAAATTCGTAAGTGGTATCGATGTGCAAAATGGGAAACGGCACCTTGCCGAAAAATGATTTCAGCGAGAGCCAAATGAGAACGTTCGAGTCCTTCCCCATCGACCACGGCATGGCGACATTTTTGAAGGAACGAAACGCCTCGCGCATGATGTAAATGCTTTGATTCTCGAGTTGGTCGAGGTGCGTGCGGGAAGGCGACATTATATCTGCATCAGCCAATCGAAATCACTGTCATCGTGCTCCAATTCCAAGTCGTGATGACGCGCACAAGCAGCGACCAGAACATCCATCGCAGGAGCGCTGAGGCCTTGACGCCGACCACGTTCGGCAAGTGTTTGAGCCTCTAACCAAACGCTGGCTGTGACCGGATAATCTGGAATGACAATCTCAAATTGGCGCAGCGTTCTTGCTTCGGGATCACGTCCGACGCCACACCAAAGTTCCAGGCGCACCGGCGCACACCACGCCGCCTGCCCGGCGATGAGAAGAGCCTCGACCCGCGCGCGCACTTCGGGCTTACCGCCTCGACGGATCTGTTGAACCCAGGCCGACGTATCGACCAATTTCATTTCCTCCCGCGACCGAATTTGAATGACGGGCCAAAGATTTTTCGCATTCGTTTTAGTTCCAGACCCTCGATTTCCTCATTGGTCATCATACTTTCGAAAGTTCCGGAGTGTTTCACCAACGCGGCCATTTTCTGACGGCGATTGAAGTCCTCGACCGCACGCACAATCGCTTCCTTCTTGGTCTTGGCTCTAGTAAAGCGGAGAACTTCTGCCAGCGCCTTTTCTGGAATATCAATTGTGGTCTTCACGCTTCCAAAGTAGTCGCAAGTAGAATCCAAGGCAATCGGTTTGCCTCCGCGCGCAGGAGCCTTTAATCTCGACCATGTCCGTCGCTCGCCCCGTCGCCTACGATTCGAAGATCGAGGGCAATGTCATTTTCACGCGCCTCGACGCGGCCATGAATTGGATGCGCAAGAATTCCCTCTGGCCGATGCCGATGGGTTTGGCCTGTTGCGCGATTGAGTTAATGGCGACGGCCGCTTCGCGTTTCGACATCTCGCGTTTCGGCGCGGAAGTGATGCGATTTTCACCGCGGCAATGCGATGTCATGATCGTGGCCGGCACCGTGACTTACAAAATGGCGCTGGCCGTGAAGCGTATCTACGACCAGATGCCGGAGCCAAAATGGGTCATCGCCATGGGCGCCTGCGCTTCCACGGGCGGGATGTATCGCTCCTATGCCGTGCTCCAGGGAATCGACCAACTTCTGCCAGTGGATGTTTATGTTTCGGGTTGTCCGCCGCGGCCGGAAGCGCTCCTCGAAGGATTGATGAGATTGCAGGGCAAGATCACCGGCGAGCAATCTTTCCTCGATCAAAAACGCGAGATGTTCCGCGAATCCGAAACGGCGAGCGCATGACCGGCCAGGAACTCTTCGCTTCGATCGATAAACTTTTTGGCGGGAAGGTTGTCGCGAAAACAGAGTTCCGCGGCGAACTTACTTTGCTGATCGCGCGCGAACATTTGCGCGAGCTGGCGAAGTTTTCGCGGGACGAACTTTGCTTCGATTACCTGCTCGATATTTCGAGCGTCGATAACTTCGGCGAGGAACCGCGCTTCGCCGTGGTCTACGAATTGTATTCGATGAAACTGGCGACGCATTTGCGTTTAAAACTTCTCGTTTCGGAAGACGACCCCACGGTCGACACCGTCTGCGACATTTGGCCCACGGCCGAATGGCACGAGCGCGAGATCTACGACATGATGGGATTGCGTTTCAATAATCATCCCGACCTGCGGCGCATCCTCATGTGGGAAGGTTATCCTTACTTTCCCTTGCGGAAGGAGTTCCCGCTCGAAGGCTTGCCGAGCGATATGCCGGATGTCGCCTTCACTTCCGCCGCGCCACTGGAAGGCGGGCCTTTCGTAACGCGACCGAGCACCGCGACGACAAAAGACCGCGAGCCACGCGCGCGCGGTCCGCTAAACGAATAGGTCGTCTCAAAGCGCCGTGGAAAGCAAACGCGCGAAATCCGCCGCCGCGGATTTCCCGACGGCCAGCACATCGTGATGACTCAAATTTCCCGCGCTCATGCCGGCGGCCCAATTCGTTAGGCAAGAAAATCCCACCACTTCCAGACCGAGCGCGCGCGCTTGGATTGCTTCCAGAACGGTCGACATGCCGATGGCGTCCGCGCCTAACGACTGCAGCATCCGCACTTCCGCGGGCGTTTCATATTGTGGTCCGAGCAGACCGGCGTAGACGCCTTCGTAGAGATTGAGGGCAAGCGATTTGGCCGCGCTACCGAAACGCTCGCACGCGGCGGACGAATACACTTCCGTCATGTCGACGAACTGCGGCGCGCCGAGCAGCGGCGTCGTCCCGGTGAGATTAAGATGATCGCGAATCATCATCCATGAGCCCGGCGCAAACTCCGCGTTTGCGCAGCCGGCGGCGTTCGTCAAAATCACGCGTTTGATTCCGCAAGCCGCGAAAAGACGAATGCCCGCGGTAACGGTTTTGGCGGTGTGGCCTTCGTAAAGATGCGCGCGACCGCAGGCGTAAATGACGCGCTTATGATTCATTTCCGCGAGGACGAACTGGCCGGCATGTCCGGCCACGGTCGGCTGCGGCAACTCCGAAAATTCCGGATAGGAAATACGGCGATCGGGCGCGACGTTTTCAACTAACGAGTTCAAGCCCGAGCCGAGAACGACGACCGTCTCCGCTTCCCAATCCTGTAGACGCGCGCGTGCAGCTTCGCTCACAAATTACGCGGCCGACATCGGCGGAGCGGTCGCCGGTTTTTTCGTCGCCGCCATGACATCGGGACGCAATCCGTCCTCGATCATCGTGGAAGTTTTCGTTTCCTGTTTCGGATAAGCGATGCGGGTGTGGAGCATGGTTGTTAGGGTAAAACGGAAGCGCTCCGCGATGATGCGCAGCTCCGCCAAAGTGAGATCCGATTCATCGAGTTGACGATCTTCGATGCGCTTGGCGATGAGGTCGGTCACGAGTTGCTCGATCTTTTGCGGCGTCGGTTTTTCCAGGCTGCGCGAGGCGCTTTCGACCATGTCAGCGAGGCTGATGATCGCGCTTTCCTTGGTTTGCGGTTTCGGTCCCCCGTAACGAAAACTCTCCTGGCTCACTTCGGCGACATCGCCTTCGCGAATGTTCATGATCTTGCCGCCGGCCTTCGCATCTTCCTGCTGCTGCAGCGCGCGTTTGTAAAAATAGAAAACGAGAGAGGTGCCGTGATGTTGTTGGATGACGTCGATGATCTGGCGATTCAGGTCGTGTTTGAGCGCGAGGTCCACCCCTTCTTTGACATGCGCCATAATGATCAACGCGCTCATGGTTGGCGCGAGATCGTCGTGCGGATTGCGCTCGAAGTTCATGTTCTCGGTGAAGTATTCCGGCTTCACCAATTTGCCGACGTCATGAAAATACGAACAAACGCGGCAGAGCGTGGCGTTCGCGCCGATGCCTTCAGCGGCGGCTTCGGCCAAGTTCGCGACCACCAGGCTATGATGATAAGTGCCGGGCGCTTCGATGGTCATGCGCCGCAAAAGCGGATGATTCAAATCCGACGCTTCCAGCCAGGAAATATCGGTGGTGATGCGGAAGAGATGTTCGAGGATCGGCAAAACGCCGCCGACGATGGTCGCGGTTACGATGCCATTACCGATGGCGAATGCGCTTTGCAGACCAAGCATTTGCCAGTTGTTCGCGCCGGGCGTGAAGAGATCGATCGGCCCGATCAATCCAAAGGCGAGCGACGAAAGCCAGATGGCCACCCCGACGCCCAGGCCCGCGCGCACCAGCCGGCTGCGCTTCCGTACTTGCAACGTGAGATAGACCGCGGTGAATCCGCCAACCAGCGCAGTCGCGAGAAGCGGCGTATCGAAAGTTCCAAAGAGCAAACGCGTCCAAAGACTAAGGAAAACCGCGGCGTATAAACCGTGATTTCTGCCTAACAACACGCTCAAAACGAGCGGCGCGAATGCATAAGGCGCGAGGAGCGCGACCGTCTCCGGTTTCAAAATCGCGAAGGTGCCGCTGTGCGAAAGCAGGATCAGACCTTTCGTGATGGCGAGCTGCACGAGCATGACGCCGAAGACGAGCACGAGGCGCGATGCGCGCAGGAAAGTCTTTGGTTGGTTGATCCAAAGTTGAATGAGCGCCCCGCCAAAAAACAAAAGCGCGACCACGAAGGTTTTGGTCGGCTCGGGTAATTGTCCGCTGAAGATGAGCAGCGCCAGCCCGGCCACGAACGCGCCGAAGATGGCCACTTTCGCGTAAAGCGAAAACTCGAGCGCCTCGATGAATTCGTTCGAGCTCCGGCGGCGCCGGGTTTTGCCCGAAGCCATCCCGCGCTTGACCAATTTATTTCTCTTGAGGAATTCGAACATGCGCTACTTGCGCGCCGCGCTTCCAGCAGGCGAGCGATGTTGTTGATACGCGTTCACGATTGCGCGGACAAGCTCGTGCCGGACGACATCGCGCTCCGTAAAATAATGCATGGCAATGCCCGAGACGTTCTTCAGCGCCTGCAGCGCTTCGACCAAACCGGAACGTTTATTCGAGGGCAAATCGATCTGCGTGACATCGCCGGTCACGACCAATTTCGAGTGTTGCCCGAGACGCGTGAGCAACATGAACATCTGTTCCGTAGTCGTGTTCTGTGCTTCGTCGAGAATGACGAAGGCGTTGCTCAAGGTTCGCCCGCGCATGTAAGCGAGCGGCGCGACTTCGATCGTCTGCCGCGCGATCCAACGCTCGGTTTCTTCCGGGTCCAACATATCGCGCAACGCATCGTAGAGGGGACGGAGATAAGGCGTGATTTTTTCCTGCAAATCACCCGGCAAAAATCCCAGCGCTTCGCCGGCTTCAACCGCCGGCCGCGTCAGCACGATGCGGCTGACCTGCTCCTTCTTCAGCGCCGCCACCGCCATCGCAACCGCCAGATAAGTTTTGCCTGTGCCGGCCGGACCGATGCCAAAGACAATGTCGTTTTTCTGAATGGCCTCGACGTAATTCCTCTGGCCGAGCGTGCGGGTAACGATCGGCGGCTTCTTCGACGAAGTTGTGATCCTGACATCAACCGCGTCGCTCAAATTTTCCGGGCGCGCTTCGGTCACAGAATTGAGCGCGTAAGTGAATTCATGTTTATGAATGTCGACCCCTTTCTGGCGCGCTTGCTCGAGCTGCTCGAAAACTTTTTGCGCGCGATCGAGCTGCTCCGGTTCGCCCTCGAGTTTCACCCAGCCTTCGCGCGTGGTGACTTTCACGCCTAACGAGTCCTCGAGATTTTTGAGCAACTTGAAATCGTTCGCGTAAAGCGATTGCAAAGAGCGCGCGCTCTCGAATTGGAGGGTGCGGGATTCAGTCATCGGCGGCCGGAAAGCGGCCTAACGAAACAAAGCACTACGAAAATCTTCGATCTTAACGGAAGCCGTAGACCAGCGCCCAATGCGTCCGCTCTTCCGGCGATTGCTCGATGCTGACGATAATAAAAAAGCTTCCGGTGGTGGGCGGAATCACATGCGCGGCGGCGAAGTGTCCTTTCTGCCAGCTATCGGGCTGCTCGACCAATTTGCCTTCCGCATCGTAGATGTGCACGGAGACGTTCGCCTTCTCCACTTCCGTTCCCATCCAAAACCAGTATTCGTTGCCTTTGAAAAGTTGTTGGCGCACGGCCTTTTTTTCACCCGCGCCGAGATCGCCGCCCCAATAATCTTCACGCACCTGGAAACCTTCTTTGACGTAAGGCTCCGCGGCTTGCAGAGCGAAGGATTGCGCGTCATCGACCGACGCGCGCACGACCGGAACAAGTACACCGATTAAAGCGAAGAAGAGAACTGCCCGCAGGATATGTCTAACGAAGAAAGGCATAAAGGCGCGGCTAGTGGTTCCGGGTAACGATGGCTTCATCCAAGCGCGAAGTAATCTCGTTTATTCGCTTCACAGAGGCTGCGGAGATGCGTGTATCGCCGACATCGATGAGAGGTTTTACTTCGCCAAGCGCGGCCTGGATATCCTGGAGCAACTTCATATTGAACTCGGGCATCGCGCGCAGGCGATCTTCAAAATAATTCAGCAGGTCGGGTTGATGCAAAAGCTCCGCGCCATCTTCGGAGAAACGCTTGTTCACCACCGCCGTCAAAACCTCCGTGCCGCGCAACCAGCCGCCTAGACTAACGAGATGCGATAATTTCTCGTCGTGCACCTCGTTCATGGCGGATTGCACGCTGTTCTGCGTGCGATCCAGCTCTTGACGAACCCCGACCCAATTGCGTTTGTCGGCCGCTTCCGTGATCGCCTTCGCGTGCTGCGTGATCGAGCTGCCGACGCCGATTCCTTTAGCCAAACCGAGCACGCGCTGGCCGATGTCTTTCACCGTCGGTGCGTCCTCCGCTTGCACCGCAATGAAGCCATCCGCGATGACCGTGCCGAGCAACAAAGCAATGCGCGGACGCTCGGTGAAATTGCTCCCTTTATCGTTGCGGACGTATTCCTTCCAGTTTACCCCGCCGAGCTTGTTCAACGCGCCGAAGACTTCGTTAGGCAAAGGCACCACGACGTCGTCGATCCGCTTGGAAAGCTGATGCACGTCGATGTGCTTCGGTGCTTCCGCCGCGCGGGTAGTAAGGGTAAGCGCAATCGTCGCGACGGCGCTGAGTTTGCAAAAATTAACGAAAGAGATCATCCGGCTTCAGACTGTTGATTTCGACTTCTATTCAGGATTAGTGCAGTAGTCTAAACAGAAGTGCGAAGCGCACAAATAGCGTCCGACTAAGATTTTGATTTCCTTAAATCGCACCGATGTCCGCCTTCGGCCAGCCGCATGAATTCCGCGCGTCTCGATGAAATTCTGGCTCGCGCCGCAGCCAAGCGAATCCTCGTCATCGGCGATCTCATGCTCGACGAATTCGTCTGGGGAAAAGTCGGCCGCATTTCGCCGGAAGCGCCGGTGCCGGTGGTCGAGGTCACGCGCGAAACTTGTTATCCCGGCGGCGCGGCCAACGTCGCGCGGAATTTGCGCGAGTTTGTCGACGGCACTTCGGTCATCGGTCTCATCGGCGCGGATCGCGGCGGGCGAACCTTGCGCCGACTTCTCGACGAAGGAAAAATCGAGACGCTCGGTTTAATTGAAGACGACACGTTTCCCACCATCGTCAAAACGCGCATCATCGCGCGTCAGCAACAACTCGTGCGGGTCGATCGCGAAGAATTGCGCGCGCCGACCGCAGAACAAATCGCGCGCATCACTGAGAGTGTTCGTCGACAAATCCACGAAATCGACGCGGTCATTTTCGAAGATTACGGCAAAGGATTTCTCTCCCCGGAATTGGTCGAGGAAGTGGCGCGGCTCGCCGTTTCCGCCGGCAAAATCGTCACGGCCGATCCGAGTCCGCGGCATGCTATCACCTGGCCAAAAGTTACCGCCGTAAAACCAAATCGCGCCGAAGCTTTCCTCGCCGCTGCCATGCCTTGGAGCGATCCGGTGGATCCGCCGACTGCGGACGAAACGCTGATGCGTGTCGGTCGAGTTCTTCTCGAGAAATGGAGAACGAAATATTTGCTCATCACCCTCGGCGAGCACGGCATGATGCTTTTCGAGAACGGCAACGCCTGGCACGTCCCGACGAAAGCGCGCCAAGTCTTCGACGTCTCCGGCGCTGGCGACACAGCGATCGCGCTTTTCACACTCGCGCTTTGTTGCCAAGCCTCCGCGCGCGAAGCGGCTGAGATCGCGAATCACGCCAGCGCGGTCGTGGTGGCGAAACTCGGCACGGCCACGGTTTCGCGGGCGGAATTGCGCGCCAGTTTTCATGACGACTTCGCCTAACGAGTCGTTGCCGGCTGTCTTTCTCGATCGCGACGGAACGATCATGCGCGATGTAAATTACTGTGGCGATCCCGCGGCGGTGGAGATTTTTCCGGGCGTGGCAGAGTCGTTAGGCCGGCTCAAGGCGGCCGGCTTCAAAATCGTCGTCATCACCAACCAAAGCGGCATCGGGCGCGGCTATTTTAGCGAAGCGGATTATCGCGCGGTCGAGCGCGAAGTGGAACGCCAGCTCGGTTCGCGATTAATCGATGCCAGTTATTTTTGTCCCGATCATCCCGAGCAAAAATCGAAGCGCCGCAAACCGGAGCCCGAGATGATTTTCGAAGCGCAACGGGAACATCATCTCGATCTCGCCCGTTCCTTTTTTGTCGGCGACAAAGCGATCGATGCGGAATGCGGACGCAACGCCGGCGTGCGCACGATTCTGGTGCAAAGTGGAATCGAGCAGCACGAAGATAACTCGTTAGCCGATTGGATTGCGCGCGACTTTAGCGAAGCGACTGAGATCATTTTGCGAGATGGCGTTTAAACTTCTCGGCCTCATTCCGGCGCGTTGGGACTCGACGCGTTTTCCTGGAAAACCACTGCACGAGATCGCCGGCAAACCGTTGCTCCGACATGTTTGGGAACGCTGTCGGCGCGCGAAGAAATTGGACGCGCTGATCATCGCGACCGACGACATGCGCATTGCCGAAGCCGCGTTTTCCTGGGGCGCGGAGATCGCGCTCACTTCGCGCAAACATCGCAGCGGAACGGATCGCGCGGCGGAAGTCGCGGCGAAGTCGACGCAGTTTTCGCACGTGCTCAACATTCAGGGCGACGAGCCGCTGGTTGATCCGAAGTTACTCGATCGTCTGGCGCGCGAAATGAAACGCGATCGCGCAATTGAGATGATTACCGCCGCGCATCCGTTTTCCAGCGCGGCGGAAATTCAATCGCCGCATCAGGTGAAAGTGGTGATCGATGCGCAAAGCGACGCACTCTATTTTTCGCGCAGCGCCATTCCTTTTTTGCGCGATGAATCCGCGGCCGTTCGCTACTTGCGTCATCAGGGAATTTACGGATATCGGCGCGATTTATTATTGCGCTTCGTTCGCTGGAAAGCGTCGCCGCTGGAGCGCGCGGAATCGCTCGAGCAATTGCGCGCTTTGGAGAATGGAGTAAACATTCGGGTGGTTGTGACCGGCGGCGGCTGGCCCGGTGTGGACACGCCTGAGGATGCGGCGGAAATGGAACGCCAGCTCGCTGCGGAAGCCCGCGCTTCCGCGTCTCGTCGATCGACCCGCACGCGATGAAATACATTTTTATAACCGGCGGGGTGGTGAGTTCGTTAGGCAAAGGCCTCGCTGCGGCTGCGCTCGGCACGCTTCTGGAGTTGCGTGGGCTCCGCGTTGTTTTCCAAAAATTCGATCCGTATCTGAACGTCGATCCCGGCACGATGAATCCATTTCAACACGGCGAAGTTTACGTCTTGAACGATGGCGCGGAGACCGATCTCGACCTCGGCCATTACGAGCGTTTCACCAATTGCGTTCTCTCACGCCACAACAACCTGACCAGTGGACAAGTCTACGAAATGGTCATCACGAAAGAACGTCGCGGCGATTATCTCGGCAAGACCGTGCAGGTCATTCCGCACGTGACAGACGAAATTAAAAATCGCATTCGCGAAGTTTCCGATGAGAGCAAAGCGGACATCGTGATCACGGAAATTGGCGGAACGACCGGCGACATCGAAGGGTTGCCGTTCCTCGAAGCGATCCGGCAATTCATTCTCGAAGTCGGTTCCGAGAACGTGGTCAATCTGCATGTCACGCTCGTGCCTTACATCAAAGCGGCCGGCGAATTGAAAACCAAGCCGACCCAACAAAGCATCGCGAAATTGCGCGAAATCGGTTTGCAACCGCAGGTCCTGATGTGCCGAACGGAGCTGCCGCTCGACGCGGAAACGCGCCAAAAACTTTCCATGTTTTGCAACGTCGCTCCGCAAGCGGTGATCGAAGCACGCGATGTCCAGGACACGATTTACGAGGTGCCGCTGATGTTGCACGAGGAAGGCATGGACGATCTCGTCTGCAAACTTTTGCATCTGGAATGTCCGTCGCCGGATTTGACGAACTGGCGGAAATTCGTCGAACAAATCGTTAGTCCGAAGAAGCAGGTCCGCATCGCGGTCGTCGGCAAATACATCGATTTGCAGGACGCGTATAAGAGCATTTACGAATCGCTCACGCACGCGGCCGCGAGTCAGGATTGCGGGATCGATCTGAAATTAATCGACGCGGAAACGTTGCAGGACGGCGTCGATGGCCAACTCAAAGACGTGGCGGGCGTGCTCATTCCCGGTGGCTTCGGCGAGCGCGGTGTGGAAGGAAAAATCAAAGCGACTCGCTTCGCGCGCGAGCACAAGTTGCCCTTCCTCGGCCTCTGTCTGGGCATGCAAGTCGCGACGATCGAGTTCGCGCGCAACGTCTGCGGAATCGAAAACGCGAACAGCACGGAGTTCGATCCGGAAGCGAAAGATCCGGTCATTTCGTTGCTCGACGAACAACGCGACGTGCGCACAAAAGGCGGGAGCATGCGGCTGGGAACCTGGCCGACAAAAATCACGCGCGGCACTTTGGCCGAGAAAGTTTACGGCAGTCCCGAAGTGCTCGAGCGGCATCGGCATCGTTACGAATTCAACATGAAGTATCGCGATCGCATGACCGAAAAAGGCTTTACTATTTCGGGCACGTCGCCCGATGGCGCGCTCGCGGAATTGATCGAGCTAAAGGATCATCCTTACTTCCTGGCCTGCCAGTATCATCCCGAATTCCAGAGCAAGCCGAACAAGCCGCATCCGCTTTTCAAAGGTTTCGTCCAGGCCTGCCTTGCGCATCAAGGTTAACTGCTCGCACTCTCCCTGCTTGTCATCCGGAGCCGCGAAGATGGCGAAGGACCTCGCCCACTCGCGCTGCGTTTTGAATTTCCTTTAGCGTTCGCTTCGCCGACGACGTTCGACATCAAAGAAAGCGCCGCTCTTCGCTGCGAGGTCCTTCGTCGTCTGCGCGACTCAGGATGACAGCGTGTGGCGCTTACCAATAAAACGGCCTAACGAGTGGAGGCACGCGTTAGTCGGTCCATGATGGCGCGACCTAAACCGACGTCGGGAATTTTCTCGGCCACGATCAATTCGTAGCCGGCTTCGTCGAGCGTGCGCAGCGTTTGAAAAAGATTGGCGGCCGCTTCGCGCAGATCGCCGCTTTTGCTCAACGTTTGCAAACTCATCCGGCCAATGCGTTTCCCTTCCGCGCGAAAAGCTTGCACGTCATCCGTTAAGACGAGCGGCGTGCGCGGCGCGTAATGCGAAGGCAATTGCCCCGGCGCAATAAGCCTTTCGCCTAACGAGACCAAGCACACCGGAGCAAAACGCGCCAACTCTTCTTCGGTGATTGGTCCCGGCCGGAGAATTTCGATCGTCGAATTTCGCAGCGCGACAATGGTGGATTCGAGGCCGTGCATAGTTGGCCCGGCATCGATGATTAGCGGAATGCGGCCGTCGAGTTCCGCGCGCACGTGCTCGGCCGTGGTCGGGCTGATGCGGCCGAAGCGATTTGCGCTCGGCGCGGCCAACGGCTTCCCAAACGCGGTGATGATTTTGTGGAAGACGGAATGCGCGCTCATTCGCACGGCGACGGTTTCCAAACCCGCGGTCACGAGATCCGGGACGAGCGAGTTCCGCGGCAAAAGCAGAGTGAGCGGTCCCGGCCAAAAGGCGCTCGTTAGGCGATCGACCAGCTCAACCTCCGCAGGCGGAACATTCGTTAGGCGCTGAAGCCAATCGCGCGACGGAAGATGAACAATCAGCGGATCGAAACGCGGCCGTTCTTTCGCTTCGAAAATCTTCAACACCGCATCTACGTTCAATGCGTCCGCGGCCAAACCGTAAACAGTTTCCGTCGGCAAACCGATCGCTTCGCCGCGCTGCAAATGCTCCACCGCGACCGCGCGGGCGTCTGCGTTTTCGCCCGCGAAAATTTGCGTTTTCACTTGCTAGCGCTGCGCAAGGCAGTTCGCGCCTCGGTCACTTTTGCGATCGCCTTCTCTGCACTCTCGGCCAGCGCAGTGAGATGCCCCATTTTGCGACGCGGGCGCGGCTCATTTTTGCCGTAAAGATGCAAATGCACGCCCTTAACGGCGAGCGCGGCCGGCCAATTCGGCCCTCCGTTTTGCCAGAGCTCGCCTAACAAGTTCGCCATGGCCGCGGGCCGCAGGATTTCAGTCCCGCCTAACGACAAGCCGCAAACCGCGCGGACCTGTTGTTCAAATTGACTCGTTAGGCAACCTTCGATCGTCCAGTGCCCGGAATTGTGCGGACGCGGCGCCAGTTCGTTGACGATGATTTTGCCGTCGCTTTGCAAAAACATTTCGACTGCGAGCAGGCCGACAAGTTGCAGCTTCTCCGCAATCGCGCGCGCTAATTTCGCCGCCTCGCGCTCGACCGTTTCCTCGATTCGCGCGGGCACGACTGTGAGATCGAGAATGTGATTGCGATGCAGATTTTCGCAGACAGGAAAGGTCGCCATCTCACCGTCCGCGTTGCGCGCCACGATCACGGAAATTTCCTTTTCGAAATCGATCGCCCCTTCGAGAACCAATTCGTCGGCGGAACTGGCGCGCCAGATTTCCTCAACGTCTTCGCGGGCGTTGATCGTTTGCTGGCCTTTGCCGTCGTAACCGAACGCAGCTGTTTTGAGAATCGCGGGCCGGCCGATTTGTTCCAGCGCCGCGGCAAGCTCGTGCTCACTGCGCACCGCGCGAAAAGGCGCAACCGGGATGCCGGAATCGGCCAGGAAATTTTTCTCGCGCAAACGATTCTGCGCGATGTGCAGGATGGAACCGGCCGGGCGGACATCGACGTCGCGCGCGCACCATTCCGCGGTCGCGACCGGGATGTTTTCGAATTCGAAAGTGACCAGATCGACGCCTTCGGCAAAGCGATGCACGGCCGCTTCGTTGTCGTAATCAGCAATGCGCGTGAGATCGGCGAATTGACCGGCCGGACTGTTTTCTTCCGGCGTGAAAATGTGGACGCGATAACCCATGCGCCGCGCGGCCATCGCAAACATGCGGCCAAGCTGACCGCCGCCCATCACGCCAATGGTCGAGCCGGGCGGATAGGAGCGGCTCATGCGAGTCGTTGCGCGAGCACGGAGTCGGTCTGCTGCTTGCGAAAAGCTTCGACTTTTGCGCGCACAGATTCACTCGTTAGGCCAATGATGCTGGCCGCGAGCAGGGCCGCGTTTTTCGCACCAGCCACGCCGATGGCCAGCGTGCCGACGGCGACGCCAGCCGGCATTTGCGCGATGGAAAGCAGCGAGTCGATGCCTTTGAGCGCTTTCGATTCAATCGGCACGCCGAGGACCGGCAGCCAGGTTTGCGCGGCGATCATCCCGGGTAAATGCGCCGCGCCGCCCGCTCCGGCGATGATCACGCGCAGTCCGCGATCCGCCGCGGTGCGGGCAAATTCCGCCATCAAATCCGGCGTGCGATGGGCCGG
>CAXSCV010000073.1:16044-16301 GCA_964235895.1 uncultured Chthoniobacterales bacterium
AATGCGGTGTTCGTTGGCGATTCCGAATTGATTCAGCAGCTCGACCGCGTGCTGCATTGTCTCCCAATCCGACGCGCTGCCCATGATCACCGCGACGTGCGCGGATGATGATTTCGGTTCGCTCATCCTGCGATCATGAGTTCGCGGAAGGCGTCGGCTTGTAAAGTGCTTTTCTTTTTGCGCATGCGCGCTGATTGCAACCCCGAGGACCGTCGCGAGAATGTCGGATGTCGGGACGCGGCCAAGCCATCGTGCTC
>CAXSCV010000074.1:0-16223 GCA_964235895.1 uncultured Chthoniobacterales bacterium
CCGAACGTCGACCGCGTTCGCGAAAGATTTGATTCACCTTCGCGAGCTTATATGCTGGCCCTCGAGTGCCGATTCCTTTTTCCAAAAAAAGCCCGCGGAACGTCGTCCGAGACTCGGAAAAAAATGGTCAGAGCAGCTCGACCAGCGTCGGTTTGCGACCGAGCTCCGATTGGCATCGCCGCAATTTTTTAACGAGCGTTCTCATTCCTTCGCTCTTCACCAAACGCGCCGGCAAAGGCGGTCTGCCGCTTTTTCCAAAAGTGAAAAAGGGCGAGATCGGCATCACCTGGATCGGTCACGCCTCGTTCCTTATTCAGACGCCGGAAGTGAACGTCTTGATCGATCCGAATTGGTCGATGTGGCTGAAAGTGATCAAGCGTTTGAAGAAGCCCGGCTTCGATTTGTTTCATTTGCCGGAGATCGATTTCGTTCTCGTAACGCATGCGCATTTCGATCATCTCGATCGCCGCACGCTCCGCAAAATCGCGGCCGATCAACCAATCGTCGTCCCGACCGGCGTCGGTAATTTGGTGCAGGATCTCGGATTCAACATCG
The DNA here is from genome assembly GCA_964235895.1 of uncultured Chthoniobacterales bacterium. Lineage (GTDB taxonomy): Bacteria > Verrucomicrobiota > Verrucomicrobiia > Chthoniobacterales > UBA10450 > JACCTI01. Next base: position 556 of record CAXSCV010000074.1, read on the forward strand.
TACACGAACTCGATCACTGGCAGCGGGTCGAACTCGGGCCGCTCTGCGTGTCGCTCACGCCCTGTCATCATTGGGGCGCGCGCATGTTGCACGATTCGCATCGCGGCTTCGGCGGCTTCGTCATCGAAGCGGAAGGGCGCTCGATTTTTCATTGCGGCGACAGCGCTTACTTCGATGGTTTTCGCGAAATCGGAAAACGTTTCGAGATTGAGATCGCGCTTTTACCGATCGGCGCCTACGACCCGCCAAGCGGTCGCGAAGTGCACATGAATCCTGAGCAAGCGGTGCAGGCATTTAAGGAACTCGGCGCGAAAACACTCGTGCCGATGCACTACGGCACCTTCCGTCTCGGTTACGAACCGCTCGACGAACCGCCCGCGCGATTGATGGCTTGTGCGCGCGAACATGGGATCGAAAAAAAAGTGCTCGTCATGACCGAGGGCACGCCGGTCGTCCTCTAGTCCGCTGGCTTTGGACTCGTTAGGCCAATCGGAGCCGCTCACTATCGAGCCGCGCGAAAATCTGCGCGCGCATCTGAGAGAAGCCGCGCTCGCAGGGGCCGTGGTTTTGGGTTTGGTCGTAGTTTTGCTCGTCCGCAATCCTCAGCTTTTTTGGAACGACGATTACCAACTTTCCATCCTGCCAGTCTTCGCCGACGTCGCGCGAAGCTGGTCGGAAGGGCACCTGCCTCTGCTCAGCCCTTACTCGTGGATCTGCGGCAATCTCGCGGGCGAATTTCAATACGGAACTTTCTCCGCCTTCATCAACGCCGCGGTGGTTTTGATTTGGAAATTGCCGCTGACCTTCGCGCAACAAGCGGCCGCGCTTTCCATGGCCCATCTCTTTCCGCTCGGCATGGGTGGTTATCTGCTGGCACGCGCGCGGAGATTGAGCGCCCCGCTCTCGCTCATGGTCTCGTTAGTCACGGCCGCGAATGGATGGATCATCGCCTGGGGCGCGACCGATTGGTTCGGCGCGCTCGGCGCATTAACCTGGCTGCCCTGGGCTTGGTGGAGCATGGAACGCGCGGCCGATTCCGCGCGCAGTCAGTGGCGTTTTCTTTGGCCCGCGCCGTTCGTTTACTTGTTAGTCACGGGCGGATTTCCTTACACGGTTTTGATGCTCGCCTTGGTCGCCGGCTGGTTGGCAACCAAGACACTGGCGCAAACTCGGCGATTCTCCTCCATCGTGCCGCTTGCTCTCGGCCTCTTCTTAGGCGCGGGACTTTCTTCGCCGGCCTGGCTCGCGCTCTTCGATTATCTGCACGGTTCCGCGCGAGAAGTGCAGGACAGCGCGGCGCACTTTCAATGGGTCGTGCCTCCAGCCGCGTTGCCTGGTTTTATCCTGCCATCGTGGACCGTGAACTGGGCGGACTTTTCTACGCGCCAGGTTCCGCATACGGGGATCGAGATGGCCTGCGGTCTGGTTTCGCCGGTGGCGCTTTTGTTTGGTCTGGGAATATTTGGGCGAAGACTCGTTAGGCAAATTCGCTGGGAACTTGCTTTGCTTGTCGTCGTGCTGGCGGTTTCCATGTTGCCGACGGCCAGCGTGTTTCGCTGGAGCTTTCGCTGGCTGCCGTTGGTTCAGATGGTGCTCGCACTTTGCGCGGCGAAGGCTATGCAACTTTATGCCGCAACGGCCGAGAGCGCGCAGTCCGGGCGGCGCGTTTGGTTCCGCCCCGGAATCGCCGCGTTCTTCCTGCTCGGATTGTGTGCGGCCGCCACGGCCATCACGGGCTCGGTCGAACCGAACACCTGGAAGCTGGTTGGCGCGCTAGCTGCGTTGGCCGGTCTTTGGACGGCGAGCGATTTTCTTCCGGAACGAATGCGAACGCTGTGCGCGTGGACGCCGCCGGCGATCACCTTTGCCGCGTTGCTCGCGACCTACTTTTTGCTGCCCACAAATGCCGGCGTGCCGCGATACAACCTCGCGCAAAATCTCACGCTGCCCGCTCCGCTCGATCCCGAGCGTCTTTACTTCAGCGTCTATCCCGCGCCGGAATACAACTATCACATCGGCGTGATTGACGGACCGATCGGCCGCACCATTCGCCCCGGCAGCACATCGATGTGGGGCGGTTTGCGATTCATCAATGGCTACAGTCCGATTCGTCCCGCCGGTGTGGCGCGCGAATTTGATTCGGCGATTCATGGCGAAATTGCGCCCTGGGCCGGCGACTTTGCGGTTGGTTATCAGGCGAGCGCGGACGGTTTGCTCGCGAAAATCGGTGTCGACGGAATCATAGTCGCGAACCAACTCGAGCTCGCGCCCAAACCGGAAAGCGAATGGAATCTGGTCGTCACGAACGAGGAAGTCCGCGTCTATCATCGTCGCGGGCGAGCGTTGCCGCGGGTCCGTTCTGTGACCACGGATGATTCCCGGCCTAACGAGCGGTTCGCGGCCGCTTCGGTCGCGTTAGTGGAAGATTCACGCCAGCGGGTAATCGCCGATGTGCAGGTTCCCGCGGGCGGCCAGTCTGCTCTCCTGACTTTTTCGCGCCCGTATTTTCGCGGTTATCAGGCGCGCATCGGCACGCGCAATCTCCCGGTCATCTCCTATCGCGGGCTCATGCCGACGGTGGAAATTCCCGCCGGAACGAGCGGGCGCCTCGTTTTGAAATATCGCCCGTGGTGGCTGGTGGCCGGCGGGATGACCGCGCTGGTCTGCGGAGGGATTTGCCTAACGAGTGCTGGCTTCGCGCTGGCCCGCCGGCGTTAATAGACGTCGCGCTTGTAGCGCTTTTCCGTCTTCATTTTTTCCATGTAATCGGCGGCGGCGACCGGATCGAGGCCGCCTTCTTTTTCGATAATTTGCCGGAGCATGGCGTCGACATCCTTGGCCATGCGCTTGGCGTCGCCGCAGACGAAAAAGTGCGCGCCTTCCGCGATCCACTGCCAAATTTCCGCGCCGTTTTCGCGCAGGCGATCCTGCACATAAACCTTGTGTTCCTGGTCGCGCGAGAAGGCGCAATGCATTTTCGTCAGGTAACCTTCGCGCTGCAGTTGATCGAATTCGTCCTTGTAAAAATAATCGCATTTCTCGCGCTGCGATCCGAAGAAGAGCCAGGATTTCCCGCGCGCGCCGAGCGCTTTTCGTTCCTGCAAAAAGGCGCGGAAGGGAGCGATGCCCGTGCCCGGCCCGACCATGATCATGGGCGTGTCGCCATCTTCCGGCATGCGGAATTTCGAGACCGTGGGAAAAATAGGCACTGGCGAATCGTCCGCGCGTTCGGCCATGAAGGCGGAGCAAACTCCCTTGCGCTGCCGGCCGTGACTTTCGTAGCGGATGACGTCGATGGTGAAATGAACGGAGTCGGGAAATGCTTTCAGGCTGGAGGAAATCGAGTACAGCCGCGGCTGCAATTTTGCCTGGAGCGCGACGAATTCTTCCGGCGTGAAACCGATCGAATGATGTTCGAGCAGAAAATCGATCACCTCCATGCCCCAGAGATAATTATCGAGATCCTGCTTTCGTTCGGGATGAAGGAGCTCGTTGAGCAAGGGCGCGCCGGCCGCGCGTTCGGCGATTGCTTTGAGAAATTTCGGCGTCGGCTGCGTGATCCGATAATCGCGCAGAAGCGCGTCGCGAAATGGCAATGACTGACCCTTGGCTGTGCTCGGCACCATTTCGTCGCCACTCGCGCCGAGCGCTCGCAGGATTTCATCGACCAGCGCGGGATCGTTGCTCGGATAAACGGCCATAGAATCGCCGACGGTGAAACTCAAACCCCAATCGGTCAGATCGAGCTCCATGTGGCGCGTATCTTTTTCGGAACCGGGATTGAGCCGGCGATTGACCAGCATGCGCGCGGGAAACGGACGGCTGCGGCTATAGGGCGAAGAAGCGGTTGGCTCACTCATGGCGATCGGAAAGGAACGAAAGAGTGTCGCCGAAATCAATTGCTGGCAATGACGGAGCCGCGCGGGGCGGGGAAGTAATCGCGCGGGCGCTCGGAATTCCTCTTTTGTTCGTCGCGGCTCGAACGCACTTGCATGCGCCGCACTGTCGTGGTGCGGTACGGCTTCGGTTTTCTCGTTGTCATGTCCGCTCATGCCGAACCAAATCTCGTGCTCGAAATCGGGCACGTTCTTTTCATCGACATCGTCGGTTACTCGAAGTTGCTGATCAACGAGCAGACCGCGGCGTTGCAGGCGCTGAACGATGCGGCCCGTCAATCGAAACAATTTCGCCAGGCCGATGCGACCGGTGCGCTCATGCGCTTGCCGACGGGCGATGGGATGGCGCTGGTTTTTTCGAATAGCCTGGAAGCGCCCGCGCGTTGTGCGCTTGAGATCAGTGAAGCGCTCCGGCCGCTGGCCGCGAAGTTCGCTTTGCGCATGGGCGTGCACAGTGGGCCGGTCAATCAAGTTTCGGACGTGACCGGCCAACTCAATCTGACCGGCGCGGGCGTGAACATCGCTTGTCGCGTGATGGATTGCGGCGATGCCGGGCACATTCTGCTCTCGCGTCGCGTCGCGGAAGATCTCGAGCATTACCGCGAGTGGCAGGAGATCGTGCACGATCTCGGCTCGGTCACAGTCAAGCACGGGGTCGAGGTTAGCCTCTTCAACTTGTATACGAACGCGGCGGGCAATCCCGCGATTCCTGAGAAAGTGCAACGCGCGCGCGCACGGCATTTCGCTTTTTCGCGCGGACGCAAATTGGCCGCGCTGGCTGTCTTTCTGGCGCTGCTCGCGGCGGGCGGCGCGCTCTGGCGTTCCGGTCGCCTAACGAGTGGTCGAGATGGCGCGATCGATCGGAAATCGATCGCCGTTTTGCCGTTTGCCAATCTCAGCGAAGACAAAGCGAACGCCTATTTTGCCGAAGGCATCCAGGACGAAATCCTGACGCGGCTTTCGAAAATCGCGGACCTGAAAGTGATCTCGCGCACTTCCACGCAGCACTACAAAAGTGTGCCGGAGAACCTGACCGAAATCGCCCGGCAACTCGGCGTGGCCAATGTCGTGGAAGGGAGCGTGCAAAAGTCCGGCGATTCCGTGCGCGTGAACGTGCAGCTCATCCAGGCGCAAACCGATTCGCATCTTTGGGCGGAAATTTACGATCGTAAATTAACCAACGTCTTCGCGGTCGAAAGCGAAGTGGCGAAAGCGATCGCGCAGCAGTTGAGCGTGAAATTAACCGGAAGCGAGCAGACCGCGCTCAACTTTCAATTAACCGAAAATCCCGATGCCTACGACGCGTATCTGCGCGGGCTGACCTACGAAAGCCACGCCGGTTTTTCGGATGAATCGCTCGAAGCGAAGGTGAAAGCCTACCAGCGCGCGGTCGAGTTGGACCCCGATTTTGCGCAAGCCTGGGCGCGGCTCTCCTCCGCGCATGTTTGGATTTATTATCAATTCGATCGCACGCCGCAGCGTCTGGCCCTGGCGAAACAAGCGCTCGAGAGTGCGCAGCGTCTGGCGCCGGAAGCGGGGGAAGTTTTGCTCGCGCTCGGTCATTTTCGTTATGGCACCGGCGATTACGAAGGCGCGCTCGAAGCCTACGCGCAGGCGCGGACGCGTTTGCCGAACAGCTCGGAAGTTTTGCTGCGCATGGGCGGCGTGACGCGGCGACTCGGGCGCTGGGCAGAAGCGCTCGCGCTTCACACGCAGGCGGCCGAACTCGATCCGCGCAATCCGGAAACGTGGAAGCATCAAGCGTGGGATTTTCGCGGCCTGCATCGTTACACGGATGCGTTGGTCGCGTTCGATCGCGCACTGCAAGCGGCGCCGGGCGATGCGGAAATCATTTCGGAAAAAGCGATCACTTTGCAAATGGAAGGCGACCTGCGCGCGGCGGGCGTGGTCTTGGATTCGCTCCCGCGCGACCGACCACCAGTGATGATTCCCGAACGGCTGACGCAGTGGATTTACGAACGCAACTACGCGCCGGCGATTGCCGCTTTGAAAACGAGTCTGGAAAAACGCAGCGCATTTCCGAACCCGAGCGTGGCGGAAGCGCTCTCCGATTTGGCTTTGGTCGAGCTGCTCAACGGTCAACGTGCCGCCGGTCTCGCGCACGCCGCCGAGTCGCGCGATCTCATGGAAACCGTCCGCCGCGAAGGCGATGACAATCCGTGGTACGTGATCACGCATCGCGCGCAGACTTTCATTCTCCTCGGGGATTTTGCGACTGCGCTGTCCGAAGCGCAGCGTGCGGTCGATGCCTATGAGAAAGATGCGTTCGTTTTGCCGCAAGCGCTGACCGTACTGGCGCGCGCGGAAGCGCAGGCCGGCCAAACCGATGCCGCGCTGACCTTGCTCGCGCGCGTTTTGAAAATGCCCTGCGCCTATGCGGTCACGCCCGCGCTTCTACGGCTGGAGCCGGTCTGGGAACCGATTCGAAAGGATGCGCGGTTCCAAAAACTTTGCGACCAAGCGCAGCCTTAAATCCGGCGCGCTTCTTGACGGGCCAAGCGGCACGCTCGTACTCTGTTCGTCCGTGAAAATTTCGGCTCCGTGCGTCCGCGCGCTCTTCCTCTGTTTTTGCCTGTTCGCCTGGCAAGACACGACGAAGGCGGCTCGGCTTTCAAATTGGTCGAGCAAAGTCGATAGCGTCGTCTTGCGTGCCGGTTCGGACGCGCCCGCATCGGAAATCGATTTTATCGTCGTGCTGACGGAGCAGGCCGATCTCAGCGGCGCCGCGAAACTCGCGAGCAAAATTGAAAAAGCGAAGTTCGTTTACGAACGACTGACGGAAGTCGCGCGGCGCTCGCAACCCGCCGTTACACGCGCGCTGGAGAAGCAAGGCCTCGCTTACCAACCATTCTGGGCCGCGAATATGATTCGCGTGCGCGGGCCGATTTCCGCTGTGCAGATGATGGCGCAACGCAACGACGTCGCGCGAATTCACGCGAATCCGCTGGTGCATTTCCAGGAGCCGGTCAGCGAACAAAAATCTTTGCGCACAACCAGCGATGCGCCCGATTCGATCGAGCCAAACATTACGCACATTCGCGCGCCAGAAGTTTGGGCGCTTGGTTACACGGGGCAGGGGATCGTCGTCGGCGGAACGGACACCGGTTATCTTTGGAATCACGCCGCGTTGATCGGCCAATATCGCGGCTGGAACGGAACCGCCGCGGATCACAATTTTAATTGGCACGATGCGATTCACTCCAATGGCGGCCAGTGCGGGCCCGACAGTCCGCAACCGTGCGACGACTACGGTCACGGCACGCATACGATGGGGACGATGATCGGCACTGACGGCGCAGGAAATCAGATCGGTGTCGCGCCGGGCGCGAAATGGATTGGTTGCCGCTGCATGGATCAGGGCAACGGCACGCCGACCACTTACACGGAGTGCTTGCAATGGTTTATCGCGCCGACGGATTCGAATGGGCAAAACGCTGATCCCGCAAAAGCTCCCGACGTGATCAATAATTCCTGGGCTTGTCCGGCCTCGGAAGGCTGCACCGATGTGAACGTCTTAAAGACGATCATCGAAAATGTGCGCGCATCCGGCATTGTGGTCGTGGCCGCGGCGGGGAATGACGGCGCCGGTTGCGCGACCGTGGAGGATCCACCGGCGATCTACGACGCGTCGACCAGCGTCGGCGCGGTGGACAATTCCGATACGATCGCTTCGTTCAGCAGCCGCGGGCCGGTCATCGCGGACGGAAGTAATCGTCTTAAACCCGACGTGAGCGCGCCGGGAGTGAGTGTGCGTTCGGCTGGGAACAGCTCGACCTCGTATTACTACTATTCGAGCGGCACGAGCATGGCTGCGCCCCATGTTGTTGGAACGACCGCGCTCATTCTTTCCGCGCATCCGGAATTGCGCGGGAACGTCGATGCGATTGAAACCTTGCTCGAACAATCGGCCGTTGGCCTAACGAATACTGACAGCTGCGGCAGTATTCCTTCGAGCCAAATACCGAACCCGACTTTCGGCTGGGGTCGAATCGACGCGCTGGCTGCGGTCGGGCTCGATGACGATGACGGCGACGGCATGGCGAACTGGAAAGAAATTCTCGCGGGAACGAGTCGGGAAGACGCGAGCAGCTCGCTGCGTTGCACCGATTTCACCCGCAGCGACGAGGAGGACGTGGTCACCTTCAGCGCGGTTTCCGGAAAACATTATCGCCTGGAACGCGCTTCCAGCCTAACGAGTCCTGATTGGACGACGGTCGAGGATAACGTGGTGGCCACCAACTCGGTCGCATCGGCCGTTGACACGACGGCGACCGATGAGACACCGCGTTTTTACCGCATCGTCCTTTTGCCTTAGCGCTCGCGCGGTTGCGACCGCTGCGCACAAACTTACACTGCCCTGCGCCGGTTAGTGCTCGTGCGCGAAGATGCCCGACCGCAAACCGCACGCGCCGCCACCCGCTTACGAACATCCGATCGCGCGTCGTCCTGCGACGGCCGAAGGAACCGAAACCGGTCCCGGCAAGCACGATCCGTATGCCGCTTTTCGGATCGCGGCTTTTAGTTTCTACGCCGCGGGCAATCTCATTTCCGTCATCGGCCGGCAGATGCTCATCGTGGCGATCGAATGGGAAATTTATCGGCGGACGCATTCCGCGACCGCGCTCGGCCTGGTTGGTTTGGCCATCGCCGCGCCGGTGGTTTTACTTTCGCTTCCGGCCGGTCACGTGGCCGATCGATTCAATCGCAAATACATCATTCTCTGTTCGCAGGCGGTCAGCGCCATCTGCTCGTTAGGCCTGGCGGTCATTTCCTGGCAACATCTTGCCTTGCCGCCGCTCGGCTTTTTGCAATGGGGAAACAAGTCGCTCGGTGCGATCGCGGCCGTTTTCGAGCGGCATTCCTTTTATCATTTCGACGATCTTTCCGTGCCGCTGATTTACCTGCTCTTGTTGGTCGCGGCCACCGGCAGAACTTTCGGCTGGGCCGCGCGCAGCGCTTATTTTCCGAAACTGGTTCCGCGCGATTCCTTCGCCAACGCCGTCACCTGGAATAGCAGCATTTTTCAAATCGGATCCATTCTCGGACCGGCCATCGGCGGATTGCTTCTCGCGCGCACCGGCTTCCCTTTCATCTATGCGCTCGACGCTGTTTGCGCGCTCGCCTTCTTCGGTCTCGTTCTGCCGATTCGCAGTGGCGACCAGGGCGGACGCGTGGAGAAAAATACCTGGCGCAGCCTAACGACTGGTATGCGTTTTGTCCTGAGCAAGAAAGTTATCCTGGCCACGATCACGCTCGATATGTTTGCGGTTTTGTTAGGCGGTGCGACCGCGCTTTTGCCGATCTTTGCCGATCAAATTTTGCACTGCGGAACGATCGGCCTCGGCTGGATGCGGGCCGCGCCCGGCGTGGGCGGATTAGCAATGGCGATCGCGATTGCCTATCTGCCGCCGATGCGCCAAGCGGGCAAAACACTTCTCTGGTGCGTGACCGGCTTTGGTCTCGCGACGGTGGTTTTCGGATTGTCGCGTTCGCTCTGGTTATCGCTCGCCATGCTCTTTCTCACTGGCGTTTTCGATAGCGTAAGCGTGGTCGTTAGGCACACGATTATTCAACTGCTCACGCCTGACGAAATGCGCGGGCGCATCTCCGCGGTGAACAATATTTTCATCGGCACCTCGAACGAACTAGGCGCCTTGGAATCCGGCTTAACCGCGGCGTTGTTCGGCCCGGTTGTCTCCGTGGTCGCGGGCGGCATCGGGACAATCCTAGTCGTCCTGGGCGTGGCCGCGGTCTGGCCGGAGACGCGCAAGATCGGCGCGCTCGATAAAGACCTGCACTAACGAGTTGTCGCTAGTAGGTCGCGGTCAACGCGAGCGCACCATAGGGCGCGCCGCCTTCGTGGTGATAGCGAACGTCGGCGCGGTCGAAATCAAATTCGCGATAAGGCATGTAGCCGGCTTCCGCGGAGAACTTGATCTCGGGCGCGATTTTCCATTCCACGCCGACACCGGTGCGCACTTCCGTATAAGTGACCAGCGCGTTATTGAGCCGCGTGTCGCCGACGGAATTCCCGAAGCGATCTTCCGTGCGAAAGACCGAGCCTTTCAAATTCGCGCCCGCGTAAAACGTCATGTTTTTCATCGCTTCGAACTCGAGGCGCGGCGTCGGCACGACCGCGTCCAAGACCCATTGCGAAGAAAGCCGCCAGCGAATGCCACCGCCGGGAAAGACGGGATATTTCCGATCGAAATCTACGCTCACGCCGAAGACGAATTGCAGATCGGAGCTGTAAATATAAGTGCCGCCGATGATCACCGGGACGTCGAAAGTATCGCCGTCCAAACTCTGCGTGCCGTAGAGGCCGGGCTGCGCTTCGATGCGAAAAAGAATCGAATCGGAGAATTGCGTATCGAGCCCGATGACTCCGGAAACTGATTGCAAGGTATCCGGCGTTTGCACGCCGTTCGGCATATCGAGGAAGGAAAATCGTTCCCAATTCACGCCGAGCCGCAGGATGCCGAACATGACTCGTGGCGTATAAACGAAACGCGCGTCCGAATAAATTTCATCGAAATCATTCACGCGCCGTGTCCCGCGCGCGACGTCGGAATCGCCGATGTAAGCGACTTCCACATTCACCTCGAAAGGAATCGGCATCTTCGATTCCGGTACGATTTCTTTCGAATCCGAAGACGGGACGTTTTGCGTTCCCGCCTGTAGCGGCAGAGCCAAAAGTGCAAGCGGAAGAAGAAGAGCGAGCCGGGGGATTTTCATAAGCAGCGCCGTGAGCGCGTGAGGAGATTGCTAGCGACTGCCGCCGGTGTCACGACGGAATAATCGCACTGCGCGCGAAATATCCTTGATCATGGATGTCTCCGCGCCGAGCCGCTCAACCCCGCGAAGGTCGGCCAATTCCGCCGAGGAAATCATATCTCCCCGCCACACCAAAGTGGAAGGATGCCCGCCGACATCGACCGGCCAAAGTTGCGAAAGCGTGAGGGCAACATAGTAACCGCCGCTCGCATAATAGAGAACGTCCGCCGCCTGATATCCGCCGCCGGCCACGCTGCGGCTGTAAGAAGCGCCAAGCGTGAGCACGCCTTTCGATTCCACGTTTAACAACTCCCAATATTGATCCGGTTTCCCGCCGCCGCTCCGTCCGATGCCCGTGCCTTCGAGAAATGATGAGAATTGTTTGCGAATTTTTCCCTGCTGATTGAGCAGGCCGTTCAACTCCTCGTTAGGCCGAATCGCCGGGCTGATGTGATCGTAGGGCGGCTGGCTCGCGCTGCCGCCGGAAGCGAAAGCCTGCGCGCGGCTGCCGAGCACGTTGCTCCAAAAAGCCGCGATCGGTCCGCTCATGCTGTTGGTGTTGGCGGCGCCGGCGTTGAGCTTCGCTGCCTCGCTTTTGCTGACCTGCAAATCCTCGGACAGACTTTGCGTGGCGGAGACGAGCGCCTGCACCGACCCGTTGTTCGGCGCTTTGCTCAAGGCGCTGAAATTCGAGCCGTTCATGTGCATGAGGACATTCAATTCCGAATGCCGCGATGGGTCGTAATTCTTCATCGCCGCGATCACTTGCGCGGGCGAGCCGGCGAGGACGTAGCAACTTTGGACCGATTGAAAATGCGTGTTGCTCATGGGCGCGCCGCGCAAAGTTTTGCCGTCGCCTTGCGCGAGTTGCGCGAGGTCGACGTTGTCGAACACGGAAAACTTCGCCATTTCCTGAACGGCATCGGCGCGGACTTCAGTAGCCGCGGCGAGGAAAAGGATCGGCGCAGCGAGAGCGGAAAAAACTCTTAACAACATCGGCCCAACTTTTCCGGTGTCGTTCCGCTTTGCAAGCGCGGGAATCCGCCGCGAAAAAGGGCGTGAAAGAAATGCGACAGCGAGAAACGAGAGGTTTGGCTTCCGGCGCGGTCGCCCGCATAGTGCGCTGCCGCTCATGAGTGAATCCGTCATCGCGCTCGATCGCCTAACGAAACGTTACGGGCAATTCACGGCGGTCAACGAACTGTCGCTCGCGATCGAACGCGGCACCATCTTCGGATTCCTCGGCGCGAACGGCGCGGGCAAGACGACGACCATTCGCATGTTGTGCGGGCTGGCTCGGCCGACTTCCGGCAAGGGCAAAATCGCCGGCTTCGATATCTGGCGGGATCGCCATCGCGCGCGGCGAAAGTTTGGTTACGTCGCGCAACGCTTCAGTCTTTATCGCGACCTGACCGTGCGGGAAAATTTTCGTTTCTTCGGCGGCGCCTACGGCGTGCCGCGGGCGGAATTGGAAGAACGAATCGCGCGTTTGCTGAGCCTGATCGATCTGGAAAATAAGATCGACGTTCCGGCCGGCGCGCTCTCCGGCGGCATGCGGCAACTGCTCGCGCTCGGTTGTGCGCTCGTGCACGACCCGCCGCTTTTATTTCTCGACGAACCAACTTCCGGTCTCGATCCGGTCCATCGCCAGCAGATGTGGAATCTTCTCTACGACCTGAGCAATCGCGGCATCACCATTTTCGTGACCACGCATTACATGGACGAAGCGGAACGCTGCACCGAGGTTGGATTTCTGGAGAAAGGCCAACTGCTGGCGAAGGCGGGGCCGAAGGATTTGATCGGAAGTTTTCGGACGCGTTTGCTCGAAGTCGATGTCGAACCGCTCATGCCAGCACTCGTTAGGCTGCGCGAGGCGCGCGAAGTTCTGGGCGTTTCCTTGCGCAGCGGACATCTGCGCATCTTTGCCGCGGAACCGGAAAAGCTCATCGGGCAATGGCGGACCGACTGGCCGTTCCCGGATTTGAAATTGAAAGGCGACCGCTTCGTCGAGCCGGATATGGAGGATGTTTTCACCGCTTACTCGCAGGGTCTCGATGGCGTTTTGAAGGAGCGGCATGTTTAAAAACATTGGCTTCGGCGCGATCACCAGCGTCGCTTACAAGGAATTTCTGCACATCTATCGCGACAAACGCGTGCTCGTTTTGTTGCTCACTTTGCCGCCGCTTTTCACGCTCGTCTTTGGCCACGCCTTCGAAGCGGGTGAATTGAAGAATGTCCCGGCGGTTTTGATCAATCACGACGACGGCGCGGAACGCGCGCAACGTTTCAGCGATATTCTTTTCGCGAATAAATCATTTCGTTGGATGAAGAATCCGCCTAACGAGTCCAATCCGGCCGATCTCCTGCGCCTGGGCGCGCATGCCTCGGTCGTGATCCCGGAAGGATGGAGTAAAAATTTGCTCAGCGGCACGCCGTTACCGTTGCAGGTTTACCTCGATGGCGCCGACACCAGCACGGCCGACGTGCTCGAAGGAAATCTGCGCAAAAGCTTGGGCGATTTGCAGATGAAGGAACGCGAAACAGTCATCGATACGCTGCCCGACGATGTCTTCGAGCTCGGCAAAAAACTGCCGGTGGAAACGCGCAAAACTTTCGTCGCATTGATGGAGCCGTTCGATTTCAAACCGACCGTTCTCTACAACCCGCGCCAGCGTTTCATCGATTACGTCGTGCCCGGTGTGATCGGTCTCATTTTGCAATTGATCACCGTGACACTGATGGCCTGCACGATCGCGCGAGAACGCGAGAGCGGCACGCTCTACCAACTGATGGTCACATCGTTGCGTCGCCGTGAAATCGTCATCGGAAAAATGCTGCCCTATCTCGGCATTTCCATTCTGCTAGTTGCGATGATTTTCGCTCTGACCGCCTGGCATTTCGATGTCGCCTTCTATTCCTGGGGCGCGCTCTCGCTCCTTTGTCTTTTGTTTTTGCTCTGCTCGTTAGGCCTCGGTTTGCTCATCTCCGCTTTTTCACGAAGCCAGACGCAGGCGATTCAATTCTCGGTTTTTTTCCTGCTCCCGGTTTTCGTTTTATCGGGCGCATTCGCGCCGCTCGAGCAATTGCCGAAAGCAATTCGTTACGTCTCGGAAATTTTTCCGCTGACGCATTTCTGCCGCGCGTTTCGCCTGGTAAATCTCTACCACGCCACGCCGTCGTTTTATGTCGGCGACATGGTCGTGCTCTTCCTCGGCGCGCTCCTCACCTTCCTCGGCGCATCCTTTTTGCTCCGGCGCATCGAGCAATAAACTGGCCGCGCGTGTTTAGAATTCCGCGCGGAAAGTGAAGCGCACGAATGGCGCCGGATCGGCGTCGTACTCTTCACCGGCCCGATCGAAATTAATGCGGCGCAGGAAAGCGACACCGCCGCCGAAGTTCAGCGAGACCGCGTCGGTTGGATGAAATTCCACGCCCGCGCTGCCGCGATATTCACTGTAATCGACCTGCGCATTGCTGAGTTTGTGCGGGACGATTCCGTTGTTCTCATCCGTGCGGTAGGAGCCGCCAACGAGCTGACCGCCGGCATAGAAATCGATCTTCTTGTTAGGCGAATAAGTCACGCGCGGCTCCGGCAACACGCCGTAGATATTCCATTGCGGACTCGGTTTGTAGACGAGACCCGCCAACGGCAGAACGGGATATTCGCCGCGCAGAAAAGCGGCATTCGCACCGACGAAGAGATAAAGTTTGTCCGGTTGCAGAACGAAAACGCGACCAAGCGTGATCGGGTAATCAAAGGAATCCTCATCGAAACTATTCTCGGTATAGAATCCCGGACGGATTTGGATGAAGGCGCCGACATCGTTCCCGACCATGTAATCGACCCCGATAATTCCCGCATAACTTTGCAGATGATTCGGGACCGGCGCGTTCGTGCTACTGAAATCGAAACGCTCCGCCGCCACGCCCAGGCGCAGATAAAGTTTTCCGCTGAGCAGAAAGCGATGCGAATACTCGAAGGCATTTTGCAGGACGCCCTGATCCCTGAAACCGCCATCGTTATCGAGATGGCTTTCGAAAACGTACGAGCTATCGACGCGGAAAAGGTCGACCGCAGTCGGCTCCTCCGTCGAAGCCGGACGCATGGATTTGGAATCCTTGAAGGCGTCTTGCGCGAAGGTCGGCGCGCAAGCAAGGATGGTGGCGAGGAGAGTTAAGGCGATGGATTTTTTCATCTTCGGTTCGGATTGTAAGCGATTCGCGTGCTCGCGAAAGTTTTTCCTCAGCGGATTGTTTTGCACGGTTTCGCTTTCGCAGCAGTTCGCTTTTGCTATCGATCACGGTCGTGAAGAAAATTGAGGAGACTTCGGATGCACAAATTGCCAGACGGCATTTGGCCGCGACGCATCCGCGCTTTGCCGAGTTGATCGCAAAAGCGAAACCTTTCGCCTCGCGCCAAAGTGTACTCGTTAGGCCGTTCGACGCGCTCGCAGAATCGATCGCCTATCAGCAGCTCAGCGGGAAAGCGGCGGCGACGATTTGGGGCCGGGTGCGCGCGCTTTATCCGCGCCGGAAATGGCTCGATCCAAGACAAGTCTTAGCCACCCCGGATGAAACGCTGCGCGCTTGCGGATTGTCCCGAAATAAAACCGCGGCGTTGAAAGATCTGGCCGCGAAAACGATCGACGGAACTGTTCCGTCCGCGCCGGAGTTGTCGCGGATGTCGGAGGAAGAGATCGTCGAGCGCCTAACGACTGTGCGCGGAATTGGGCGATGGACGGTCGAGATGCTCCTGCTTTTCGAGCTCGGACGTCTCGACGTTTGGCCGGTGACCGATCTCGGCGTGCAGAAGGGTTACGCGAAAACTTTTGGCAAAAAGAAATTGCCGACGCCAAAAGAGTTTTTGCGCATCGGCGAAAAGTGGCGGCCGTATCGCTCGGTCGCCGCGTGGTATTTTTGGCGCGCGCTCGATTTGCCGAAAGAGGAAAGCGCGGGGCGTTCGATCAGGAAATTGGC
>CAXSCV010000075.1:0-7270 GCA_964235895.1 uncultured Chthoniobacterales bacterium
GAAATCAGGAAACGGAATTCTGCCTTTTCCTGCTTTCCTATTTTCCTGATTAATAATCTGCCTTCAAAACCCGATCGCATGGAGCGCGTCCGACTCGTTAGGCGAGACTGCTGGCTCGGTGGCGAAATGCACCGCGTCCGGATCTTTTAGTCCGTGTCCCGTGACCGTGCAAACGATGCGAGTCCCCTCCCCGATTTGGCCTAACGAGTAAGCGGCATCGCGCGACTGATCGGCGGATTTCAATAAACCGGCGATGGAAGCCGCGCTGGCCGGCTCCACGAAAATTCCTTCGTTGCTCGCCAGCCAGCGTTGCGCTTCGAGGATTTCCTCGTCGGAAACAATGTCGATCGCGCCCCGTGATTCTTCGAGCGCGCGCGTCGCGCATTCCCAGCTCGCCGGATTTCCAATGCGGATAGCCGAGGCGATCGTCTCCGGATTTTCGATCACGCGCTTGTGAAAAATCGGCGCTGATCCCGCGGCCTGGAAACCGAGCATAACCGGAAGTTTCGTGGCTTTGCCCGCGTCGCGAAATTCCCGATAACCAGCCCAGTAGGCGGTGATATTTCCCGCGTTCCCGACCGGCAAAATGTGAACGTCCGGCGCGTCGCCGAGTTCTTCGACGATCTCGAAAGCCGCGCTCTTTTGGCCGGCGATGCGATCGGGATTGATCGAATTGACGATGGCAAAATCAGGGCGCGCGCCTAACGAGCGGACGATGCGCAACGCGTCATCGAAGTTGCCATCAATCGCCACCACCTTCGCGCCATAGGCGTAGGCCTGAACCAATTTCCCACTGGCGATTTTTCCCGCCGGCAAAATGACCGCGCAACGAATTCCCGCGCGGGCCGCATACGCTGCCGCGGACGCCGAGGTGTTCCCGGTCGAAGCGCAAATGACCGCCGCCGTCCCCTGCTCCATCGCCTTCGAAACCGCGACCGTCATGCCGCGATCCTTGAACCGGTCGGATTCAATCCTTCATATTTGACGAACACTTCGCAGCCACGCCCGACCTTCGCCGTCAATTTCGGACACGGAATGAGCGGCGTATTCCCTTCGCCTAACGAGACGATCGGCGTCGCCGGCGTGACCGGAAGATAAGCGCGATAGCGCGCGATGATTCCGTTGTTGGAAACGCGTGGCACGCCCGCTTCTAACACAGCTCGCGAGCGACGGCACGTTTTGGAGCGCGGCGCTGCTGCGCCGCTTTCTGGTGACGCGATGACGCGTCTGACCTGCGAGGCGATGCGCGGGGGTTTCGGCGACTGTCACCGCGCACTCGAAAGCGCCGGAACACCGGCGCACTCCACAACGCTTCGCGGCGGGTTGCTCAAGAACGCCGCCACGTTTTGGAGTGCGGCGCCGCTGCGCCGCTTTCTGGTGGCGCGATGACTCGTCTGACCTGCGAGGCGATGCGCGACGTCCGCAGTTACCCCCAAAATCTTGAGGAAGAGTTCCCTCAGTCCCAAAGCGGCGAAGAATTTTCCCATCGACCCCGCGCACCAAACCGTCAGCACAACCGCCGCCCACCAAACCGCTCCCGCGCTGGCGTTGCCCAATCGCGCGGTCACGTTTAGTGGTAATCCACGTTATGCCCGCGCTCAGCAAAGAAGACAAACTGCGCCTCCTCACCACGCTCCTGGAAAGTCGGCACGGAGATTTGCGCGAGCAGAATTTGAATCGGCAGGGCAAAGGACATTTCCACGTTTCCGGGATGGGCCATGAAGGTTTGGCCGCGCTCGGCATGCAGTTGCGCGAGGGAGATTACATCGCCGGATATTATCGCGATCGCGGCCTCGTACTTGGTCGCGGCGTCGCCTCGCGCGAATTGGCGATCGATTATTTCGCGAAGCGCGCTGGACAAAGTCACGGCCGGCAAATGCCCTCGCATTATAGCTACGCCTCGAAAGGAATCTGGAGCGTGCCGACGCCGACCGGCGCGCAATTGCTCCCGGCCTGCGGCCTCGCCTGGGGCATTCAGCTCGATCAAAAACCGAACGTCGTCATCACCACCATCGGCGACGCGGCCTCGCGGCAAGGCGATTTCTACGAAGCGATTTCCTTCGCAAAAGAGCGAAAACTTCCCGTGCTCTTCGTGGTCGAGGACAACAAATACGGCATCAGCAGCCCGACGCGCAAAATCAATCCGCTCGCGCTCGATGTGCTTCAGCCTAACGACTGGTTGGAACTCGACGGCTCGGACGTGCAGCACATCTACGATGCGGGCGCGGAAGCGTTCGAAGCGATGCGCGCCGGCAATGGGCCGCGTTTTTTCTGGGTTAATCTCGAACGCCTCAGCAGCCACACCAGCTCGGACGATCACAAACTTTACCGCAGCGAAGAGGAGTTGAAGGACCTCGAGAAACGCGATCCGCTCCGCGTCTGGAGCGAGCGTTTGATCGCGGAGAAAATCATTTCCGCGACCGACTACGAAAAGCTCGACAAGGAAATCAAAGAACGGATTCGGCAGGAATTTGCCGAAGCCGAACGCGCGGAAGATCCGACCGCCGACGAGCTGCATCTTCAGGTCACCGGCAAGTTGCCGCAATTGCGCGACGAAGTTCTGCCGCCGGGAAAATATCGCATCGGCGACACGATCAACCAAACACTCCATCGCGGCCTAACGAGTAGTAAAGACCGCATCATTTTCGGCGAAGACATCGAGGATCCGAAAGGCGGCGTCTTCCGCCTCACGCAAAAACTTTCGACCGAATTTCCCGAGCAGGTTTTTAATTCGCCGCTCGCGGAATCGACCATCATGGGTGTGGCCTGCGGGTTAGCGTCCTATGGCAAGCGGCCGGTCTTCGAGCTTCAATTCATCGACTTCATCGGACCGGCCTGGAACCAAGTCGTGACCAATCTCTCCAACCTACGCTGGCGTTCTTTCGGCAGCTGGAAATGTCCGCTTGTGATCTATGCGCCCTATGGCGCCTATCTGCCCGGCGGCAGCCTGTGGCACAGCCAGGCGAACGAAGCCGCGCTCGCGCATTTTCCCGGCATTAACGTCGCCATCCCGAGCACGCCGGAAGACGCCGCCGGACTTCTCTGGAGCGCGATGCACGCGGAAGATCCGACCTTTATTCTCGTGCCGAAACATTTGCTTTGGGCCGAACACGAATTCGCAGAGCCCATCCGCGCAGTCTCGTTAGGCCAGGCGCGCAAACGCCGGAGCGGCTCGGAGGTTACCCTCGTTGCCTGGGGAAATACGATCGAGAAATCGCTCGAAGCGCTCGAGCAAATCGGCGGCGAAATCAGCGTCGAGTTGATCGATCTGCGTTCGATCGTGCCTTGGGATAAAGAGACAATCGAGGAATCAGTGCGCAAAACCGGACGCCTCGTCGTGGTGCAGGAAGACAGCGAAAATTGCAGCGTCGGGCAGATGATCATCACCCACATCGCGAGTCAGCCCGAGCTTTGGAATGCACTCGTTAGTCCGCCCATTCTGGTCAGCAAAGGCAACGTCATGATCGGTTACAACCCGATCTACGAATACGCCGCCTTGCCCGATGTCGAGCGCATCGTGGCGGCCTTGCAAAAATCAATCGCGGCCGAACGCAGCGCACTGGAGCCGGCGCGCCCTCGCGCCGGAAAATCCGCGCCCGCTGCTCGCGCCAATGTTTCCGATTCGCCTAACGAATCCTTCCGGCCCGAGGGCGAGCCGGCTCCATTGCGCGCTCCGACCACTTCTGCCTCGCAGAAAATTGTCGTTCCGATTATGGGCGAAGGAATTCGCGCGGCCAAAGTCGTTAGTCTGCTCAAGCAGCCGGGCGATCCGATCACCTACGACGATCCGCTCTGCGAGCTCGAGACGGACAAGGCCGTTTATCCGGTCGAGTCGTCCTGGGTCGGCGTCATGGGCGAATGGAAAACGAAAGTCGACGACACGGTCGAGATCGGCCAGGAACTCGGTTCGATTTTAGTCGAAGCCGGCCAGGAAAATTCCGCGCCTAACAAGTCCAACGGCGCTTCGGAGAAACCCGAGCAGTCCCGGCGCAGCGGCCGGCCCGCGGAAATCGAACCCGCCTTATCGCCCACCATCACGCGCAAACTCAGCCGCGTCGTTTCAGCAAATTTGCAGATCGACGCCCGCTGGGATTCCATCCGCGCGGCCCGCGCCGGCTCCAAGAAATCCGATGGCAAAAACGCCGCCTCGCCTTCCGCCATGATCGCGTGGGCAGTCGTTAGGGCGATGGAAAAACACCCGCCCTTTCGCCGCATCATGCTCGATGACGAGCAGATTTTAGAACACGACCCGTTCGATCTCGGCATCGCGGTCGCCATCGAAGGCGACCGGCTGGCGACAGCAGTCATCACAGAAGCGAACAAACTTGCCTGGCCGGAATTCGTTAGGCGCTACGCCGAAACGGTCGAGCAAACACGCACCGGCCGGGTCGACGCCATGAACGCGCCGGTCGTCATCAGCAGCCTCGGCGCCTTCGGTGTGCGCGCGGCCGCGCCCATCGTCGTGCCGCCCTCAGTCGGCACCCTCTTCGTCGGCTCCGCGCACAAAATGGAAGGCGTCGACGTCATCACACTCTCGCTCACCTTCGATCATCGCATCGTCAACGGCGCTGGCGCCGCCAGCTTTGTCCGTGAGATCAAAGACGAGATCGAGCTTTTCAAAATTCCGGCCGCCGTAAGCGCCTAACGAATTAGCCTAACGAGTATGGCCGACTCCGAAGATCTCGACGATAATGTCGACGATCCCGCTCTAGACGAACCGGCGGTCGACCGTCCCATCACGACCGAAGCCGCCAATTTGGCGAACGCGCAGATGGAGGCCTTCACCGCGGTCGTTCTGTTCGCGGGCGCGCCACTTCTCGCCTGGTGGATGAACGCGAAAAAAGGAATCGCCTTCACTACCGAAATCAATTCGCCGAATTTCAATCCGCTCTGCGTCATCCCTTTCGTCCTCGCTCTCGTCGGGTTGCTTTTCGCCTTTAACGCGGTGCGCGGCACGATTCGGTATCGCAAATTCGGCAAGTCATTCCTCGAACTTCCGCACGCGGCGAGGCTCGGTGAAATTCTTTCGGGAAAAGTCCGCACCTCGCGCGATCTCCGGCCCGGCGATGATTACAAAATTCTCCTGCGCTGCATCGAGACCACCTGGGACACGACCAGCGTCAAAACCAACAAGCACCGGCACGTCGATCACACTCGCTGGCAGGCCGAACAGATCGTGGCTCGCGGCGTTGGCCATTCGAGTGACGGCATTCCGTTTCAATTCGAGATTCCGAGCGGCGAAGGCGTGCTGGCGACGCGCGGCAATTCCGAGCGCGCCGCCGCGCAGGGCGTGCGCTGGATGCTGGAAGTGACCGCGCCGTTCGAAGGCCTCGCTTATTACGCGATCTTCCTCGTTCGGATGAGCGGTCAGCGACCGCACGCGGATCGAGAGATTACTCGTTAGGCGAATCAGCAAAACTAACTCGTTAGGCGATGGCGCGGCTGATGGCCCAGGCTACTTCCTTGCCGGTGATGAAGCCGTGCGCGTCGCCGCCCTTCGGATCGACAATGAATTTGCTCGATTCCAGGTTGTGGAAATGTCCGGGTTGCCAGGCGTAGTTTTCCCCGACCGCGAGTAACTGGTCGACGCCCGCGACCACTTCGCCCGGTTCCATTTTTTGCGCGCCGTTCCGGCCGAGCCCGCCGAATTTGTCGTCCTTGTCGCCGAACGCGGAAGCGACCGTGCCGCTCAAACGCGATGCGGTCGGGTAAGCGATGCCGACCGCGCGGTCGTTAGGCGTATAGGTCACGAGGATGGGACCTTTGACGCGCTTGTTGTCGACCACATTGCGGAAAAATCCGCTCATCGATTTCGAGAAACCGCTGTGCGAAAAGGCCGTCTGCAAGAGCGACATGGTTTGCAATTTATCGGTCTTCGAACCAGATGCGGCCGCAGTCACGACCCGCCCGCCAAAGCTGTGACCGACGAGATGAACTCGTTGCGTTTGGCTCGCTAACTGATCGATCAAGGGCCCGACACCATCGTGCCCGACGGTCCCAGCGCGGTTCTTCATTTCGTAGTAGGTCAGGTAATTCAGGAAGCGAATCGCTCCCGCTTTCACGCCGGAAAAGATGTCGCCGAGGCCGGCCGCACCGCCACCTGGTTTTAACAGCGCATGTCCCGCGCCGATCGATGCCGCGCCGCCCTGGCCACCGCCGCCCGCGGAAACCAAAGGCGTCGGTGTCTTGAGTTTTTCCAACATGGTCGAGCCATTCATCTTGAAGAAGAGCTTCGAGTTGTCGTCGTCCGTCGCGGCTTTCGGGTTGAGCAGCGCGCGCAATTCATCGACGAATTTTTCGCGCGCGTCCGGGTCGTTCTCGAGTTGGCTGATCTGCTCTTTGGCCGCTTTGATTTTCGCCGCGCCTTCCTTGCCAAACATCGGCGCGATCACATCCAATTTCGCTTCGATCGTCTTCTCCGCCGCGGTCGAGCTCGCGCCGAAAGCCGCGCCGCCGCCGGCCGCCGCCTGGTCCGCGACTGCGGCGTCGACCACATCGGTAAATTGTTTGGAAGGCCAGATCACGCCGACGATCGCGAGCTTTTTCTTCTGCAAAAGTTCGGGCGCGACGGCGGCGAAATTAGTGAAAAGATCGTGATAAAGCTTCTCGGCTTGCTCGTTCGTATTGTTCCAGCCGTGCGAGATAACGAAGAGATCCGTCGTGCCCGCGGGCAGCTTGGGTGGTTGATCGAGCATCTTGCCGTCTTTCTCGAAATGCACGGGGAAGTAAGGAATTCCAGCGATGTCACTCATGATTTTTTCTCCTCGTTAGACCGTTCGTTAGACCGATTGAATAGCGCGCATCAGGTCGATCAACCCCGCGCCTTGAAAATAGCGATCGCGCTTCAGATCCGTCGCGTTCTGGCAAAAAATTTCCTTCACCTTTTCCGGATAACCAATGAACTCGCGACGGATGGAAAGAAAGGCCGCGATTACCCCGCTGACGTGCGGCGCGGCCATGCTCGTGCCGCTATCCTCCACGTATTCGCATTCTTGCCCATCCGCTTTTTCCTTGATCACCTTGCCCGTGGCGGCGGAGAGAATTTTCTCGCCGGGCGCGACCAGGTCCGGCTTCATCCGGCCGTCGCCCGTCGGGCCTTTCGAGGAAAAATACGAGATGCCGTAAACGTGCGGCATTTCGCGATGCGTCGACCCGACTGTAATCGCGAGATCGGCATTGCCAGGGTCGTTGATCGTCACCTCCATGCCGGCATTGGTCGTGCGTTGCTGCGCGGCTAATGAGCCATACCCGGTATTACCCGCCGCCACCA
>CAXSCV010000075.1:7356-8603 GCA_964235895.1 uncultured Chthoniobacterales bacterium
GCCGTGCCCGTTCTTCTCCTGAATGTGAGAGATGGCCGCGATGAGATTGCTGACCTCACCGTTGCCATCGTCATCGAGCACTTTCAGACTAACGAGACTGCAGCGCGGCGCCATTCCGCGAATTTCCTTTAAGTCTATTTGGTGGGTCTCGACCTTCGGCGATCGGCCCGTATCGTAGCCCTTAATAGAGCGCGTGATCGCTCGCATTTTCTGCGCGCGCGCGGGCGTCCCATCGGCAAGTTGTTCGCCGGCGACAATCCCAGCCACATGCGTGCCATGACCGAATTGGTCGATTAACGCCGAGCTCCCATCTTTCGTCGCGCCGTCGGTGAAATCGGCATGCAACGGCGAGACCGGATCGATATTTTTATACTTCTCGAAATGCGGATGTTTGGCGTCGAGGCCCGAATCCATGATCGCCCAGGCGATATCGCTGCCGAATGCGCTGAAGGAACTTTGCGCCGCATCCGCTTTGACGGTGGCGATGGATTTGGTGATACAGGCCGAGATCGCAAAATCCGGCCAGATACGATAAATCGCGCGGAACCGGTAAAGGCTTTGCGCGGGGTTAATCGCGCCTTCTCGATCCGCGCCCGCTGGCTCTTCTTTTTTCCCCTTCGGCTCGGCCTTCTTCTTGGTCGCCTTGTCCGCCGCGGCCAGCTTTTGCGCATGTTCGACATCTAGCCTAACGAGTTCTTTAATGACCCGCCCATCCAGCTTGGCGAAGACGTATTGATTGCTCAGGTCGGTCTTCTTTTGGTGGATATTTTGCTCGTCTTTCTTCACCCGCGAATTTCGCTTCGCCTGCGCAATCGCAGCGATAATCCACTTCTGCGCCGCGTCGCGCCCGTCTGGATAATCCAGATTAAGATCGATGATCACCGCGCGAACTTTGCCGGCGTCCTTCCCGATATCTTCCAGGAGCGGGATCGCAATCACGCTGCGATCGAGCTTGCGGCGATCGAATTCTTTGATCGTTATCCCGCCTTTATCCTTTGGCTGGGCCAAAATGCGTTTCCGGCTGGTCAAGTTTTCGCAGTAGGGCAAATCCGATGCGGCGCGTCAAGCATCCTCGCCAAAAGATCGACCGCTTTTAGCTCGCGCGGAACTGCGCGGCGCTGCGACCAGCCCGCGTCCCCGTGGCCAGGCATCCTTGTAAAAGGTAACCGCCGGTCGGCGCTTCCCAATCGATCATCTCGCCCGCCGCGAAGACGCCGGGCAGCTTGAGCAGCATGAGATTTTCATCC
>CAXSCV010000075.1:8613-15795 GCA_964235895.1 uncultured Chthoniobacterales bacterium
GCCGCCCGCAGAGGAGATAGCTTCGGCGATCGGGCGCGGCCCGCGCAGCGTCAGGGGGAAGTGTTTGATCCGCTCGATCAAGCGCTCGGGTGTTCCGATTTCAGCCGCGAAGTAGCATTCCAATAAAGCGCGCGCGGCCTCGCTTATCTTAAGTGTCCTCCACCAATCCTGGCCCCCGCCATTACTCGTTAGGCGCGAATGGAGCTGCTCCGCCGTGAGTTGTGGTTTCAGGTCGATCGCGATTTGCGGCTGCTCCAGCGCGCGCAGGATTGGACCCAACCGATAAATCGCGCCGCCCTCGATCCCGTAACGCGTGATCAACAGCTCGCCGGAAATCGCTTCCGCGCCCGCTCGTACCGTTAGGTTCTTCAGCGGCCACCCTTCCACGCGCGCCAGGAACTCGTTAGGCCAATCCACTTCCCAGCCGCAATTCGCCGGCACCCAGGGCGCGACCTCGATTCCGTGCGCCGCAAGGATCGAGGGCCAGGTTCCGTCGGAGCCCGTCTCCGGCCAGGAAGCGCCGCCCAGCGCGAGAACCACTGCATCGGCCAGGATCGCTTCCCCCTCGCCTTCCGCGAAATCGACGCGCCATTGCTCCCCTGCCCGCTCCAACCCTTGCCATCGCATCTTCACGCGAAACTCGACGCCGTTCGCTCGAAGCCGCTGCAACCACGCCCGCAGCAATCCGGCCGCCTTTTGGCCGCTCGGAAAAACGCGCCCACTCGAGCCCACATAAGTCTCCAGTCCCAGCGCATCCGCCCATTCCCGCAACTCCGCCGGCCCGAAATCGCGCAACAAATCCCGCCACCGCTCTGCTTCGTCGCCATAGCGCGGCGTAAAATTCGCCACTGCCTCGGAGTGCGTCAGATTCAATCCCCCGCGGCCGGCTATCAGCAGCTTGCGGCCAGCCGAAGACTGCCCCTCGCAGAGAATAACCCCAGCGCCCGTCTCCGCCGCCACCTCCGCCGCACGCAGGCCAGCCGGCCCGCCGCCGAGAACGAGAACCGAAGTTTCGAGCATCGGAGAATCTAGCGCCCTTTTACCAAATGCGCAGACATCGAATCCAGACAACTACCCCACAGGCGAGACGGATCGCGAGGAGCATCCCAAGAATCCCAAGCAACCCTGCGACCCTCGGAAGCGCAACGAGCAGTGAACTTTCGTGCCCCACATCTGTCATCCTGAGTCGCGTAGACGCCGAAGGGCCTCGCCCACGGGGGGACGGCTCCAATCCTCTAGAAAATCCGCGTCCACCCATCAGCCTGACCGATCGCCCCCAACCCTCTGCTCGCCCGCCAAACCCACCCAGCGCCTTGCTCCATCGCGCAAAAGCCCCTGTCGTCCCGAGCCGCCTAAAGAATTCCCAGAAGTCGGCGTCGGGAGTTACTTAACTAACCGTCCAGATCTCCGGCCCGCTCTGCTCGGCTCAGGATAAAAGCGTAAACTCCGGTAATTCAACATCCTTAAATCAAAGCTTTTAAGCAGCTTTATTCTCCGTTCACAGAAATTACCTCCCAGCTGATCGATTTTCTCGCTGCTTTGCATACGAGCAGTTTTATATCATTACGAAGGAACATGTTACATCCGATGCACGCCGGCGAATGCTATTGATCCAGTATTCCGGAGAAAACGCAGTTTCGCTACGCTATCTGCCTCGCAAGATTACCGCCGGGACTCGGTCATTCTCTGGGGTATTCTCGATTATGAAGTCCGAAGGCCGCGGCGCCAACCCCTCCCGCGAACCTTCAGCACGTTGATGCTTGGATCGTTGTATCGCTCGACCTAGGTAACCAGAGTCGCCGAGTGAGATCGGACGCGCAGCGCGCTCCTCGCCATACTCCCAAACCAAGCCTCTCGCCTCCTATCGCTCTTTATCCGCTGGACCATCCTCGCGACGCGTGCGCGCGCGGCGCTCGCTCTCGATCCATTGCTCCGCCGCTGCCCGCGTCGGGAAAACAGCGCTGCCGCGATTGAACCGGCGTGACTGCGAGACGAACTCCATTACGCGACCGAGCGACTTCGGCGAAATGCTGACCACCACCGCGCGCGAGATTTCTCCGACAAAAGGCGAGGTCTTAACTAGGTTCGAGATCGCCTCCTCGCTAACCTGTTCCGTCGTCACTGCGCTGAAATCCCAGAGTCGATCGAAAGAAGGATCAAACATCGGATCTGTCAGAAGTTGCTTCCTGGCTGCCTGGAACTCTTCATCCGTCACCGTCCCGGAGCAGACTGTGCTCACGAGCCTTCGTTCCACATCGATCGTTACAAGGGCGGGCATGACGTCGCTCAGAGTACATAGCTTTTTTTGGGCCGCCGCCACATTGACGGACATCCTCTCCCACCCATTCCGCCTTCATATCGACTCTGGCTATTCAATGCACCACCGCCCGATTTCCGCGGGCCAACCGTTGTAGACACGATTTTCCCTCGAAAATACGATGCCAATCCATTAAATTGGGTCGCCAATCATTTCGCGCAAACTCCTTAGAAACTAAAGAAACCTCGGCCCGGCCCCCATTTTCTCCAGTTGATGAACGTTTTTCACCAGTTGGAAGAAGCATTTTGCTAATTAGCGGAAAGTCTCTCCTAATTAGCGGAGAGTCTTCCCTAATTAGCGCAAGGTCTCCGCCAGTTAGCGAAGAGCCTCCGTCAGTTAACGGAAGGTCTTCGCTAGTTAGCAAAGAGTCTTTGCCAATTAGCGGAACGCGGATGGCTGCCGTCAGTTAGCAGAAGGCTTCCGCTAATTAGCGGAAGGATGCCGCTAATTAGCAGCAACCTTCTGCTAATCAGCAAATGACGTTTCCGGTTGGAAATCCAGGAAATTTGACGTTGCATCCTTCCCCCTGTCCCACTTCCGGGACTTCCAATCGGATCAGCGACCGCTGGCGAGAGCGCGGATGGCTGCAGGTTGAATGTGGAAGTCATCGAAAGCAAGACCGCAGAGCGGCTAGCGGTTCGCTCCATCGCCTGGTTACGAGGTTCGTTCGATTGTCCGAGGATGCGGAGCTCATGTCTCAGAAAGAAGGTTAGCATCGCGGAAAAGTCTCCAGTAGCCGTCCGGCTCCCTGCGAAAGACGGAGAGCGTAGAACCTGCGCGTTGCCTTGGAGGACCGCCCTGCACTGGCGTAATCGTGAGGGTAAGTTGACTCCAACAAAAGGCGTGGTCGCCGGAAATACGAATCTCCTGAATGTCGGAGACGCCCTCGATATGGACGTGCTGAAGTGCGGCGCGAAAGCCAGTGGCAAAAGCCTCGCGTCCACGCATCGGTGGCTGACCAGGAAGGAGGAAGACAACATCCTCGGACATGAGATTGAGAACTTGCGATAAATCTCCGGCACCGGTGGCGTGCATCCAAGTGGCGATGACCTGTCGAATCTGCTGCTCGCCTTCGGCTTCGTTCATAAAGCGCGGCTAGGATGGCCTAACGAGAACGAGATGAGCGACAGCGGACGAGAGCGCGCGTCGCTCGGAATGGAAGCGTGAAGTCATCTCCAATGTGGACGCAATGGTCCGCCGTTCGCTCCATCGCGTGGTTAGACCTCTCCGCGGCGATCACGGCAAGCATGGTATGAGGCCGAAGCCCAAAGAGCAATGCAACTCAACACGAGAACGAGTTTTGTGACGTGTAGCCACATTCCGGGGATGTGGAAACGCAGGTATCCGAGAGCGGCGCCGTGAAGCGAGCCGTCGTCGAACGGAGGCCGAAAGAACAGCCGCAACCCCGAGAGGAAGTAATGCCCAAAGGCGAACGCGCAAAGAACGCACAACGCGGTGGCAGCCCATGCGCGGCCCGAGCGGATGGCGTAGAAAGACGACAGCGACGACAAACACGGCCAACGTGACGGAGCTGGTGATGACATAACGGCTGGCAAAGCTCCCAATGTGTGGATCGTGGATGAAGCGTGGCTGCAGCGCGTGGGGCAACCATACCGCCTGCTGAATGATCAAAATCAGCCAGAACACCGCTGTCAGGGCAGTCGCGATGCGAACGACACGCATAGGTCTAAGGAGACCCAAGATCAGCGACCAGCGTAAAGTAAACCACGCAGCGAAGCGCTGGCGAGGGCGCGTGTTGCTGCAGTTTAAATGTGGAAGTCATTGAAAGCTAGAACGCGGAGCGGCCAGCGGTTCGCTCCATCGCTTGGTTAGGCAGCATTGGCGTAGTCATGCAAATCCGAATGCTAGCGCGAGAAACCCTGCTCCGTTTAATCCGGCGTGGATGATCACGCCTGTCCAAGTGTTTTGAGTTCGTTGCGCCACGGCGGGGACAATGAACGCAGTCGGAAGGAGGGCCAACAAGACCTGCCAAGGAAAGGCCAGATGCATTAGCCACCACCCGACAGCGTTGACCAGCCACGCCGCCCTCCCAAACGCAACTTCCTGCCGCGGCAACACCGCTCCCCTCCAAACGAGTTCCTCACCAAGAATGTTGAGCAGAAAGAAGGGCAACCAAGCCGCGACAATCCAATACCGGCCCGGGGTCAAGGGCTTCATCATCATGAATGGCGGGTGCAGCCCCGCGTCGCTCGAAAGCGCTCGCAGGATGGCCGCACAACCGCCCGTTAGAAGGCCGACCGCGAATAGGCCGCCGAACGCCCAAAGCAGATTGCCTGCGCTGACCGGCCGCAAACGCAGTCGATCTCGCAAGGCGGCCGATGTCCCCGAGCGCCGTTCCCGGACGAGCAACCAGCCGCCGACTATCAACAGCGGAGCGAAGAAGCAAACGCTGGCGCCCACAAACCACATAACTACCGGTTCCTGCCCGCCGGCAGAAATCAACGTGGGAATGACCACCCGCGTCACCAACAGTAACAACAAGGCGCCTCCGCCGAAGAGGATTGTCGTCGCACCAAGTCCTAGTCGAGGAAGGGATTTCACGAAAGACGTTCTTGGTCGCCTAACGAGACCCAAGATCAGCGACCGCTGGCGAGGACGCGTGTGGCTGCAGGTTGAATGTGGGAATCATCGAAAGCTAGAACGCGGAGCGGCCAGCGGTTCGCTGCATCGCTTGGTTAGGCCTCATTTCGAGGGCTGTGTGGTGCAGGATCCGAAGAATAACTCTTGCACGTCGAAGACTTCGCCTCGGAGGGTCACCCGAACCAAGATATCGCCGAAAGTCTCCGTTCCGTTCGGCCCTACGCCCCGTTCGCGCTGAGAATCGTAGAAGGTAACGGCCCAATGACGCTCCAGTAGCCGTTTATCGAATCCGTTCGGAACCATGCCTATAAGTTGGACCTCTCCGCAGTAATATTGTGGGCCCCTCGTTTCGATTGCCTTCGTCGCGGCACGTATAGCATCGATCGCGGAGAGTTCTGGCGCAGGGCCGCGACGCATGAGCGGACTCATAGCGTAGAGGACGCCAGCGGTAAGAACAACGAATGTAATGGCGAGTCGTTTCATAGCTAGAGTGTCGGTGCGATTGAGGTCTAACGAGAACAAGATGAGCGACGGCGGACGAGAGCGCGCTTCACTCGGAGTGGAAAGGTGGAAGTCATCTCAAAAGTGGAACGTACCGCGGTCCGCCAGCCTGCTCGCGAACGCTTTCGGAGTTCGCTCCATCGCCTGGTTAGGCATCAAACTCCATTCCTAGAGAATATTCCTCAAGAAGCCCAGCCCATAACGACCAGAAACAAGGCAAAAGTGTCGCTGATCCCATGCGCCAATATAGGCGCCCAGAGATTGCGCCCGGAGAGCAGAAAAACACCGCCTAGCACGAGGCCCGAGTAGGTGCTGTCGAACACGCCCGCGGGCCCTTTATAGTAGTGACCAAAGCCGAAAAGCACCGCGACCAGGATCATGCCGACGAGGTAAGTGCCACGGGAGCCTCCGAAGACATCCGCAGCGCGAGTCAAGAGATAACCGCGGTAAGACAGCTCTTCGCCAAATGCGGCGAAAGTCCAAATAATAAACAGCGTGGCGAGCGCGTGCTTCCAGTCGAGCGCGGCGGACGTCAGGACATGCGATACGTGCTGCGGGCCGGGCCAGATTCGGCTCGCGAGAGGACCCACGACTAATTCGCTGCCTATCTGCAGCGCCGCGGCGGCACCCACGGCCAGACTTACGGTCATCCACCACGAGCGCGGACGAGTTAGTCCCGCCGCTTTCCATCCGCCGTCGCGCAGGCGCAGAGAGACCCAGCCAAGAATAAATAGGATCGGCACTTCATTGGGCAGGACGCGGAGAACGTTATGCGCAATGACGATGAAACTGCCAAGGGCGAACTCAAGTAGAGAAAGAGTTCGGTAACGCGGCGAGAATAACCGTTCCATTGATGCAAAAG
Source organism: uncultured Chthoniobacterales bacterium (assembly GCA_964235895.1). Taxonomy (GTDB): domain Bacteria; phylum Verrucomicrobiota; class Verrucomicrobiia; order Chthoniobacterales; family UBA10450; genus JACCTI01. The sequence goes on from CAXSCV010000075.1 coordinate 14,895, forward strand.
TCCGGCGTCCGAGACCTAACGAGAGCAAGATGAGCGACGGCGGACGAGAGCGCGCGCCGCTCGAAGTGAAAGTATAGAAGTTATCTCAAATTTGGAGCGTACGGCGGTCCGTTGTTCGCTCCATCGCAGGGTTAGACCATGAGCGTGACAAATCACATGGGCAATCGACTTAGGCTGCTTCATAGGCCCGCTTCAGCCAACCAACCAATTCCTGGTCAATTTCGGCCGGCGTCGAAACCCGAACGCGGTGGCTCAACATCGCGTTGAAGCTGCCGGAAGTCTCCAGCCGTCCCCTCGGAGAGACGCCTTTCAGATTGATCCCGACATCTACTCGTGTGCTGGCGGACGGCTGCACGATGGCAAACTGCTTACTTCGACGCAAACTGACATAAGATTTCTTCGGTGAAATCTCGACATCAGCCCCGAATTTCCCGACCGCCTTTAAGATCGCATCGTAGATCGGGCGCAACGCTGCCTTCGCCCCCGCATACTGCGCCTCCACCAACGAGTCCGTATCGCTGCTCGTGTGGCTATCAGAGTTGAGCGCCTGCAGCGCGATCATATTGGCAAACCCATGGCCGAGGCCGTGTTTGGTCTTGAGCCAACTGACTATGTCCTTGTGTTTAGAAAGCTTGTTCGCGCCTAAGAGATCGAGCCATTCCGGAAGCGATTTTCCCGTTTTCGCGCCTAGACCTGCGATCATGGCAGCTTTCATTTCCTGTGGAGACTTTTTCATAGGGTATGGTTTGATTCTGGTCTAACGAGAACACAATGAGCGACGGCGGACGAGAGCGCGCGTCTCTCGGAGTGGGAGTATGGAAGTCATCTCAAAAGTGGAGCGCACGACGGTCCGCCAGCCTGCTCGCGAACGCTTTCGGAGTTCGCTCCATCGCATGGTTAG
>CAXSCV010000076.1:0-15068 GCA_964235895.1 uncultured Chthoniobacterales bacterium
ATATTTCCACCCGCCTAGAGGTCGGTACGGGCGAGAACGTGCTTATCGGTGGCTTCATCATTACGGGTACAACTCCAAAGAAAGTGCTCATTCGCGCGGCGGGGCCGTCCTTACGCGCATCCGGCATCGCGAATCCATTAACTGATCCGCAACTAGAGCTTCATGACAGCAGCAAGATGATCGCTCGCAACAACGATTGGCAGATAACGCAAATCGGCGGTGTCATATCCAATGATCAAAGGGCAGAGATTCAGAGCAGTACTCTGGCGCCGCAGAATTCTGATGAACCGGCCATCGTTGCGACTTTGCCTCCCGGCAGCTATACGGCGATCGTAAGCGGTGCAGATACAGGCGCCGGGGTGGCCACGGTAGAAGTCTACGATCTCAGCTCAGAGACGGCTACCCGACTCGTCAACATTAGCACCCGCGGATTTGTCCAGACCGGCGAGAAGGTCATGATCGGCGGACTAATCGTGCTGAAGCAGCCTGCGAAGCTCATCATCAAGGCAAGCGGTCCGTCGCTCGCCGCTGCTGGCATTACGAACGCGCTTATAAACCCGCAGTTAGAACTACACGACAGCAGCAACACGATTGCGACGAATGACAATTGGCAGACGACCCAGTTCGGCGGCGTCATTACTTCTGACCAGGCGGCGGCGATTCAAAGTAGTGGGGTAGCACCGGGCAGTGCAGCAGAGCCTGCTATGATTGTCACTCTCCCACCAGGAAGCTATACCGCCATCGTTCAGGGCGTGAATGGCGGCGTCGGTGTCGGGACTGTCGAAGTCTATTTGCTAGATTAAGCCTTCGGGCAGCGAGGAGAAATCGGGCTCCGCCGCCACCCACTTCGCTTGCCCAGGATGTAGCGCGCGCGTAGCCTCGGCTGGTGAGAAAACTGGTGCATCGTCCGCGGCGTCTTCGGAGTTCACCGGCGCTGCGCAACCTGGTGCGCGAGACAAAGCTGAGCGCGCACGATTTCATCCTGCCGCTTTTCGTGAGCGAGAAATTACAGGAGCGGCGCGCGATCGCGAGCATGCCCGGCATCTTCCAATTGACGGTGGGCGATGCGGTCGCGGAAGCGCAGCGCGCTTATGAGCTCGGCTTGCAGGCGGTTTTGCTTTTTGGAATTCCCGCGGCCAAGGACGAGCAGGCGAGCGGGGCTTTTGCCGAGAACGGCATCGTGCAAGAAGCCGTGCGCGCGATCAAAAAGGAATGCCCGGAGCTGGTCGTGATCACGGATGTTTGCCTGTGCGAATACATGAGTCACGGGCATTGCGGCGTGACGCGGCGCGACGGCGACCATTTTCATGTGCTCAATGATGAGACGGTGGAGCTGCTCGCGAAAACCGCGCTTTCGCACGCGGCGGCCGGCGCGGATTTGGTGGCGCCGAGCGACATGATGGATGGCCGCATCGGCGCGATTCGCGAAAGGCTCGATGCGCACGGTTTCGAGCAAACCGGGATCATGAGTTACGCGGTCAAGTTCGCGTCGGTTTTCTACGGGCCGTTTCGTGAAGCGGCGGAGAGCCCGCCGCAGTTTGGCGATCGGCGTTCCTATCAAATGGATTCGGCGAACGCGGCCGAAGCGCTGCGCGAAGCGGCACTCGATGTGGAGGAAGGCGCGGACATTTTGATGGTGAAACCGGCGCTGCCTTATCTCGATATCCTCTGGCGCGTGCGCGAACGCTTTGGCAGACCGACGGCGGTTTATCATGTGAGCGGCGAGTTCGCGATGGTGAAGGCGGGGGTGGAGAAAGGGATTTTCGAAGAGCGCGCGGCGGTGCTCGAAATCATGACTTCCTTGAAGCGCGCCGGCGCGGATTTGATCGCGACTTATTGGGCGAAGGAGCTCGCGGAATGGACGCGGGACTGAGTCCGAAGCGTGGCGAAACCGAAGCGCATCGCCGGCTAAAACGGCTGGCGGTTTTGTGGGCGCAGACGCAAGGCTTCTCCGCCTGCGCGGTGGAAGTGAGTCTTCCGCAATGCCGCTATCGCGCGGATGTGGCGGCGTACCGCGCGCGCGGCAAGGAACCGGGCGCGACGGCGATTTTCGAGTGCAAACAAGTGCGCTCGGATTTGCGCCGCGACAATTGCTGCAGCGCGTCCGCGCGCGCGCGGCTGGTGACGGTCAGCCGCCGGCGGGAAATTCTCGAGCGGCATTTGCGGGTGCATTATCCGACTTTGCGCGGCGGCGAATCGCTTTTCCCGGAATTCGATACGCATGACTTCGGCGCGATCGAGCATCGCGGATACGCGCGCGTAGTGCGTGAGCTCGGCGCGCTGCAAAAACAAATTCGCGGCGGGACAAAGTTCGAGTGCCTAACGAGATATCGCTCGGCTAATTTGTTCTTCCTGGTTGTGCCTAACGAGTTGTATCGCTCAGCGGAAGTACCGCTCGGCTGGGGCGCGCTCGTGGAAACGGAAGGCGCGCTGCAGCTCGTGCGCAAGCCGGTTTGGCACGAGAACGCGCCGGAAAATCGACTGCGTTTCCTGCAACGGATCGCGGTTGCCGGGACGCGCCATTTGAATCGTCAGCTCGAGATTGATTTCGATCTGGTGCAGGCGGAGCGGCAGCGTTCGCTGGCGATGATGTCGTCCTAAGGCTGCGGAGCGCACCGAAGGATCTCGCGCGGGCTCACGAATCACCTGCAGCGAAGCGCGATTAACAAAAGCGCGTGGGCGAGGCCTTCGTCGTCTTCGCGACTCAGGATGACAGCTTCGCGACGGGCGCGAGGAGATTGTGGCCGGTCATCTCGGGCGGCTGCGGAACTCCGAGGAGGAATAGGAGCGTCGGTGCGACATCGGCGAGGATGCCATTCTCGACGCGAAAGTCTTTCGCGTCACCCGCGACGTAAACGAGATGGACCAGGTTGGTGGTGTGCGCGGTGTTGGGCGAGCCGTCGGCGTTGCGCATTTGCTCGCAGTTTCCGTGGTCGGCGGTGATCAAGCATTTGCCGCCTAACGAGAGCAAGGCGGGCACGATGCGGTTAACACATTCGTCGATCATCTCGACTGCTTTCACGCCGGCCTCGACCACACCGGTGTGGCCGACCATGTCGGGATTGGCGAAATTCAAAATGATCAGGTCGTAGCGCGACATGTGTTCGAGGACGGTCGCGGTCACTTCACGCGCACTCATTTGCGGCTGCAAATCGTAGGTCGCGACTTTGGGCGACGGAATGATTTTGCGATCTTCGCCCGCGAATGGTTGCTCGATTCCGCCGTTAAAAAAATAAGTGACGTGCGGATACTTTTCCGTTTCCGCGATGCGCAACTGCGTCTTGCCGGCGGCGCTCGCCACTTCGCCCAAAATATGAACCAATTCCGCGGGGGCAAAAACATAGGGCGAGGTGTACTTCGCGTCGTATTGCGTGAGCGTGAGGTAATGCACTTTCGGACGCACGCCGCGCTCGAAGCCGGTGAAGTCGTCTTCCAAAAATGCCTGCGAAAGCTGGCGCGCGCGGTCCGCGCGGAAATTGAAGAAGAAAACGACGTCGCCATCGCGCACTCTTTGCTCGTTAGGCTGCGCGAAGACGAGCGCGGGCATGAATTCGTCGGTCGTGCCTTTGGCATATTCGGCGCGAACCGAGGCCGACGGAGTGGTTTGGCAAATTTGCCCGCGACCCATGACGATGGCGTCCCAGGCCAGCTTCGTTCGCTCCCAGCGACGGTCACGATCCATCGCAAAATAACGCCCCACGACGGTGGCGATTTTTCCTCCGATTTTCGACAACTCTGCTTCGCAGGTCGCGAGATAATCCGCGCCGCCGGTCGGCGAAGCATCGCGGCCGTCAGTGAATGCGTGAACCATGATGTCGTTCACGCCCGCGGCTTTCGCGGCCTGCGCGAGCGCAATCAGATGACGATAGTGGCTGTGCACGCCGCCATCGGAAAGCAAGCCGAGGAAATGCAATCGCGTTTTGCGCGCGCGCGAAAAGGCTTCGGTTAATACGGGATTTTTCGCGAGCTCGCCGTCGGCGATCGCTTTGTTGATGCGAGTCAGATCCTGATAAACGATGCGCCCGGCCCCGAGATTAAGATGACCAACTTCGGAGTTGCCCATCTGTCCTTCCGGCAAACCAACGTCGAGCCCGCTGGCGCTTAAAGTGCCGTGCGGATACTGTCGGTATAACGAGTCGTGAAACGGCGTGCGCGCGAGCATGGTGGCATCGCCGTTTTCATCGCGCCTTTCTCGGCCGCCGGGATTAATTCCCCAACCGTCGCGAATCAAAAGCATCACCGGCCCAGCCATGGCGGCGAATCTCGCGACGACGCTCGCGGCGCACAAGCGCCTTCTTGCGTTGACATCACCGAGGGCCGGCTTCTACATCGGCCTCGTGAAATGGCGCAATCAACTGCTGGCGCTTCTCTGTCTGCTCGTCTTCCTCGGCTTCGGTGTTTTCTATTTCCGCTATTGGGTCGTGCAGAAGCCGTTCGGAATTATTTTGTTCGTCGGCGAAGGCCTGGCGCCGGGTCGTCTGGCAATGACGCGCATCTACGCCGGCGGCGCGGATAAGCCTTTGAGGATGGACTCGTTAACCTACAGCGCGCTCCTGCGGAATTACTCGAATGACTCCTGCATTCCCGATAACGCGGCGGCGGCGACAGCGCTCGCTACCGGCGTAAAGGTGAACAACGGCGCAGTGGGAATCGACGCGGAAGGCAAGTCCTTAGAGAATCTGATCGAGCTCGCGCGCGCTAGTGGGCGCATGACTGGCATCGTAACTAATGGCCGCCTAACAAGTCCAACGGTCGCGAGCTTTTACGCTCACACGAGCTCGAAGAGCGATCGGCAAAGCCTCGCGCGCGATCTGATTGAAAAAGGCAAAGTAGATTTAATTCTCGGCGGCGGCTCGGAGGATTTTCGCCCGAAGAGCCAGGGAGGAAAACGCGCCGACGAGCGGGATCTTTTCGCAGAGATGTTAGGAGCGGGCTACGACGTCGTGCAAACACGCGACGAACTCGATGAGATTCCGCGTTGGCGACAGGCGAAGTTGTTCGGTGTTTTCGGCGAAGAGGAACTGCCGTTTGCAAGTGGCGATGACGAGGAAAGTAACCGACCGAACCTGGCGGATATGGTACGGCGTGGAATCGAGCTGCTACAGTTTAATAGCGGCGGATACCTACTCGTGGTTGACGCTGCGTTGATGCGGAAGGCAGTCGAAGATAACGATGCCGAACGCGCGCTCTCGGAAACAGTCGAGCTGGATCGCGCGGTCTCGGTGGCCTTGGAATACGCAGGGACAAACTCAACGCTGATCGTGTGCGGAGATGTTGCTTTGGGTGGACTGATCTTTCATGGGGCGGCACCTAGGAACATCAGTGGACCGGGGTTGTTCGAGCCCGATGCGGCCGGGCAACCTCGACTAACCTGGGGAATAACATCCAAGGAGACGAAACCCGCAGAAGAGCCTAACGAACAGACACAGCCTGAACCTACGCCTTCGCCAGGGGTTGAGAATTCACCTATTCCCGCAACGGAATCTCAACAGGCAGGGCCAGCCTCTACCATGTCTCCTCAAACAACCGGAGATGACGTGGTGGCTTTCGGCAACGGCCTAGGCACAGATGTGCTTCGTGGTTCTCTCGAAAGCACGACGATCTTCGATATTATTCGGGACAATTTGTAGCATCTCCCACCGAGTTCTTTGTTGGGTTCACCAAAGGAGGTTCTAACAAAAAGAAAATCCGCCGGCGACGTTAGTCGCTCAGCGGATTTTCGGAATAGGTTAGACTTAGCCTACGGACTGGTCGGAATAAGGACCGGAACGAAAGTGAAAGGCGGTGGTTGCGGCAAGGACGGAGGCGGCCCTTCCGCCGGACTTTCGGGAGTTAATCCTTCGCCGGGGACATCTTTTGCGTCGATCACGGTCTTGCCGTCGAGCATCGTCTTTCCATCGGACGTCTGCATTCGAAGGATCGAATCCGCATCCCTTGCGCCGGCTTCGGTGTTCCGAGCTAAAAGCGTATCATTTGAGCCCTTACCAAAGGCGGCAACTTCGGCCAGCGCGAAAGCACCTGTAGCCTGCCCTGATGGTGTCCAGCGAACCATCACATAACGGCCGGCAGTCTCTGGAAAATCAATTGACGCATGGCCTTGGCTGCCGTTGTCATCGACCGATCCGACTGGCTTAAGATTCGACAGGGTGGCGTCGTCAATTTGAAGCATTGAGGGCGTACCGTTCTTAGCGCCGTCTGCGGCCGGTGCGGCCTCCGAATTCTGGGCGGCCGGCAGCGCTTGCAAAACGTAAAAGTCCATGTGCCCCGGACGCGGCGAGTAAACAACCGAGAGACGTCGCAGGTTGCAGGACTGACCTAAGTCGATAACCGCGGTCGGTGTCACGTCGTCGGCCGCAAACGCGTAGGTCGTTGTGGGCTGATCATCGATCATGTTATTGGCTAGTTTCGTGTCGGCGCCCGAACTTACATAAAGGGCTCGCGCTTTGGCGTGGACATCTCCGTAGTTATAGGAAATCAGGGCGAAGCTGTCCGATTTATCCTGCACAGCAAACTTGTGTGCGCGTGGCGTTGTAAAGTCGGAAATCTGCGGGTTAGCATAAACGCCAAATCCCGCGATACGACCGGGCTCCGCCATATTAAAAGTAAGCCGGAGATACTTTGCTTCGCCGAGATTGCCGACATGAACAGCCCCGGGTATCACCTCTTGCTCAGTGGTCTTGTGCCATTGTGTGCTTTCCGGCGAAAGCTTTACGCTAGAAGTGGCGACGGTTAAGGAACCTTTCGCCGCCATAGTTAGAAAGGAAATACTTCCAAGATTTTCGATTTTGGGGAGAGAAACCAGAACGGTGGTGGCACCGGAGGGAAGTGCATATCCGACGGTTGGATCGTTACAAAGCAAGGCGGCTTCAGCGTCATTCCGATCATCGGAATTTGTGCTTAGCTGTAGGTGCGCAATTGGCTGACTTTTCGGCATCGCCTCGACTTGAGCGCCAAGATTATAACGCGCCAAATTCTCAGGATAAGAAGACGCCTGCTGGACGGTCAGCGGCGGAATTTTTTGTAGCGTTAGGGGACCAGCGGACGCGCCGGTAACCGCGAGAAGAATAGCGCCCGCGCCATAAAACGATGGCGGACCGACAAAGAACCTCTTTATAATTTCCATATATACAACAAAGATACTATGACATCCCTTCGCGGCGTGCAAGATTAAACTTTGTGAGCGGCAAGCACCATTGGGTCTTTCAGCATCGCTTTTCCCGAGGTTGGAAAATTGACCATTGCAGCATCCGGTCTAGACATGGGACATCGTTCGAAGATTTTCTCCCAATCAGAGCCCATTTCAATTGCTTGCGAGAAGCGTCGTCGAGTTCGCGCGAAATTTCTTGTCTCCCGCGTACGCATACATGGGAAGATACGAACGGTCCCCTATTTTGTCCGCCCTACAGGCCATCCAATTGAATGTAGGATCCAACAGGTAATCCCCGCGTTCCGTGTTCCACACGATCCATGTATGGGTCATCCGGCTAGTTCGAGTTCTTCGACCGATGACCAGGTGTATATCCTTCGCGCCACTCTCAAGCATACGCTGATACAGAGCGACTGCTTTTCCTTTGCAATCGGAGGGCTGGCCCGATCCCACTTCCGCCGGAGTTTTCCACACCGCTTGGTACGCGTAGGGAATGCTACGGAGATTTTCCATCCAGTGATTTACGAGGGAGAGAGGCACGTCGCGGCGCGCGCTGCCATTCTTCGAAGCAGCCAGGATTGGTTGGATCCTACTCATTTGGCGATCATAGGGGGTCGATTCGACGGATAAGAACATGGATCCCGCCAAACACGAGCCTGCGAAGACGCAAAAAAGTGTCGCGAAACAGACGAGGATTTTCTTGGGCGCAAACGGCCGCAGATGTATAAACACCATAAATAAGTATGGTCCCTATAAAAGCAGCCCGCATGCCAACAACTGTCGGACTCTTACGTTTTTACATGCTCTCGAAATGCACCACACTCGCTTGAAATAATCAACGGACGAGACCGCTACAGAGCTAATCAGCCGGAAGGCGGGAGGCGGGCTACAACAGCAGCCTTGAGGCCTTTAAGGCTTACGTCCGGATAGCGCGAGCGGAGGACCTCAACTCCATCGTTTTCAAAACTTGACCCATTAGTGAACGTTGCGAGACATTGAGTCGCGCAGCGGACCTTAGAGGCGATGCCCTTTGCGCGAGAACTCGGCTCGGAGAGTCCGAGGCAATTGGTGAAGTTTCGACGGTTCACCAAGTGCATCGCTCTCGCTGGGCAGCGATTGCACCTCTTGCTTTTGCTGCTGGAGAATGCTGGGATTCAAAAAGCACTTCGCAATGGTCGCCGAGAACGAACCCTCAGCTACTTTTAGACCCCCCTTTAGCCTTGGCAGCCGGTAATACGGGATACGTTGACGACGCAAAAGCGCTGCTCGCATATGAAACCGCAGTTAGAAATATTTAAAGCTTTGCTCGATTAGGACATGGAGCAGAGCAAGACAACTACAATTAAGGTGAACGTGCCGATATGCTTCAAGTGAAAGACGTCTTAGGAGAAGTGGTGCTTTTCTCGGATTGTTACGCGACCTTCGCCATGACGTAGGGAAAGGATGAGGGGGCGCATCCATATGCGTCGAAGTCCCTTTAATTCGACTGTGATAGTGGCCCCGCGAGGTGGCAATTTTGTATTGCCGAAGAATCGGCGTGGCTGGCGCCAAAAACGCCGGCCCCGAATTCCGCTAGGTTGCCGAAGTTACATCGGTCCAGTCTGCCTCTCCCTAACGGCCCCGGCCGCCGGTTCCAAATCTGATGCTCGGGTCGATAGACAGGATTTCGGAGACGGATGTCGCACCGGTCCGCACCAAGTCATTCCCTTGGATAACAAATAGCGGTGATGCGCTATTTACTTGTCGTCCGAAAAGGACGACCCGCTGGGGAATTCGGCTGCCCGTCACTTGGACGAGAATCACTTCTTGCTTCATCCTCCCGATTTGATGCGTCGATTCGTGAACCAAGCGCCGGTTCCGAATAGTTGAATCGGCTCTTGTTTCCCCAGCCTGCGCCGTCGCGACCAGAGCAGCTAAGCACGCCACTCCCGCGATCGACATGCGAACTAGCGATGTTGTTTTCATATCTCGATTTTGCATTGAGCGGATTTCGGTCGCAAGAATATTTGCAGAAAAGTCTCAAATGATCGCGTAAAAGGCCGTTGCAGTTATTATCTCGACGAGGAATAGACAGAAGCGAACTGGCAACTGCCGGGGCCGTCTCACGACATCTTTTAAGCAAGCAATAGCTCACTGCACTCTTTTTACTCTCACGAAGGACGCCCCTTCAATGAACATTTTGTAGCCAAACATATCTCTGTAAATAATCACCGTCGGGCTCTCAATGGTGGAATTGTTGACTACGTCATCGTTGGTCGGCTTCCAGGTCTGACCATTTGCGAGATGAAAGAACGTTCTAGGTCCATAACCCTTGAATGGACCCAAGATTTTGCTCTCGATAATCTGTGGGGGCTGCACCCTTTTCTCTTTCACCGCCCGATCGACTGCCTGGGTAGCCGCGACGGTAGCGGCGTCTTTCTGTTTGCCGGAAACGTATTTGCGGAGGAATTCGTCGAGCACCGCACGCTCCTCCGGCGTGAGCTTTGCAAGGCCGGCCTTTTGATACGTTTCTCGATCCATAACCTTCTCCAAGCCCTCGAAATCCTGGTTTACCGCTAAGGCCAACGGAGACAGAGTCAGAAGGAGAACTGCACAAACGGAAATGATCTTCATAAACTAAAGGTTTATCGAGGATGCAAAGAGGTGCAAACACGTTTTCGCACTTCGGCTGCCCAGCCTCAGCTCCGTTCGCGAAGCCGACGTCCCAAGCGCGTCATAAGGCGGCAGAACCAACAGAAGCAATGGTCTTTTGGGCAAAACAAAGCGGCCGAGCCTGGTGAGGCTCGGCCGCTAGTTAACGACTAATTTATCCGGTTAGAATTTCTTCGTTACTTCGAAGTAGACGAAGCGTCCGAACGGATCGTAGATCGAGAGATCGGTCGCGCTGTTGGCATTGGCCACGAACGGTGGATCCTCATCGAAGATATTGTTGCAACCCACGGCAACTGTAGTGCCATCAAGGAGCCGCTGGATTGGGCTCATCGTAGGAGCGCCGGCAACGCCAGGGCTGCCTTTTCCATCCATCATGCTCTTGGCATCTTTGCTCTCAACCATAGCGCCGGGAGTGGTCCTGCCTTTGAACGTATATGACAACCGACCGTCGACGGTAAAGTAATCATCGATACGATCAAAGGTTCCTTGATCTTCGGTTTCGGGGTCGCGGCCCACCGCATTGCCCAACTCAGGAATGTAGTTGGCATTGAACCCCAGCGTTGCTCCTTGAAAGCGATATTCCGCGAGGAAAGTCAGCTTATAGTCAGGATTGCCGCCGCCACCTTCCGAGAAGTCTAGTCCACTAATGTTGTAGTAGTTGCTTGCCGGGGTCCGCTTAAGGTCGTTCTTCGTGAACACTACGGAATTGACGCCCAACTCGAGTTGACCAAAACGCTGAAGGTCCAAGTTGTATCGAGCGCTCAGATCGAAGCCCTCTACACGAGCAGCACCAATGTTGATGTTCGTATCGAGGTAGAAGACGGACGCCAAGTTGCCGGAGAGATAACCGTTCGGGCCAAGATCCCCAGCGTTTACGCGACGGGAGTTTGGACTGCCCGGAAAGCCACCGATTCCGACCAAGCCAGCGTAGATAGAGTTCGGACCGTTGTTATTGACATCGGTAAGAATGGTCGTGCCGCCGAGGGTGCTCACGATCTGCTGCTGCAGGGTGCGGAAATAATCTACACTAATCACCAATCCCGGGACAAAAGAAGGACTATAGACGAGCCCCGCCGTGTACGACTCCGCGGTGGAAGGCGTCAGGTTCGGGTTAGAACCGCTCGCCACTTGGGCTTGATCTTGAGGAACTCCGTTAAAGGAAATCGAGGTCGAAAAGCCAGTCGAAGTGGGTCCGAACAACTGATACAGGGTCGGAGCCACAAACGAGTTTGAGTAGGTGGCGCGTAACGTGAGGTCCTTAATCGGCTGATAGCGAAGGGTAACCTTCGGAACCTTGGCGTCTTCGCTAACCCCTTCGTAATGGTCATAACGACCGGCGAGGTTTAACTCAAACGAGTAGACGAAGGGGATTTTCATGCTAGGCCCAACGATGGGGACGCTAAGTTCTCCGTAAAAGGAGTAGATCGAGCGACCGGCATTGATCTCTTGAATCGGCACCGAACCGACGAAGATTTCCGGCGAGTCTTGAACCTTAAATCCTTCCTCGCGATACTCCGCACCAAGAGAGAGACCGACTTTTCCACCCGGGAGGCTGAATGGGAAACCAACGATTCGACCGTCGAATACTTCCTGATAGGAATCCTGCTTACGGATATTGTTTCCGAAGAAGGTAAGAAACTGACCAGCGGTCAGCTGCCCGGGGTTAGTTCCGATTGGATTATAGGCAAAGAAGTCAAAGGCCGGAATCGGATTCCCGTTGTTATCAGTAGCAGTCCCGGCGATCGCCGCGTTCAACTGATTGGCGTTAACCAATCCGGAGTTAACGAAATCAATACTGTAGTGACTGTAATAGGTTGCTACTTCGGCATTCCAGTCCGGGGTGATTTGCGAGCGCAAGCCTCCTAAAAAGCGATAAAAGTTCGCGTCGTTTAGGAATTCTCTCGGAACCTGCTGATAACGATTGTTCGCGAATAGGCGCCGCGTGCCGCTGAGCGTGGTCCCGTCGATTTGGAACTGAAATGGGTTGTAGATCGTATTCGTGACCCCCGCTATGTAGCCCGGGTCATTTACGTTGTCATTCGTACCAACTCGTCCTGCCGGAATTACTACTCCAGTGGCGTTGCTCAACGGTTGCGCGTTTAAGAAGCTTAGGTTGTGGTCTTTCGAATACAGGAAGTCGCCAAACAACTCCAGCTGTTTGCCAAAAATCTGGTGGGTGAAAGCCGCGTAGGCGTTTGTGTTCGCGAAGTCCAAAGTGCTCGTCGGAACCTGAGACAAATCATATGAAGTAATAGTTGCTTGCGAGACTTGGGTATAAGCCTGCGGAAGCTGTTTATACTGGCCCTGATTTGCCGCCCCAGCCAAAGGAAGCGGTACACTTCCCGGAATCACGCCGACGTCGAACGGCGAGTTCACCGCAGGATTTGCTCCAGGACCGGCGAGAGGATTCTCACCGTTCAGAAGATAAAAGCTGGTTACACCGCCGAAGTTGTCGCGACCAACGCCGCCGAAAGTCGTGGTGACGCCACCTGGTCTGCGGGAGTACGCGCGCTCACGTTCAAAAAGGCCGTCCTCTTCAAGGTATTGAAAGCCCGCGGTCACGTGCGTGGTGTCGTTGCCGGTTCCCGCGATCACGTAAGCCCGACGCTCAGCGACCCCGGATTCGACGCTGAAGCCGTAACGCGCGCCGACTTCAACGCCGGAGAAATCTTCTTTTAGGAAGATGTTGACGACGCCACCGACTGCTTCAGATCCGTAAAGAGCGGACGCACCGTCTTTCAGAACTTCAATGCGGCTGATGAGGGCCGCAGGGAATAGGTTGACGTCGGAGAACTGGAAGCCGCCGGTGGAGATGGCCGCGGAATCGGCAATACGACGACCTTCGAACAAAACCAGGGTCGGCAAGCCGCGAATCTCAATCAACGCACCACCTTGGGTGGCGCCGCTGGCGACGTTCGCGTTGCTGTTACCGATGTTACCAGCACCGATGAAATCGGGATTGCGCTTTTGCAGGATGGTCAACACGTCTTGCGTGCCGGCGCGTTTGATCTCCTGCGTGGTCAGGGTGTCGAGAGGTGACGCGGTCACTTCTTCGGCCGTCGGGATGTAGGAACCCGTGACGACGACTCGTTCAGTGCTCGCTTCGCCCGCGGATTGCGGAGCGGGCGGCGCAGCGGGACCAGGTCCGTTCTCAGGAAGTTGGGTCCCGGGCGAAGAGGATGGGTCCTGAGCGTAGGCGCTCAAGGTCATGAGGAAAGGAATTCCGACACCCGCCACTAGCGCGACGCGGAATGATCCTAACGTTTTCAGTACGTTTCTTATCATTAGTTTCTCCATTGGTTTGGTTAGGTTTGGGGGTGAGCAATACGAGAAGGAAAATGGCCTGACAAGATTTTTTTTCACTTTTTTTAAAAAACTTTGAACGCAGGAAAGAAGCCGATGTCGTCCCAGGAATTCGCCCGCTGGCTCGCATTGGAAAGATGCGCCGAGATTATCAGTGTTCGTGAACAACTCACGGGCATAGGTTGCGCCACGATGGATTTGCGGTCTAACGAGCAATCGCGCTATCGCTGGAGGATCGCCACTCGATTGGCGAACTGCGCATTTCTGCTGATTGTTGCCATCGCTTTTTCGTCATGCGATCGCGCGGAAAAAACATCCGTCGCAGAGAATTCGTTTCCCGTCCTCACACCGCCTGAAGCCACCTCGCCGCGGATCAATGGCCCAAAGATTTTCGGCGTTCGTCCGGGCGCGCCGTTTCTATTTCGGATCATCGCATCGGGCGAGCGTCCGATGGAATTTTCGGCGGCAAATCTCCCCTCCGGGTTGCAGTTGAATTCCGCGAACGGACAGATCGCCGGAGTATTGAATCAGCAAGGCCGCTATTCCGTAATCGTCCGCGCGCGCAACCGCGCCGGCATCGCAGAGCGAGAACTGAAGATCGTCGTGGGCGACGAGATCGCACTCACGCCGCCGATGGGCTGGAATAGTTTTAACGCTTGGGGAAATCGCGTCACGCAAGCGCAAGTCCTCGCGGCCGCGCGCGGACTTGTCGCCACCGGCTTGCGCGATCATGGCTGGATTTACGTCAACGTCGATGACGGCTGGCAGGGCGAACGCGGCGGTTCATTCAAGGCCATTCAGCCTAACAACAAGTTCCCGGACATGCAGAATCTCTCCGATCAAATTCACTCGTTAGGCTTGAAGTTCGGCATTTATTCAACGCCGGCGCGCACGACTTTTGGCTGGCATATCGGTTCGTCGGCCGACCGTCCCGACGGCACTTATGATTGGATCACGGCGAAAGCACACGACGAGGTCTACAAATATCTACTGCCGGAATTTCCTTCCTTCTTCGATCACTTCGCGTGGCTAAAACCATTGGCCGATCACTCGAAAAAACGCAGCCGCAGCATCTTCACAAAAGGCAGACGCACATTCGGTTATCCGTTCATCGAACAAGACGTGCGCCAGTGGAACGCATGGGACGTCGATTATTTAAAGTACGATTGGCTGCCGGTGGACATTCCGCATGCCGCCGCCATGAGCGAGCAATTGCGAAAATCCGGCCGCGACATCGTCTACAGCGTCTCGAATAACGCCGACATTCGTCTCGCGCCCGAGCTCTCGCGCATCGCGAATTCCTGGCGCACGACAGTCGACATCACCGACTCTTGGAAGAGCGTGAGCGCGATCGGATTTTCGCAGGACAAATGGGCCCGCTTCAACGGCCCCGGCCACTATAATGATCCCGACATGCTCGTGCTCGGCCACGTTCTCTGGAGCCAGCCAGAGCGCAGCCGCCTCACTTCCGATGAGCAATACACGCACATGAGTCTGTGGTGTTTGCTCTCCGGCCCGCTGCTTCTCGGCGCGGATCTCGACAAACTCGATCCCTTCACGCGCGGCCTTTTGACGAACGACGAAGTCCTCGACATCGACCAGGACGTGCTCTGCAAACAAGCCATCTGCGTCGCACGCAACGGCGATGCGAACATCTACGCCAAGCCGCTGGAAGACGGTTCGCTCGCGGTCGGTTTGTTTAATCGGGGAAGCAAAACTGCAAGCGTGCGCGCGCGCTGGTCCGATCTCGGAATTTCCGGAACGCAGCTCGTGCGCGATCTCTGGCGACAAAAAGATCTCGGTCAATTCGATCGCCAATTCGAAGCGCAAGTCGCTTCGCACGGCGTCGTTTTGATTCGCGTCATTCCCGCGAAATGAAATCGGCCGCGGCTCGTTCCGCGCTCTCTTCGGACCTGGCCTAACGAGTAAAATCGCAGCGTCGATTCGCGGTTGAATCTCCAGCGCG
>CAXSCV010000077.1:0-14787 GCA_964235895.1 uncultured Chthoniobacterales bacterium
CGCACGAAGAACCGTCGCCCGACCGTCCATCGCGCGACGCTTTCAATGTTCGAAACCTCGCGCCGCAACCGCAGTTACAAATCGATCCCGCGCTCGATCTCGAGAAAATGGAAACCGCGAACGCAGCGAAACTGAACAGCTACGGCTGGATCGATAAACCAGCCGGCATCGTGCGAATTCCAATCGAGCGCGCGATGGATCTAATCGCGCAACGAGGCCTGCCCACGCGCGGACCCGGCACGCAAAACGCCAGCGGCGTCACCGCCGTGGATATGCAAAAACGCAAAGCAGAGGCGACCAAGCCATGAGGAGTGCGCAACTCAACCGACGCGATCCGCAGACTCCGGGGAGCGCGCGCGACTCGCGTGCTGTTTTTGGCGACTCGCCGAAAACACCATTGTGTCCGCGAACACCAATAAACGACCAACGTGACCAGAAAAAGTTCGCGAAGGCGAGGCCGCCATCGCCAGCACGCGGGTCGCGTGCGCTCCCCAGAATTCTTCGCGCGGCTACGCTTTGTCATCCTGAGCGAAATGGAGCGAAGCGGAATGCAGTCGAAGGATCTCGCATTACGCCGGGAAGCTTTCGTAATCGCGCAGCGCCTTGTGACATCCTTCGACTCCGCTGCGCTGCGCTCAGGATGACAGCGCTGGTGTTATCAGCAATCGTCTCGTTAGGCGCTAGCACGCTTTGCGCGCAAACAACACAGCAACAAATCGCCGCTCGAGCCGGCCTCGAGCAAAAACTCCACGCGCAGGTTCCACTCGACGCGGTCTTCCGCGACGAGCACGGGAACACGCGCCAGCTCGGCAGTTTCTTCCATGGAAAACCGGTCATCCTCGCGCTCGCCTACTACGAATGCCCAAATCTTTGCACGCTGGTCCTCAATGGGGTTTTGCAAACCACGCAGGAATTAAAGTTCGATGCCGGCAAGGAATACGAAATCGTGGTCGTCAGTTTCGACGCGCGCGAACGCCCGGCACTCGCCGCCGCCAAGAAACAAATCTACACCCAGCGCTACGGACGCGCGGGCGCGAACGACGGCTGGCATTTTCTCACCGGCGATGAAGCGGACATCGCGCGCCTCGCGCAGAGCATCGGTTATCGCTTCGCTTACGATGAGGCGACGCGGCAATTCGCGCATCCGAGCGCGATCACCATCCTGACTCCGATCGGCCGAGTGGCGCGCTATTTTCCAGGAATCGAATATCCGCCGCGCCAAGTGCGCTTGTCGTTAATCGAAGCTTCCAACGAGCGCGTCGGTTCCCTGGCCGATCAGGTTTTCCTACTCTGTTTTCATTACAATCCCGCGACCGGAAAATACGGGCTGCTCATTTCGCGCGTGATGCAGTTTGCCGGCATCGGTACAGCCGCGGCGCTGGCGTTTTACATCGCGTGGTCGGTTCGTCGCGAGCACAGCTTCGCCCACTAAATGCGCCGCTTGCTCCACACCATTTTCCCGGTCGAGGCCTCGAATCTCGCGCCGAAAGTCGATCACATTTACATCGCGCTTCTGCTGCTGTGTGGCGCGGTCGCGTTCCTGGTTTGCGTGGCGATTCTGTTCTTCTGCTTCCGTTACCGGCGCGGATCGAAGGTCGATCGCACGCCGATGAAAATCAGTCAGCGAAAATTCGAGCTGACCTGGACGATCGTGCCGTTCTTCGTTTTTCTCGGAATCTTTTTCTGGGCTGCGGAAGTTTTCTTCGGCATGTCGCGACCGCCGGCAAACGCGACCGAAATCTACGTCGTGGGCAAACAATGGATGTGGAAAATCCAGCACCCCGATGGGCGGCGCGAGATCAACGAACTGCACATCCCGGTGGGCCAACCAGTGAAGCTGATCATGGCTTCGGAGGATGTGATTCACGATTTTTTCATCCCGGCTTTCCGAACGAAACAGGATGTCGTCCCGGGCCGCTACACCACCGAATGGTTCACTCCGACGCGGGCCGGTCAGTATCATCTTTTTTGTTCGCAATATTGCGGGACCGATCACGCGAAAATGGTCGGAACGGTTTACGTGATGGAGCCGGCCGAGCACGCGCGCTGGCTGGCGCAGCAACCCGCGTCGGATTCGCTCGTCGCCATCGGCGAACGCAGCTTTCACACGCGCGGCTGCAGTGGTTGTCACGCGCCGAATGCCGCCATCCGCGCGCCGCTGCTCGACGGGATTTACGGCCGCAAAATTCCGCTCTCCGATAGCACGCTCGTGACTGCGGACGATCAATATTTGCGCGACTCGATCCTGTTGCCTAACAAACAAATCGCGGCCGGTTACGAAGCGATCATGCCGACGTTTCAGGGACAAATCAGCGAGGAAGAATTGAACGCGATCATCGCGTATTTGAAGTCGTTAGGCGACGCAACGGGAGGCGAATCGAAATGAGCGCGCGCAGGAAAATCCGGGGAGCGCATGCGACCCGCATGCCGTTTCGGCGACCCGCCGAAACCATCTCGTGGTGTCGCAAGCGCAAAGTCACTCGCACGCTCCCGGAGCTTCGAGGCGAGTCGCCTCGAAGAACACGCGAGTCGCGTGCGCTCCCCGGAAGGGACATCGATGAACACTGAAACTCTCCAGGCTCAGCCGCAGCCGATCGAGCGCTTGAAGAAAACGTATCTGAACGAGCGCATCACCATCCGTTCCTGGCTGCTCACCACCGACCACAAACGGATCGCGCTCCTCTACATGGTCTCGATCACGCTCTTCTTTTTCATCGGCGGCGCGGCCGCAACTTTGATGCGGCTTGAGTTGCTCACGCCGCAGGGCGACCTCGTCACCTCCGCGACCTATAACAAACTTTTCACCATTCACGGCGTGGTCATGGTTTGGTTTTTTCTCATTCCCTCCATCCCGACCGTGCTCGGAAATTTTCTCATCCCGATGATGATCGGCGCGCGTGATGTCGCGTTTCCGAAGTTAAATCTGGCGAGCTGGTATCTCTTTATTTTCGGCGGCGCGTTCGCCTTGTTCGCGATCCTCAGTGGCGGGGTCGATACCGGCTGGACCTTCTACACGCCTTACAGCAGCACCTACGCGAACGGTCACGTCATCGCCATGGCCACCGGTATTTTCATCGCTGGTTTTAGCACGATTGCGACCGGGCTGAATTTCATCGTGACCGTGCACAAAATGCGCGCCCCGGGCATGACCTGGTTTCGCCTGCCGCTCTTCGTCTGGTCGCTTTACTCGACCAGCATCATCATGGTCCTAGCCACGCCGGTGCTCGCGATTACCCTCGCGCTCATGGCGCTGGAACGCGCCTTCGGCGTCGGCATTTTTAACCCCTCGTTAGGCGGCGATCCCCTCCTCTTCCAGCATCTCTTCTGGTTCTACTCGCATCCGGCGGTCTACATCATGATCCTGCCGGGAATGGGTGTGATCAGCGAGTTGATCTCCTGTTTCGCGCGCAAAAAAATCTTCGGCTACAACTTCATCGTTTACGCCAGCATCGCCATCGCGGTTCTCGGATTTCTCGTCTGGGGACATCACATGTTTGTCTCCAGCCAATCGGTTTACGCGGGGATGATCTTCTCCGTTCTCAGCTTCATGGTCGCGATTCCTTCCGCGATCAAAGTCTTCAACTGGACGGCCACACTCTATAAAGGCTCGATCACATTTCAGACGCCGATGTTGTATGCGCTCGGCTTCATCGGCCTCTTCACCATCGGCGGCCTGACGGGTCTTTTTCTCGCCGCGCTCGCGGTCGATGTGCACGTGCACGACACCTATTTCGTGATCGCGCATTTTCATTACATCATGGTCGGCGGAATGGTCATGGCCTACCTCGGCGGCATCCATTTTTGGTGGCCGAAGATCACCGGTCGGCTCTATCCCGAGCGGCTCGCGAAACTTTCTGCGGTGACAATTTTCGCTGGATTTAATCTGACCTTCTTCCCGCAATTTATTCTCGGCTACCTCGGCATGCCGCGGCGTTATCACGTTTACGCGCCGGAGTTTCAAGTGCTCAACGTCATGTCCACCCTGGGCGCATCAATCCTCGCGGTCGGCTACTTTTTGCCGCTCGCCTATCTGCTTTGGTCATTGCGCTACGGCAAAAAAGCAGGCGCGAATCCATGGAGCGCGACCGGTCTGGAATGGACCACCTCATCACCGCCGCCGAAGGATAATTTCGAAGTCACGCCGCTCATGACCGAAGGGCCTTATGAATACGATCCGCAACAAGCCGAATTAGAAAATGCGCGCGCCTAACATGATCGCGCCGTCACTACCCGGCGGAAATCTGCTCGGCTATCGCGGCAATGTGCAAGGCGGAAAGTCGAGTTTCGGAATCGTTGTCTCCGAAAATGAGAACGCGAGTTCCCTAAGGATTGACCGCCGCATGATCCGCCGTCGGCACCCGGTATTCGCGGCCGTCACTAGTTCGAATTACAAACGATGCAAAAGGAGCGGCGTGGAGAAGTTCGCGGATTCTTGCGATCACGATTCAACTGTAAGCGAAGAAACCAAACGTCTCAAGAATGCCTGACGTCCCTTTACTCATCGTCGGTGCTGGCCCAGTTGGCCTAACGATGGCTTGTGAACTGGCGCGTCACGGCGTGCCTTGCCGGATTTTCGATAAGGCGCTGGAGCGTTCGCAAACTTCTAAAGCGCTGGGCGTTTTCCCGCGCACGCTCGAAGTCTTCGAAACGATGGGCGTGATTGAGGAAGCATTGCGTGCCGGGACGCCGATCTTCCGGCTCAAAATGCATAGCGGCGATAAGATCATCGCGCATCTGGAATTCGCTTCGATCGCGAGTCCGTATCCGTTCGCGCTCAGTCTGCCGCAATCGGAGACAGAAAGAATTCTCAGCGAGCGCTTGGACTCGTTAGGCATTCAAGTCGAACACGGCCTTGAGTTGATTTCGTTAACGCAAACCGACGACGCCGCCGTTGCGACCTTGCGTCACGCGGACGGCCGAGAAGAAGTTGTCGAAACGCCGTGGCTGCTGGGTTGCGATGGTGCGCACAGCGCGACCCGACATGCGCTCGGGATGCAATTTGAAGGCGCGCCTTACGACCAAAGTTTCGTCCTCGCCGATGTTCGCGCCGAATCTTCGCTGCCGAAAAATGAAGTGCATCTCTTCTTTTCCGATCACGGAATTTTCGCGCTCTTTCCGTTTCGCGGCGATCGCGCCCGCATCATCGCCAACATTCCGCCGGAATCGCGCGAGCAAAATTTACCCGAACCGACGCTGGACGACATCGCGCGCATCGCCGCCGAACGCGGCCCGCGCGATCTGAAAATCAGCGACGCGGTCTGGATTTCGCGCTTTCACATTTCGCATCGCAAAGTGGCGAGCTTCCGCAAGCTCCGCGTCTTTCTCGCAGGCGACGCGGCACACATTCACAGCCCGGCCGGGGGGCAAGGAATGAACACGGGCATTCAGGATTCGTTCAACCTCGGCTGGAAACTCGCGCTGGTGATGAAAGGCCACGCGCCGACGATCCTGCTCGCGAGCTACAACGCCGAGCGCGAACCGGTGGCGAAAGGCGTGCTCAACCTGACCGATCGCATGACGCGCATGGCCACGGTGACGAATCCCATCGCGAAGTCGGTCCGTAACGCATTGCTCCCGCTCATCTCCGGCGTCGAGTTTCTCGAAGAAAAAATCGCAGATCGAATGTCGGAGTTGACGGTCAATTATCGGACGAGCGCGATCGTGGAAAATCACGGCCGCGGTTCGGTGCGCGCGGGCGATCGCGCGCCCGATGGCGAATTGCGCGATGCCGACGGCAAAGCGCGCCGGCTCTTCGAATTGTTCTGCGATCCAAACCACGTCCTGCTCGTGTTTCTCGGCGCAGGCGGACGCAAAGTTGAGCCCGATGCGACGGCGCTGCCTGACTTCATCACCACGCATCGGATCGCGCGTGGCCGCCTAACAAGTCCGGAAAATTTGCGCGATGTCAGCGGAACCGTGCATGCGATTTACGATCTGCCAGAGGGCGGGCTAGTAATCGTTAGGCCGGATGGCTACATCGCCTTTCGCAGCGACGAATTCGATTTCGCGGCGCTGCGCAACTACCTCGCGCGGAATTTTATTTTATGAGCGAAACAGCGACGATCGAAGTCGAGGAGCAATTCGATGACGCCGCGCAACAACGCGAGGCCGCGACGATGGGAATGTGGCTCTTCATCGCGACGGAGATTTTGTTCTTCGGCGGGATGTTCCTCGGCTACACCGTCTACCGCCACGCCTATCCGATCGCGTTCGCGGACGCGAGCCGGCACACCCTGATCGCCTTCGGCGGAACCAACACCGCCGTGCTTTTAATTAGCAGCACGGTGATGGCTTTCGCGGTGCGCGCGGCCAGTCAAAATCGGCGGGTTTTGCTCGGATGGTTGTTGCTCGCAACGGCCTCGTTAGGCGCGCTTTTCCTCGTGATCAAAGGCTTTGAATATGCGCAGGAAATTCACGAGGGCTTATTTCCCGGCGGCAATTTCCACATCGAATCGGCCGACCCGAAACACGCCGAGATGTTTTACTATCTCTATTGGCTGCTGACCGGCGTGCATGCGCTACACGTTACGATCGGCGTCGTGCTGATCAGTTTTTTTGCGATGCGCGCCTGGTTTCGAAATGCCTTTGAAAATCACGACACACCGGTCGAGCTGCTCGGCCTTTACTGGCACTTCGTCGACATCGTCTGG
This sequence comes from uncultured Chthoniobacterales bacterium, assembly GCA_964235895.1. Classification (GTDB taxonomy): domain Bacteria; phylum Verrucomicrobiota; class Verrucomicrobiia; order Chthoniobacterales; family UBA10450; genus JACCTI01. Next base: position 6,651 of record CAXSCV010000077.1, read on the forward strand.
GTCTTTTTGTTCCCGCTCATTTACATGATTGATCGCCACTCATGAAAAAGACCGCGCCGTCCGCGCTCGGCTATTCTATGAACGGCCTCGCGCTGCTCATTCTTCTCGCGATCACGATCGCCGCCGCCTACGTCGATCTCGGCCCGTTAAATACGCCGGTCGCGATGCTCATCTCCCTCGCAAAAGGCGCGCTGATCATTTTGTTTTTCATGCACCTGCGCTACTCGAAGCCAGTGCTTTGGATTTTTGCCGGCGCGGGATTTTTCTGGCTCGGGATCATGTTCGTGCTCGCGTTGAGCGATTACTTTACTCGCGCTTGGCGCTGAATCCGGAAAGCGCGGCGAGGTAGCGCGCCGATCGAATCTCGCTAGAGATGTTCCCGAACGCGAGCCGTCTCGCGTTTTCCAAAAGTGAACACTCCCGTCAAAGCAGCGGACGTCGATCCGCAAGTTGTGACTTCGCAAGCCGCGCGCGCGGCAACTCACGTCGCGCCCGTCCTCGGCGTGCTGGGCGCGTTGAGTTTTGCTCATCTGCTTAACGACACCATGCAATCGTTGATCCCCGCGATTTATCCGATGCTCAAGGAATCGCTCCATCTCGACTTTCGCCACATTGGTTTGATCACGCTGACGAACCAACTGACCGCTTCGCTTCTCCAGCCCTTCGTCGGGCTTTACACCGACCGCCGTCCGCAACCTTACTCGTTAGCCGCCGGCATGGGCTTCACCCTGGTCGGGTTGGTTTTGCTCTCGTTAGCCGGAAGTTTGAGCACGGTCTTGCTCGCGGTCGCGTTTGTCGGAATCGGCTCGTCAATTTTTCATCCCGAGGCTTCGCGCATCGCGCATCTCAGTTCGGGCGGACAACATGGTTTTGCGCAATCGATTTTCCAGGTCGGCGGCAATGCCGGCAGCTCGCTCGGGCCTTTGCTCGCCGCCGCAATCGTGGTCGCGCGCGGCCAATCTTCCGTCATGTGGTTTTCGCTCGCTGCGCTTCTCGGGATGGTCGTGCTCACCGGCGTCGGACGTTGGTATGGCGAAGAATTGCAACGTCACGGCCATGCCCAACGCACGGGAACGAGCGCGCGCGCGCCGCGTTCGCAGGTCTCACGCAATCGCGTGATCGCGTCCCTCACCATTCTGATCGTCCTCGTTTTCTCGAAGTATTTCTGCCTCTCGAGCATGCGCAGCTATTTCACATTTTTTCTGATCGCGAAATTCGGGCTCTCGATTAAGAGCGCGCAACTTCATCTCTTCGGATTTCTCTTTGCCGTCGCCATCGGCACATTTCTGGGCGGCCCGATCGGCGATCGTATCGGACGAAAAGCGGTCATCTGGGCTTCCATCCTCGGTGTCGCGCCTTTCGCTCTCGCGCTTCCCTTTGCCAATCTCTTTTGGGTCGGCGTCCTCAGCGTGATCATCGGCCTCATTCTCGCCTCCGCCTTTTCCGCCATTCTCGTTTACGCCCAGGAATTAATTCCCGGCAAAGTCGGCTTGATGGCCGGCTTATTTTTCGGGCTCGCTTTTGGCATGGGCGGCATCGCCTCCGCCCTGCTGGGGATGCTGGCGGATTTGCGCGGAATCCGTTTCGTTTTCCACGTCTGTTCCTACTTGCCGTTGATCGGAATGTTGACTGCGCTGCTGCCGAATCTCGATCGGCGCGCGATTACTCGTTAGGCGAACTCGCGTATTTAGCGAGCAACCGCTGAATCGTGTTCGCGTTCCGCACCGTCGTGCGCATACCGAGCGTTTTTTCCAAGCGCGGCCCGGAATAGATGGAATCGCTCACGCGCGAGCGGCAGAGCCAATAAAGTTCGCGGCCATGGAAATGAAATTTATCCGTCGCGCTTTCCGCGCCGAGTAATTTTTCCCGCGCCTCTTGCGTCGGAGCTGAGCTGAGAAAGCCGATGAAAAGCGTGGCCTCCGGCGCGCTGATTTCTTTCGCTGAAAATGGTTGATGCTTTCCGATCGCGAGCAACTCCGGGTGCGAACGAACAAAAGTTTTCACCTCGTAACCGAACGTCTTCATCAGATGTTTTTCGATCCTGCTTTCCGCAGTCGGCGAGGCAGAGCGCGCTTCAAAAATTACGTTTCCACTCGCAATAAAGGTCTCGACCTTTAACAGACCGATCTCTTCGAAGGCCGCGCGCAAGCGTTCCATCTTGACCACGTGGCCGCCGACATTGATTGCGCGCAGAAAGGCAAAGAAGCGAGCGGCCATGATCTTCCTCGCCTAACGAGTCGACGGAGCCTGCCGTCCGGCGCGCTGTGATTTCCAGCAACCGAGCGACCAGCAAAGCGCGGCGATCAGGACGTTAAAGAGAACGAGCAGCGTCGAATCCAAAAGCTCATCTTCGCGCAGGAGCAATTCCTTGAGCGCGTTCGACACCGCGTAGAGCGCGATGATGAGAAGCGCGATGCGAAAGAACAAGGTGAGCGCGTGTTTCATTCGTTAGGCGCTCGTTAGACCAATTCGGCCGGGGCGCCGGTGGCGAGCTCAGAGTTGCGCATCGTGCGGCGCCATTGGCCGCGATCGCGACGAAAAAATCCCTGAGGGAAACCAACGACAAAAGTGGTCAGGGAAATTCCCCAGAAGTAAAAAGTGTAAAAGGGCGCGAGCAAAAACAGCTTCGGATAAATTCGCCAGCGCGTGCGATCGAGCAGCGTGGCGATGACCAATTGCAAAAGGAAAAATCCAAAGCAGATGCCCGCATAAACAAAGACGCGATTCCAGATGGCGGCATTGGCGATGTTCTCGCCGCCGACTAATCGTCTCCCCACCGAGATAAGACGCAGCGCGCCGGTGAAAAGTGATGCCCAAAGCCAACCCGCGCCGAGCAAGGTGATGAGCGCGACCGGCAAATGCGTCGCGCGTTTTTGCAGGACGCCGCCAAAATGTTCGCGGACCGCGCGGCCAAGTCCGCGACTCCAGCGCCGGCGTTGTCGCCAAAGCGCATGCCAGGTCGGCACCATCTCGACCAGTGCAACCCAGCGACGTTCGTAAACGATGCGCCAACCGGCAGCTTGCATGCGCCATGAAAGATCGATGTCTTCCGCGGCCGTTTTTTCATTCCAACTTCCGATCTCGAGCAACGCCGCGCGCCGAAAGGCGACCCACGCGCCGGAGACAGTCATGATTCCGCCCCAGCAATCTTCCGCATTTTTGACCAGGCCGATGACCGCGAGATAATCGAGTGCCTGCATCAGTTGCGGAAGCGAACGCGCCTGCGCCGGCCAGATTTTTCCGGTGACCGCGCCGATGCCAGGCGCGTTCGCGAAACGCGCCAGCATTTCACGCCAATCTTTCGTGTGCACGACCGTGTCGGCGTCGAGACACGCGACGACTTCGGAACGCGCTTCGCGCAAACCGGCGTTGAGCGCGCCAGCTTTGCCGCGATTCGAAGGCAAGCGCAGAACGCGCGTGCGCGGTGGCAGCAATGCTTCATCGAGCGAATTCAGCGCGCCCAGGATTTCCGGGCTGCCGTCGTCGATGAGCAAGATCTCGTGAGGCGGCGGCCGCACGTCGGCTAAACTTTGCGCGGTCCGCAGAGCGCCCGCGGGCTCGGCGTAAAACGGAATCAGCACGCTGTATCCAGGGAGGACGGCGGCTAATCGCCCTCGTCGGAAGGAACGAAAAAGACAATCCAATCCGTAGATCGACCAGATCAAACAAACGACCAGCGGAAAGAGATCGATGTATTCCGCGATCGATTCGAACGTGCCCCACGGCCAGTCACCGAGATCGCGGAACTCGCTCCACCAATGGTCGGCGAGCATCCGGAGGAAATCCGCGAAATCAAAACTCGCGAGGAGCGCGGACATTTATTTCGGGCGCGGACCGGGAGCGAGTTGCGCGAGCGTTTGATCGATCGACATGAGCACCGCCCCATCGAACGGGTGCGCGCGCCGCAAATTCAAAAGCCGCTCGCTGCCGCCAGCCGCGTTGCCGTTGAGTAACTCGAGCGCCGCGCGCGCGATTTCCGCCTGCGGATGCGTGGCGGTTTCCGGCATGAGTTGCGCGAGGGTCGCGGCTAATAAAGTGCGGCTCTGCGATTGCCGCGCGACTTTCAGAAACGCCAGCCACCAGGCTTGTTGCTCGGCGTGATCGGTCGGGAAAGTCAGCGGCAACGTTTCGTCACGACGAAGAACCGGCACGCGCGGGAGCGTGCCATCCGCGCCGCTGTCGCGCGAGACGAAAACGGGCGGTGGATCGAACGCGAGAAAATGCGTGAACCCGCTAAGCCGCGCGATGTTCCGCGCGGTCGTAGTCCATTCGCCGTAGGGCCAGCAGAAAATCGTCGGCGCGGCAAAATCGTGGTCGATGATTTTCCGCCGGCTCGTGTCCATGTCGACGCGGATGCGGCGCTCGTATTCCTGTTCCGTTTCGATCCGATTTTTTTCCACGAGAAATTGTCGAATGGTCTCCGCGGGCAATCCTTCATCCGACCCGAGCATTTCGCCGGCCATGTAATGCAGCCCATCGGAATGCGAAATGATTTCGACCAAACCGGAATCGTAAAGTTGTTTCGCCTCTGCCCAGGTCATGGTCGGATCGGGCTGGCCGGGCTCGTAAGTTTCGTGATTGCTCTCGTTCGTCTCGCTCAACCAACTGGTCACGAGCGCGAGCGTGAAAGGCAATTTTCGTTTTAGCGCGCGCGGCGCGAAGAGCTTGACCACGCTTTGCGAACCGTCGTCGAGCGTGAGGACGATCGGCCGCGGCGGGAGCATCGACGCATCGCCGGTGATGAGAAAATTCTGCAAACGCGAAAGCGGAATGACGTTGAAATGCGCGGCCGCGATCGCCTGCAAAAACGCGTCGAGATACGCGGTGCTGCATTTGTACATGAAGACCGGCGTGCCGGCGGCGCCTTCCGCGAAAGTGTGAAACGCCATCACCGGACAAACCGGATCGATGTCGTGCTCCGCGATCGCGCCCCGCCGATAAAGTTCGCCCAGACAAACGACGCCCCAGACCGAAGCATCGAGCGGAAAATCTTTCGGTTGAATCCGGCTCGCGGCCGGGCCGCCGGGCGCGATCGGTTTGGCGGCCGGCGACGGCGACGGCGGCGGAATCGGTTTCTCGTAACCGAACAATCCGCGCGCTTCCGCGCTCGTTTGCAAAAGCGTGCCGATTTTATCGAACGTCTTCTGTTCCCAGGTGCCGTAAGTGAACCAGGAAATGCCGCGCACCGAATCGGGCGGCAGACTCTTGAGCGCGATGGGAATTTCCGCCAGCGGACTATCGATGCCCAGCGTCGGCCAAAACGCGGTGCCGTTGACCGCGTACCGCGCATAGGGCGCGACGACATTTTCACCGAGCCATTGCGGCGGAAATTTCCAATCGGTCCAGTAGCCCATCGGTTGCATGAAATCCAAACCGGCCCGCGCAATCATCGGATAGTTTTGGCTCAGCTCAGTGAATTGCGGCGGCAGAAGAAATGCCCCGAAACGCACGGCCGGCCGTCGCTCGTGCAGCGAGTGAGTGGCTTTGCTAATCCAATCGGCCACGGCGGCGGCGCGCACTTCATACCAGCGCGCCTTGTCGGTCTCGTTTTGCAACGCCGTCTTGTCCCAGGGCATTTCTTCGCTGCGCGAAAACGCCTGGCCTAACGAGTCCTTGGAACCATCCATCCACCCGCTGTAGCGCACCCAATCAAGCGAGACGCCGTTGAAGGCGTAGGTCTCGAGCAACTTGGAAAGCAACTCTTCCTGGCGCGCCTGCATCCGCCCATCCGCCGCGTCGACAAAACTTTCGCCGCGCGAACCGCGATAAGCGACGTCCGGAAAAGCGGCCGCCATTTGCGCGTCGTGAAAACAGGGCCACCAGGCCCAGACTTCGATTCCCATTTGCCGCGCGCGCGTCAGCATTTCCTTCAACCAGGACGAGTCTTCCCAACCGGCCGCCGTCTTCTCGTTAGGCAACGCCACCAGTAACTCGCCGCTCTGCAAAGTCTGGCCGGTGCGCGGCGAGGTGAAGTTGTCTTCGTCCTGTTTTACCAACAAATCGATCCGGCTGATGCCGTGTTGCTGGCATTGATTCAAAAGGTAAACCCAGCCGCCTTTCGTCACGTTCTCCGTCGTGCGGACGACGATCCCCTGCGGCACGCCGCTATCGGGCAGTTTCGCGGGCAAAGCGGCCGCGGGTGTCGGGCTGGTCTCGGCGGCGCGAGAAAAGCTGCCTAACGAGAGCAAAGCCAGGGCTAAAGTAATCGAGGAAGCAGCGCGCATTTTTGGGGCGTTAGTGTAAAGACGGAGTGCGACCGTTCAAATTCACTTACGGCTGGCGCGGCGGCGGCGTCAGCGGCGGAACGGAACGCTCAATCGCGGCGCGATCCTCTTCCAGCCAGGGCGGCAGGACGAGCGTCTCGCCCAGGTGCGCGGGATTTTCATCGACCGCGAAACCCGGCCCGTCCGTCGCGAGTTCGAAGAGGACGCCGCCCGGTTCCTTGAAGTAAACCGACTTAAACCAAAAGCGGTCGATCACCGGCGTCGGCTGCGCGCCGTAAGCGGTCACGTCCGCGCGCACTTCTGCCTGGTGCGCATCGTCATCCACTCGCCAAGCCAGATGATGAATACTGCCCGTGCCCCAGGCGCCGCGACGCGCTCCGGGCAATTCGCGCACGTCGACATACTGGCCCGACTTTCCCCCGGCCACGCCGTATCGATGCCATTCCCCTTCCGCGCCGAGATGTTGGAAGCCCATCGCCTGCTCGAGAAATGAACTCGTTAGGCCAAGATCGGCCTCCGACATGCGCGCACTTTCCAAGCCGCGAATCTGACGTTCTTCGGGAATCGGACTTTCACTCCAAGCCGTGAAAGGCCGGCCTAACGAGTGCTCGCTTTCCACCAGCGCGATACGCAAACCATGCGGATCGCGTAACGGCAGCGCGTTCTGGCCGAAGCGCGTTTCCAATTTTCCCACGGGGACAGCCGCGTGCGTCAGGCGTTCGTTCCAAAAATCCAGGCCGCCCGGCGGCACGGCTAACGAGACTTCCGTGCCCAAACCGTAGCCGTCGCGACTCGGCGCCATTTGCGCCCACGGAAAAAAAGTCAGGTCGGTGCCGGGATGCCCTTCCGCATCCGCGTAGAACAAATGATACGTGCCGGGATCGTCCTGGTTCACGCTCTTCTTCACCAAACGCATTCCGAGAACGCCGTTATAGAAATCGAGATTCTCCTGCGCTGGACCCGCGATGCAGGTGATGTGGTGGAGTCCGTGGACCGGTTTCATAAAGGCAACGTCGCCACGTCCGCGCGCGTTGTCATCCTGCGCGAAACGAAGGACCTCGCATCCGTCGCGGGTCGTCGTTTGTCCAGGGTCACGGAGAGATGTTTCGCTGCGCTCGACATGACAAAATGTGATGCGCCGTCAGTGCGGCTTGGGGTCGCTTGGCCTTCCCGCTTTCCCCGGAACCGTGTCCGCTTTCAATGAAACTTCTTGCGCGACTTCGTATTCCGGTTTCGCCACGCCTAACAACCAATGATCGAACCAGCCGACGATATGCTGCAAACGTTCCACGCGATGCCACGGCTGGCCGGAGCGGGAAAGCTCGTGCGTCTCGTTAGGGAACTTCACCATTACCGTAGGAATTTTGCGAAACTTCAGTGCGCGAAACATCTCTTCCCCGCCCGCGCCCGGCGGCGTGCGAGTGTCGTTTTCGCCAAGCACGAACATCGACGGCGTCTTCATATTTTCGATGTAAGTGATCGGCGATCGCGCTTTGAAATCCGCCTCTTCCTGAAACGGCGGACCTTTGAACCAGGTCGGCTGGAAGAGAGTGAAATCCGCCGTGTACCACCAGGCTTCCCAGCTCGCGATGTCGCGTTGTGCGACCGCCGCCGCAAATCGATCGGTGTGGCCGATCACCCAATCGGTCAGCAAACCGCCGCCGCTTCCGCCGGTCACGCCGAGTTTTTTCTCGTCGACGTATCCGCGCTTGATCACCTCATCCACGCCCAGCATCAGATCCTTATAGTCGTCTCCGGGATAGTGATACTGAATGACGTTCCCGAACTCCTGCCCGTAGCTCGTGCTCCCACGCGGATTCGGATAAAGCACGACATAGCCCTTCGCGGCCATCCACTGGAATTCGTGATCGAAGACGAAACCGTAGGCCGCATGCGGGCCGCCGTTGCCCATC
>CAXSCV010000078.1:0-11786 GCA_964235895.1 uncultured Chthoniobacterales bacterium
ATTCGCGATTTCACAGGGATCGATGCGCCTTACGAAGCGCCGGAAGATGCGGAGATCGTTGTCCGAACTGACGAGCAAAGTGTTGAGGAATCGGTCGCCGCGATTTTAGAACAACTTCTGCCGCGACTGCGCGCGAGCGAAAGCTAGACGTGCCAACGACTCGTTAGGCCACGCGCTCGGCCAGCCGTCCGCCGTCGTAATTGTCCGTGTCCAGGTTCACGTGGCTGCCTTCGATCACTTCCTTAACGATGCGGCCAAGCTCGGATGCTTCGTAGGGTTTGGCGATCACTCCGCGGAACCCGAAATCCTGATAACGGCTCATGGTCGAATCCATCGCGTAACCGCTGGAGACGATCGCGTTCACTGTCGGATCGATCTCGATCAGCTTCTTGAGCGCTTCCTTTCCGCCCATGCCGCCCGGCAAAGTGAGATCGAGAATAACCACATCGAAACGCTGCCCGGCCATCATTCGTTCGCGATAAAGATTCACACCTTCCTGCGCGGTCTCGGCCTCAGCCACCTCGTAACCTAGCCGGCTCAAAGTGAATTCCACGAGCGCGCGAATCGCTTCTTCGTCATCGACAATCAGGATGTGACCGCTGCCGGTTTGGACATCGGGCGTGATGGCGTGAGTCGGTTCCATCGGCACCGCCTGGTCCCGCGCGGCCGGCAGGTAGATGGTAAATGTGGAACCGAAATGCACCTGCGACTCGACCGTGATCAGGCCGTTGTGATTCTTGATGATCGAATAAGTCGTGGCCAAACCGAGGCCATTCCCTTTCGCTTTCGTGGTGAAGTAGGGATCGAAAATCCGCTTCATATAATCATCGGGGATGCCCACGCCTTCGTCGCGAATTCTGATCCGGATATATTCGCCGGGCAGTAGATCGACCACCTGCTGTGGCGTCTCCGGTCCGTAAATGAAGTTGTCGCAACTGACGTGCAAGGTGCCTCCGTTCGGCATCGCCTGGTCGGCGTTGACCACGAGATTGGCCACCACCTGGCTGATCTGACCCGGATCGATTTCCGCCGGCCAAAGCTCGTCTTCAAAAGTGAATTCGCTTCGGCTGTGCGTGCCGCGCAGAGAAAAGCTGACCGTGTCCTGAATAAGTTTTCCGATCGACGATGTCTTCTTAATCGGCGCGCCGCCGCGCGCGAAGGTGAGCAACTGTTGCGCGAGATCGCGCGCGCGCATCGAGGCATTTTTCGCATCGTTCAAACGCGTGCCCATCTCGTCGTTAGGCGGAAGAAGAAGCGAAGCGAGCGAAATATTGCCGATGATCGCGGTTAGCAAATTATTGAAATCGTGCGCGATTCCGCCGGCCAACAAACCGAGTTGCTCGAGCGTTTCGGCCTTGCGCCGCTCCGCTTCGTTGCGCTGCCGTTCCGTGATGTCGCGGAAGACGAGCACCACGCCGACCACTTCATTTTTGCTGTCGCGAATAGGCGACGCGACTTGCTCGACCACGTGATCGCTCCCGGCGCGCGAAACGAGCGTGGCGTTTTCCGGCAAACTCAAAAGGAGAGACTGCGCTTCGTTTCGCGAACCGCTCTTCTGTGCGCGCGCCTGCGCCGCGACATCGATCTCGACATTGAAGACCGTCTTGAGCGGCTGGCCGATCGCATCTTTCGATTCCCAACCGGTTAGTCCTTCGCCGGCTTTATTGATCATGATGATCTTCCCCTGGACATCGGTCGTGATGACGCCGTCGCCGATCGAACGGAGCGTGACTGCGAGGTTTTCTTTTTCGGCGTCGATCTCTTGCTCGAAACGTTTTCGTTCCGTGACGTCGCGGACCATGGCCACGAAAAGCTGTTTGTCATCGACCGTCATTTCGCTGAGCGAAATCTCGATCGGAAAACTATTTTGCCGTCGGGTGCGGCCAACCGCGATCGTCGTTCTGCCGGTGTGCCGCGCGAGATCGTCCCAGGCGCAGGCCGTGGGCGGCGCCTCCGCTTCCTCGGCGTAACATCTCGGCACGAGCTTAATAAACGTGTGACCGATCATCTCGTTCTCGATGCAGCCGAACATTTTTTCCGCGGCCGGATTCATCGATTGAATGACGCCCTGCGCGTCGACGATGATCATGCCGTCGAGAATGTTTTGGATGATGGAATTGATGCGCGCTTCGATGCCGTCGAGCTTGCAAAGTTGCCGGCGAACGAGCACGCAACTGTAACTGTTCGAGACGACCAAAAGCGAAACCGCGAGGAAGCAAAGCACGCCGAGCGCGATCGTTTTGACGATGCGCTCGTGGCTCGCCGCGGTCACGCGCGCTTCATACGCGTCCTGGGCGTTTTTCTCGAAGGCGCCGATCTTGGAACGGACGTCGCTCATTAAGCTCTCACCGTTTTCGGCGGGCAGGACGCCGGCGCTGCGGTTCGTCCGACGGGCTTCGATTTCCGGCGTGGCCGAGTTACTGATCCAGCGGTCGACTTCGGAACGGATCTCAGAGAGGAGCGCGGATTGCTCCGCATTGTTAGCTACAAGGATGGAAAGGTAACCATGAAAGTTACTGAAAGCAGTCGCCGCGCGATTATAGGAATCGATGAAACTGTTTTCACCGGTGAGCAGATAGCCGCGTTTCTCCTTTTCCATTTCCACGGCGGAACGTTCGAGCTTCGGCAGGAGATCGAGAATCTGCGTTGATTGCGCGGCCCATTCCTGGTCGCGCATGCGCTGGTTAAGCAGGATTTGCTCTTCGTTTTGCAAGGATTGCAAAAGATCATGCGCTTGGCCTAACAAGGAATGACCGAGCGCTGCGGAAGTGATCGGACCGGTATTTCCCTTTGCCTGCCGCGCCGCGATCTCCGGCAGCGCGATGGTCTTCAACCAATTCTGCACGAACTCCTGCAACTTCATGATGCGCTTGCGCTGCAGCGGACTGTTCAGGATTAAACCGGTGAGATCGTCGATCCGTTGTTTGATCAGTTGCCGCCGAGTTTCGAAGGCCTCGAGCGCGGCGGGATTGCCCGTGAGCAGGTAACCGCGATGCGCCGTTTCCAGGACGGAGATATCGTTTTCGATCACGCTGCTTAAGCGCATCACGTTTACGGTGTGATTGCGCAGTCCTTCGTGCAGATGATTGCGAAAAGTCAGAAACAAGAAAACGCCGGCGAGAAAGATGATGACGATGACGCCGGCGGCGGTGCCGGAGAACAGTTTAACGTGAAAATGTTTCTGGCTGAAAATCCAGGAAACGCTGCGGCCAAAAAGGGAGAAAGCTCCGCGACGAGGGTGGGAGCCGAGCGTAGGCGCTGCCGAGGGCGTCATGACAGAAAGAGCCAAGCAGGTCTCCTGCCATCTGAGGCCTTCGCGAAAGCGAAAACGCTTAGTAGCTAACGCGCACCAAATAAAGTCCCGCCGCTGGCGCAACCAGACGCGATCGAGCGCGAAATTGCGCGGGCGCGGAAAGACGTTGCGCGATCTCCTCGGCGGGCGATTGCCCGCGGCCTCGCTGAACCAAAAGGCCAACCATCAGGCGCACCATTTTGTAGAGAAAGCCGGTCCCGGAAAATTCGATCGTTAGGCACGATCCGCTTCGTCGCACACGAACAGCTTTGATGGTTCGAACGGTATCGCGTTCCGTCTGTCCGCGATTGGCGGCGAAGGCCGCGAAATCATGCGTGCCAAGAAAATGATTCGCGGCCGTGTGCATCGCGTCCAGATCGAGCGGCGCGTGCACATGCCAGGCGCGTCCATGTTCGAGCGGCGGAAGAACCGAAGCGTTCCAGATGCGATAGCGATAGATTTTTCCCGTAGCGGAAAAGCGCGCGTGAAAAGCGTCTGAAACATAACGGCAACGCATCACGCGAATTGTCGGCGGCAGCGCTCCATTCAACGCCTCAATCCATTGCCAGGCAGGAATGTCGCGCGAGGGAAGATCGACGTGCGCACTTTGCGCGAGCGCGTGCACGCCGGCATCCGTTCGCCCGGCGCCATGCACGCGCACCGGCTGACACGCGATGACCGCGAACGCCTGCTCCAGCCGATCCTGAATGGTGTTGCCATTCGCCTGGCTCTGCCAGCCGGCAAACGGCGCGCCATCGTAGGCCACGGCAAATCTCAGCCGGCTCGGCATCTATTCGATCGGTGGCAAACCCTGCGCGCGATCGAGGTAACCTTGCAGAATCATTTGCGCGGCCACTTGATCGACCACGCCGCGCGTGCGCCGAGTTTTTTGTCCGGATTCGCGGAGAGCGCGGTTCGCGGCCGTGGTCGTTAGGCGTTCGTCCCAGAGCACGATTTCGCAAGGAAGAAGCGGCCGCAATTTATCGGCAAAAATTTTCACCTCCTCAGCCGCCAAGCCGATGTCGCCATTCATATGTCGCGGCATGCCCAGAACCACGCGTTCGACATTTTTCTCTCGCGCAATCTCCGCCACGCGCTTCGCGGCCACGTCAATCTTCGCGGCCGGAATAGTTTCGAGCGGATGCGCCAGCATGCCGAGTTCATCGGAAACGGCCACGCCGATGCGCGCCCGTCCGTAATCGATCCCGAGCATTCGCCTAACGAGTGCCAGACCGCTCATTGCAATTCCGCCGGCAATTTGCCGATTAAATTTTTGATCTTCTCCGCTTGATGCCGATGACAAACGAGGAGTGCGTCTCCCGTGCGCACGACGATTAAATTATGCACGCCGAGGAGCGCGATCTTCGTGCCGTCTTCGTCGAAGACGATGTTGTTGGTGGAGTCGACCGCGGTGATCGCGCAGTTCGCGGCATTCGCTTCGGCGTCGCTTTCGAAATAGGAAGCGACCGCCTGCCAACCGCCGACATCGTCCCAATCAAACGCCGCTTCGATCACCAGGACGCGATCGGCTTTTTCCATGATCGCGTAATCGAAAGAAATTTTCGGCAATTTCTCGAAGCGCTCCGCCAAAGCTTTCGTGAATCCATCGCGAACCGTGAGCTGCGAAATGAAGTTGGCCAACTCCGGCGCGTGCCGATTGAACTCGCTCAGGACCGTCGGGACCGACCAGATAAACATACCCGCGTTCCAGCGAAAATTTCCCGCGCGCAGAAAAGTTTCGGCCAGCTCGGCGTTTGGTTTTTCGCGAAAGCGCAGGACGTGATGAATGACCGCCTGGGCCTCATTCGTCGTCCGCATCCGCACTGTCTCGCCCATCTCGATGTAACCGAAACCGGGACAAGCCCATTTCGGCTTTAACCCAATCGTGACCAGCGCGCCGCTCTCTCGCGCGGCGCTCGCCGCGGTCGTGATCGTGCGCTGAAACGCAACCGTATCTTTGATCACATGATCGGCCGGCAGAACCACCATCGTGGCCATGTGATCGCGCGCTGCGACCCATCCGACGCCGAGCGCGACCGCCGCCGCGGTATCGCGTTTCGCCGGTTCGGCCACGATATTTTCCGCGGGAAAATCCGGAAGCAGCGCGCGCACGCCCGGCTCTTGTTCGACGTTCGTTAGAATGAGAATCCGCTCGTGCGGAATCAATCCTTCCAATCGTGTGACCGTTTCTTCGAGCAACGTTCGCTCGGAAATCAAACGCAGTAATTGCTTCGGTCGCGCCCGTCGACTGAGCGGCCAAAAGCGTTCACCGCTCCCGCCGGCGAGGATCAGCGCGTAAATCGGTTGCGACATAGCGTTTCAAACCGAAGCACGAAATTGACCGCACCGCTTCCAGATTTCCCATTTCTTTTTCGAGCTTCGGGTCGTATAAAGAAATGCCGTGCCTCTCTCGCTCTCTCTTCCGAAAACTCCCGAGGAAATTCCACTCGATGGTTTACTCGTCCTTACTCGCACCGCTTTCGGCCTCGGAATCGGAATGCTCGTAGCCGATAAAATCAAGAGTCCGGCGCGACATGCGACGGCGATCGCCTTGGTCTCGGTGGGCGCGTTGGCTGCCGTGCCGTTGCTGGTAAAACTCGCGATGGAACGGATCAACAGTCCGCAATCCGAGCGCGGCAGTCGCAATCGTCTTCGTTCGATTCGCGACGACTACGGCTACGCGACAGACGACGATATTTACTAAGCGCGCGCGCTTTTGAAGAGTGGCGCGAGCTTCCCAGCTTGCGAGTTCCAGAAAGACGCAAGCAAGGATGCTCGCGCCACATTCCGTTTCGGCCACGATCCAAATTGTCGGTTAAGCAGCGTGGCCCGCTCGTTAGCCAGCGGGAAAACGGCGGCAATGCTTGCTTCGTCCGGTGGCGCAGCTTACCGATGCTTCCGTCATGGCCGCTCCCGTTATTGCAAAAAATTCATTGCGCGAACACTGCGAAGAAATCGCACAACAGGAAGAAACGCTGCGCGAAGGTGGCGGCAAAGCCGGCCAGGAACGCCAGCATAAACTCGGACGCCTTTTTGCCCGCGAACGCATCGCGCAGTTGCTCGATAAAGACTCGCCGTTCTTTGAGCTCGGACTTTGGGCCGCTTACAAAATGTACGAGCAGTGGGGCAAAATTCCCGCTGCTGGTTCGATCGCCGGCATCGGAAATGTCGCCGGCATTCCGTGTTTGATCATTGCCAACGACGCAACCGTGAAAGCCGGCGCCTTCTTTCCGCAGACCGCGAAGAAGCTCATCCGCGCGCAACGCATCGGCTTCGAATGCAATTTGCCGATCATCTATTTGGTCGATTCCGCCGGCGTTTTTCTTCCGATGCAAGACGAGATTTTTCCGGATGAAGACGATTTCGGGCGCATCTTCCGCAACAACTCCGTCATCTCGGCCGCGGGCATTCCGCAGTTCGCCGCGATCATGGGGAACTGCGTTGCCGGCGGCGCGTATTTGCCAGTGCTCTGCGATAAAATTCTTATGACGGAAGGGAGCGGCCTTTATCTCGCGGGTCCCTCGTTAGTCAAAGCGGCCATCGGTCAGGTGATCGAGCAGGAAGAACTCGGCGGCGCGAAGATGCACGCGGAGATCAGCGGCACGGTCGATTTCTACGAGAAAGACGACGAGTCGTGTTTGCAAAAGGTTCGCTCGTTAGTCGCGCTCCTTCCGGAAGCGGAAGCGGCGAAGAATTTGCCTAACGAGAAGAAAACCAAAGCGGCTAAACCGCCCGAGGCGGTTTACGATGTGATCAGTCTCGATGGCCACAAACCGTACGATGCGCGCGACCTGCTTGCCTCGATCATCGATGCCGAGTCGTTAGACGAATACAAAGCCGATTACGGCAAGACGCTGGTTACTGCCTACGCTCGCATCGGCGGACGGCCGGTCGGCATTGTCGCCAGTCAGCGCATTCAATCGCGCACGAAAAAACAGGGCATTCAAATGGGCGGCGTCATCTACGCCGACAGTGCGGACAAGGCCGCGCGTTTCGTCATGGATTGCAACCAGACCGGCTTGCCCATTATTTTCTTCCAAGACGTGACCGGATTCATGGTCGGTCGCGACGCGGAACAAAGCGGCATCATCCGCAGCGGCGCGAAACTGGTGAACGCGGTCAGCAATTCCGTCGTCCCGAAAATCACCGTCGTCGTCGGCGGTTCCTTCGGCGCGGGCAACTACGCGCTTTGCGGCAAGGCCTATGATCCGCGCTTTATTCTCGCCTGGCCGAATTCGCGTTACGCGGTCATGGGCGCAGCCCAGGCGAGCGACACTGTCTTCAGCGTGCTCGCCCGCGCGCGCGATCGCGGCGATAAGAAATCCACGCCGGAAGAACTCGAAGAATTGCGCGCCCAGGTGAAAGCAAATTACGAAGAGCAAACCGATATTCGCTACGGCGCGGCGCGCGGCTGGGTCGATGCCATCATTCAACCACACGAGACGCGCGAAGTACTCGTTAGGCTACTTTCCTACGTTTCCCGCCCAATGCCGAAAGCGCGTTTCCACACGGGCGTGGTGCAGACGTAACTTAGGCGTCCAGGTGTCACGCGCGATAGGAGTTTGCCTTTCGTCTTTTGATTTGGAGATAGCTCGGCGCATAAGCTCGATGGCTGCCGGCTTCTCCCAACCATTCACATCTTTCGATAGCTTATACCGCCGAACTGAAGCGATGACACACAATGGCCGTCTCTGGATCGCCTTGACTCGGCCTGACAACTTGGTAACTGCGCTCGCGGCGGTAACTGTCGCGCGAAAGTATTTCTGTAGCTGCAATCTCATCTATGAAGAGTCTGAGTGGTGGCAGAAAGCAAAGTGGGACACTTACCGCAGCTGCTTTGACGAAGTGCACCCGGTCAGGAAGGTGCCCACTTGTCGGGGCTTGGGTGATGTTGCGCGTTTATCTCGCGCGCTTCGCGAACGGCAGCGACATCTGAGCGCTCTCCCGATTGCGTCCGAGGACACCATTTTCCTTCTGGCCGGCATTACCGTGCTGAGCAACGCGCTCGCTTCCGCCTATCCGCAGGTTTACAAAGTGCTTTGCACGACGGTGCAGAAGTATGGCGAGGCTAGTCATCGAGTTACGTTTCGGCGTTATCGACATACTACTTCCAGCTGGTTGCAAAATCATTTCCTGGAACCTAAGGCCGGTCTCCATCGGACTTTGAATCTGAAACCTTGGTTCGGTCGCGGCGACGGCGTGCGGATCAAACGCCTCGTGGCGCCTTTGGAGAAAGTTTTCGACTGCCTTCTACTCCTGAGTAATGACGGCTATGAACGGCCGGTGGGTGCGGAGCAGGCACAACTGTCCCGCTTTCCCCGACTCAGCGAGCTAAGCGGGATTTTTCCTTCGGCAGGTGAGGGGATCGGTGTCGGTCATCGCGTTATCTTCTGTGGCACGCCATTCTTACTTGTCCGCAATTTGCCGACAGAGACTTATGTGACGCAATTAAATGCCTGTCTCGATTATCTGAGACGCTGTTACCCGACGCCTTATCAATTGATCTACCGTCCGCACCCGGCTGAGACGAATGAGTCTGGGCGACTCCGGCTCGATCGCTTCGCCGTCGAACGAGATGGCGAAGTTGCCGAGCTTTATTTCCTGCGACACGCGCGCGAGATCGCGGCGGTCTTTTCCGTCTCCTCTACCGTATCTCGGGTGGCGTTTAATTATGGGCTGAATGCTTATGCCTTTTGGCCTTCTTTTCCTTTCGCGCCGAAGGCAGCAGCTTTCTTCGATCAGGTTATAGGCCAGGTGCCGGCGGAGTTTAACCTTGGTTCACTCGAGCGGTCGCCACGCCCTTACCAGGCTGAACAGCCGGTTGTGCCAGAATCGCGCTCCTTTTCCGAGGCCTTCGCCGAAATAGTTGGTCGTCGCTCGCGGAAAGAGGCGTCCTCTCACGCCCAATGATCTCCCTGCTCGCGCCGCGACAGTTGGCCTTCGATGAGCGCGCAGTCTTTGTCGCCGGCCCTGCCCGTTCGGGTACTACCTTACTCATGGCGTTACTCGATAGCCATCCAGAGTTACTCGTGTTACCAGAAGAAACGGCCTACTTTCCCGGTGTCCTCGCCCGGCATGGGAGAGACACTCGCAAGAGACAGTTCGAATACCTTACCGCTCACACGCTCGCGAATGTTCTCTTCGGCGGTGCCTGCAAATGGGGCCGACGCGATTACTCTTATTTTCCCACCGCGCAACTCCTCGAGGATTTTCGCCGGCGCGCCTTTCTACCGGCGAACAGCGATCGCGACCTTCTTGTTCTTCTGATGGAATCCTACGCCGCGGTCTGCCAGCGCCCGCAGGATTCCATCAAGCGCTGGGTGGAAAAAACTCCCGCGAATCGCGATTATCTCGACGCTATCTTCCATCGCTTTCCACAAGCGCGCATCCTCTTTACTTTGCGCGACCCGCGCGCGCTTCTCGCTTCACATATCCTGCTCGAGCGCACCCGCCGCCTCCGCCGTTTCTCGGCTTACTTCGTCATCCGACATTGGCGCACCGCTGCTCACTTCGCCCTGAAACAAAAAGAACAACAGGTTCCCCAGCCCGCCCGGATTGAAGTGGTCAAATTCGGCGACCTTGTTTTCAATCCTACCGCCACCCTCCGGCGCGTTTGCGATTTCCTCGACATCACCTTTCAGCCCAGCTTACTCCAGCCGACCAAAGCCGGTCACGGCTGGGGAGGAAATTCCGCGACCGAACGCCCCTTTCCCGCGATCAGCCCTGAGCCAGAAAACCGCTGGCGTACCGTCCTGAGTTCTTCGGAAATAGGCTGGATCGAATGGCATTGCCGCGACCTCATGGAGTCGTTAGGCTACGAGCCGCTCTTCTCCCGCCGGCAACTTCGCCATTGGTATAACCCAGTTTCCGGAGAAACCCCGCGCGAATACCTAAGATCGCGCTTCTATTCCGTTTTCGGCAAACCCGCCCGCAAACCCAACCTACTCAGCGGTACGGCAAAATAGGTCCTTCGTCCAAAAAAAGAGAAATCAGCGGAGCGCTAAGGACTTGTTAGGCTACGTCGCGCCGGAGCTTGGGAAGTAAAATCAAATAGCAGACCATCGTCCGGCCAGAGGGCGGGCCGGCTCCGTTTCCAGCGGGTTGCTACTATCAGTTTTCCAGCAACGCAGCGGATCGGCTCATCGTCCGCTTCTGCGCCAAAAGACAAACGACCGCCCCAAGGGCAAGAAGCATCCACGTCGAGACTTCGGGGACTGCGGTCAGTCGGAGACCGGGGATGGGATCATTCATGTTTGCGACAGATTGATTCAGCGCGCTGATATTGTTCCCCGCCCAGAAACCGCCATTCACTCCGGTATCATTCGTATAGAGATAGACTTGGTTGGCATTGGCTTGAGTCAAGACCAGCCAGTATTGAATCGAAGCGACAAGAAACGGATGAGAGACCGAGGTCAAAGTCGTTGCCGGCGGTGGAGGAAAAGGAGGGGACGCGAGAGGGAATGCTTGAGTCCAACTCTCTAAAAGCGAGCCCGGTTGCCCGGAGACAGAGGTGTACAAGCCGACCGTGAATGTGAATGGCTGAGACGGATCGCTGATCCCAGCGTCGAGCAAAAGCGTGGAGAGATTGCCGCTGCCCGTCGTCGTGAAAGGCGTCCCGAAGTAAGTGTTTGAGCCACCGCCGTATTCGCGGCCAGAGTCGCCGGGAAAACCCGCGGTGATATTGCTATAAATCGTCTGAGCGGAAACGGTCGCGCCAGCGAGAGCCAGAAAACAAAGGTTCAGGAAGAGTTTAAGTTTCATAAATAATGGCGTGGTTGAGGCATCACGGACGCTGGGCGCCTCACAAAATTCGGTCAAGCCAAATAGCCAAGCTGCAGCGGCGTAAGGCTTCGGTCTAACGAGTGAACTCGTTCGCGATCGCGTCATTCAGCACGATCGGCTCTGCGAGCCTCAGCCCACTTTGCGGCAACGCCTTCACCACTTCTTCGGTCGGAATATTTCCAACCAGATCGTCCTGCGCGAATGGACACCCGCCCAATCCACCGATCGCCGCATCGAAACGCCGGCAACCCGCATCGTAAGCCGCCAGGATTTTCGCGGCCGCCTCCGCACGCCTGCTGTGCAGGTGAACACCGATTTCGCGCTCACCGCATTCATCTAAAACGGCCCAGACGACGCGCTGCACGAGCGCGGCTTGCGCGGTGCCGACGGTGTCGGCTAGCGAAATCGAATCGAGGCCGAGGCCGCCGATCGCGCGCGCGGCTTCGGTGATTTTCTCTTCGCTCCATTCGTCGCCGTAAGGATTGCCAAACGCCATCGAGATGTAGCCGACCATGCGCAAACCGGATTCGCGCGCGCGTGTCGCGATCCGTTCCAGAACCGCATGATTTTCTTCCGGCGATTGGTTCTGATTCCGGCGCAGAAAAGTCGGCGAAATCGAACACGGGTAGCCGAGCGTCGTGACCGCTCCAGTGGCGATCGCGCGCTCCGCGCCTTTTTCGTTCACGACAATTCCGATGATCTCGACGCCCTC
>CAXSCV010000078.1:11796-13791 GCA_964235895.1 uncultured Chthoniobacterales bacterium
CTTTCTTCTTCGTCGGCGGCCTGATGGCGCTGTTCATGCGGACCGAGTTGGCGCAATACTTCTTCACTGTCGGCCATTTGCGGGACCGCTTTCGGCGACACAAAACTCACCGCGTCGATGTGTTTGAAACCGGCGGCGATCAGCGCCCGCAGATAACCCGCCTTGCGCTCGGTCGGAATTTGCCGCGGCAATCCCTGCCAGGCATCGCGCGGACATTCGATTATTTTTACATCCTCCATTGGGTCGACCTTGCTCGTCTTATCTTGAGGGCAGCGGGGAAGCGCGCAAGTTCACCCCGCACACTTCCTACCATGCCTACTGTCCTCGTCGAAAAATCCGATCGCGTCACTACCATCACGCTCAATCGTCCCGAACGCCGCAATGCCCTAACGATTGCATTAATGACCGAACTCATCGCCGCGATCGACGCCGCCGCGGCCGACGAGCGTCAGCGAATTCTCGTTCTCATCGGAGCCGGCAAATCGTTTTGCACCGGGATGGATCTCAACGAAGTCGCCGAACCGGCGAAGGCGCACGAGTCCGGTAGCATGGTCGCGAAAACCTTGCTTGCGATTAGCCAAACGCGGCTCGTCACCATCGCGGCGGTGCACGGCGCGGCGGTCGCGGGCGGCGCGGGAATCATGTCGGCCTGCGATTTCGTAATCGCGGCCGAAGGCACAAAGTTTGGTTATCCGGAAGTGAAACGCGGCCTCGTCGCAGGGCTGGTCATGACTTTTCTGCGGCGGCAATTGCGCGAGCGCGACATTCGCGAATTGCTCTTAAGCGGCGAACTGATCGAAGCGGAACGCGCGCGCGAAATGGGTCTGGTCACTCGCGTAGTCGCGCCTAACGAGTTAGGCAACGAAGTGCAAAAACTCGCATCTACCATTTTGCAAAACGCGCCCGGCGCGCTGGCAAATTCGAAACGCCTGCTCGAGGAGCTTTGGTCCACTTCAGTCGCGGAAGACATCGAGCGCGCGCTCGCACACCACATGCAGGCGCGCGAATCGGTTGAGGCTAGAGAAGGTGTCACCGCATTCCTGGAAAAGCGCGCGCCGAAGTGGGCGAGCGAATGATTCGTTAGGCCATTTCCCAATGCCGAAATCGCGCACTTTGGAGCCGGCCCGCCCTCGGGCCGGAGGATCAACCCCGGGCTGTCCAATCCCTTAGCCATGCCGAAATCGCGCACGGTCTCGCAGCCCGCCGAATTGCTCGCGTATCTTTTCGCGCAATGGCCCGACCAGAAAAAGAAGCAGATTCGCAACTGGCTGAAGTTTCAGGCCGTGATGGTAAACGGCCGGCCAATCACGCAATTCAACCACTCGTTAGTCGCGGGCGACACGGTCGCAATTCGTTCGGATCGCTTCGCCGTTCCGAAGACCACGCTTGCTTCCGGGATGAAGGTTTACTTCGAAGACGCCACGCTCATCGTGATCGATAAACCGGAAAATTTGCTCAGCGTCGCGAGCGTGGCCGAGCAGGAAAAGACCGCTTATTTTCAGCTGACCGATTACATCCGGCGCGGCAATGCGCACGCGCGCGATCGCATTTGGATTGTCCATCGGCTCGATCGCGAAACGTCGGGTTTGATGATCTTCGCGAAAACCGCCGAAGCAAAACAAGAGTTGCAAACCGGTTGGGATCAGGTCGTAAAAAAATACGAAGCGGTCGTCGAAGGAAACCTGACAAAAGAGCAGGGGACCTTCGATTCGCATCTAAACGAAACGAATCCGTTCCGCGTTTTTAGCTCGCCGCAAAGTTCCGAGACGCGGCATGCGGTGACGCATTTTCGCGTGCTGGCGCGCGGACGAAAACGCACGCTGGTCGAGCTCACTTTGCAGACCGGGCGGCGTCATCAGATTCGCGTTCATCTGGCGGACGCCGGGTGTCCGATCATCGGCGATGAGAAATACGGCGCTCGCACCAACCCCGCGCATCGTCTCGGCTTGCACGCCTGCGCGGTGAAGTTTCTTCATCCGGTCACGCAGAAGGAAT
>CAXSCV010000079.1:0-13700 GCA_964235895.1 uncultured Chthoniobacterales bacterium
GCAACGTGCGAATCTTTTCCGTGTATGCGCCGAACGGACAGGCGGTGGGTTCGCCGGCTTACGATTACAAAATGAAATGGTATGCGAGCCTAACGAGTTGTTTGCGGCGAGAGGAAAAGCTCGCGAGCGATGTGGCGATCTGCGGTGATTTTAACGTCGCGCCGCGCGATGAGGACGTGCACGATCCCGCGCTCTGGCAGGGAGCGATCATGTGTTCGGAAGGCGAACGCGCGGCCTTCGATAAGTTGCGCGAGGCGGGTCTGGTCGACACGCTGCGATTGCATCATCCGGAAGCGGGACTCTTCACCTGGTGGGATTATCGCATGCTGGCCTTTCCGAAAAATCGCGGGTTGCGGATCGACGCGGTGCTGGCGAGCGAATCGCTGGCGGCGCGTTGTTCCGATGCGGGAATCGACCGCGAAATGCGCAAGGGGAAAGAGCCGTCGGATCACGCGCCGATCTGGGCGGAGTTTCGCGCCTAACGAGTGCAAATGGAAAACGCTTCACCGCGCCGCGTGCTTCATCCGCCGCCGAAACCGGTGATGCTTTTCGATGGCGATTGCCATTTCTGCCGACGCTGGATCGAGCGCTGGAAGGATTTAACGGGCGACGCGGTCGAGTATCGATCTTTTCAGGAGGCGGGCGCGGAATTTCCGGAAATCGCCGTGGCGGATTTGGCGGCCGCGGTTCATCTCATCGACGCAAACGGCGAAGTTTTTCGCGGCGCGGAAGCTGTTTTTCGCGCACTGGCGCACGCGCCGGGGAGAAGATGGCCGCTGAAAATTTACCAGCGCGTGCCGGTGTTCGCGGCACTGGCGGAAGGCATTTATCGCTTCATCGCGCGGCGTCGCATGATGGCTTCCTTCGCCACGCGAACGCTGTGGGGAACCGATGTGCGGCGACCAACTTACTTGGCGGCTCGCCGCGGATTTTTGCGAACGATCGGGTTGGTTTACTTGATCGCGTTCATTTCCATTTGGGTGCAGGTGGACGGGCTGATGGGCGCGCGCGGACTGATTCCCGCGGGCGAATTATTGAACTCGATGCGCGCGAGTTTCGGCGGCTCGCTTGGCACGCTGGCGCTGCAACATCCGACGCTTTGCTGGCTCAATTCCTCCGACGCAATGCTGCACGCGCTTTGTCTTTTCGGCGTTCTTGCGTCCGCGTTGTTGACCTTCGGTTTCCTGCCGTTGCCGGCGTTAATTTTTTGCTTCGCCTCCTATCTTTCGCTGATCAACGCGGGCGAGCTTTTCTTCAGTTATCAATGGGACATTCTGCTGCTGGAAACCGGCTTCGTTGCGCTCTTCGTCGCGCCTTGGCAATGGCGATTTTGCCGCGGGCACGATGGACGCGTGCCGGTGCTGGGTTTGTTTCTGATCAAGCTTCTGCTCTTCAAATTAATGTTCATGTCCGGCGTGGTGAAGCTGACCAGCGGCGATGCTTCTTGGATCGATCTGACCGCGCTCGATTATCATTATTGGACGCAACCGCTACCGACGATTTTCGCCTGGTTCGCCGACAAAAATCCCGAGTGGCTCAAGAAATTTTCCGTGGCCGCGGTCTTGTTCATCGAAATCGTCGTGCCGTTTTTTATTTGGGCGCCGCGGCGATTGCGGATCACCGCGACGGGGTTGCTCATCGGTTTGCAATTGGCGATCGCGCTCACGGGGAATTATTGCTTCTTCAATTTGCTGACGATCGCGCTTTGTCTGCCGCTGATCGACGATGCGAGTTGGTCGCCGCGACGACGTGAGAGGGCGAGCGACGCGTGGAGTTGGTCGAGCTTTGTGCCGGCGATGGTCTTGATCGTGACGTTGCCGGTGAACGCGTGGTTGATTTACAACGCGATTCGACCAGAAGCGGATGCGCCAAAATTCGTGCAGACGTTGGAATCAGGACTGGCTCCGTTTCAAATCACGAACGGCTACGGGCTCTTTCGTGTGATGACGAAGGATCGGCCGGAGATTATTTTTGAAGGAAGCGCGGATGCGTTTGATTGGCAGGCTTACGAGTTCAAATGGAAACCGGGGGACCTGCAGCGCGCGCCGCAATGGAATGCGCCGCATCAACCGCGCTTGGATTGGTCGATGTGGTTTGCCGCGCTCGGCTCGCGACGCGACGGGGTCGTGGCGGAGCGATTAGTCGAGCGCTTGTTGCAGAATGACGCGGCGGTCTTGCGCTTGCTCGCGCGAAATCCATTTCCGGAAAAGCCTCCGCAATTTATTCGAGCGAGTTTGTATGAATATCGATTCTCCAGCTCCGAAGAACACGCGCGCACCGGCGAATGGTGGACGCGGGAATTGCGCCGCCAATATTTGCCAACACTTTCGCTGCGCGATTTTCAGCGATGACGCGTCCTGGTTGAGAAGGATGCGAGATTGGCTATTTTCCGGCGCATGCCGAAAGAGGAGCAGATCGTCACCGAAGGAACGGTCACGCAAGTGCTGCCGGGAACGATGTTTCGCGTGGAGCTCGGAGGAAATCGCAACGTGCTCGCGCATATTTCGGGAAAGATGCGGAAGCATTTCATTCGCATCGTGCCGGGCGACAAAGTGGAAGTGGAGTTGTCGCCCTACGACCTGACGAAAGCGCGGATTATCTTTCGCGAAAAATAACTCGCGCGCGGCGGTTGATTTCGCGCCGCGCGGTAAGCGCAAGGGCAGGGCGATTTACGTTTATGCTGAAGAAGGAATGCGCGCGTTGTTGCTTGATTGAGCGAACGGCGGAAGTTCCCGAAGAAATTCACAGGAGAAAAAATCATGGCTGACGAACAACAAACCACACAAGGCGGGGCACCCGCTCCCGATAAATTTGAGAGCGGCAAATCGCACGCGCGCCGCGCAGCGGAAGATCTGAAGACCGCGGCGACCGACATCGCCGGGGAATATCGCGGCCGGGCCGAACAAGCTTGGGACGACGCGCAGGATCGTGTCCGCACTTTCCAGGAAGATGGCGAACAGTACGTGCGCGACAATCCGACCAAGGCGGTCTTCACCGCTCTCGGCATCGGGTTCGTGCTCGGGATGATTTTCCGTCGCTAGCCGTTCGCTGAATGGCTGGCGAACCCATGCGGTTCCGCAATCCTGCGGGACACGCCGGTCTGGTGAACAATCTTGTCTCGCTGGCGAATTCGCTCGCGGCATTTTTCGAAACCCGCCTCAGTCTTTTTGCGCACGAATCCAAAGGCGCGCTGGTTCATCTGCTGCTTTTAGCGGGAGGAATCGGCGCGGCCATTGTGCTGATCGCATCAGGTTATGTTTTCCTGATCGTGAGCATTATTTTCGCGATCGCGCATGCGATGGGTGTTTCGTGGGTGTGGATCGCGCTGGCGGCGGCGATTCTGCATTTCCTTCTGGCGGCGGGCTGCGCCTTCTTCGCCGTGATGCAATTAAAGAGGCCGATGTTCCAGGCGAGCGTCGCTGAATTGAAGAGAGATCGTGAATGGCTAAAGAGCGTAGACCAACGAAATCAATCGAAGATCTAAGGCAGGAAATCGCGCACACGCGTGATCGCCTGGCGCGCGACCTGACCGGTTTGCGTTACGAAATGGATTTTCCGCTGAAGTTCCGGAAATCGTTCCAGCGGCATTCCAAGATTTGGATTTCGGCCGCGACTTTGCTCGGGACGATTTTCACCGTGCGGCCGTCCGCGCGACGAAAAACCGTAAAGGTAAAAAGCGGGAAGTTCGATTTCGCCAAGAAGGGCGAAGAAGAGAAAAAGGGAATGCTGATGGCGGGACTTTCGATGGGCGCCCTCCGTTTCGCGGCGACTTTGCTGAAGCCCGTGGTGGTCCGTTTTGTGACCAACAAACTCGGCAGCTACAACCGAGCGAAATAAATCCTACGAAGGATTGAAGCGGAATTTGGTGCGTCCGCGCTTGGCGTTGGCCTTCGCCTTGCGGCGAGTCTTTTGCGTGGGCGTTTCGAAGGCGCGAAGTCGACGGACTTCCTCGAGAATACCTTCGGCATCGAGCTTGTTCTTCAACCGTTTCAAGGCACGATCGACCGGCTCACCTTTACGAACAATTACTTCGGGCATCTTGAAATCTCCTGGTTGAAAAACTGCCGGTTCGACCGGCGAGCCGATCCTACGCGCCGGCCCGGCTACCGTCAACTCTTGTGAATAACTTTCCCTTCGGGCCCGATTTGCCTCGCCTACGAGGCCACAGTCGGGCTGACCGGGGCGGCTTTTTCGGTCATTTCGCGGCGTAAACTGCTCGCACTTCCGCCACGCGCGCGCGTCCACCAAAGGACGATGGGCGAGGCGATAAATATGGACGAATACGTTCCGACGATCACGCCGACGATGATGGCCAAAGCGAAGTCGCGCAGGACCGATCCGCCGAAAAAGAAAAGGCAAAGAATCGGGATGAGGGTGACGCCGCTGGTCAAAATAGTGCGGCTGAGAGTCTGATTGATACTCTCGTTCATGATCTGCTCGATCGAGCCCTTGCGGCCGCTGGCCAGACCTTCACGAATACGATCGTAGACGACAATCGTATCGTTGATCGAATAACCGGCGATGGTCAGAACAGCGCCGACCATCGTTAAAGTTAACTCGCGGCCGAGGAGCGAGAAAACGCCCACCGTGATGAGCACGTCATGGAGCAGCGCCACGATCGCGCCGACCGCGAAAGAAAGCTCAAAGCGCAGCGTGACGTAAATGAGAATGCCGAGGATGCCGATGCCGAGCGCCCAAAGTGAACTCTTGGCCAACTCGCCGCCGACCAGTGCGCCGACGCGCTCGGCGCGCTCGACTTTGAATTGAGCCGCGGGCAGGGCGGTGGAAACCTGTTTTTCGATCGCCTCGCTCGTATTAATTTCGCTGCGGACGGTGATGTAATTGCGATCGCCTTGTTTCGATTGTTGAATCGGCGCCTCCTCGAGATGCAAGGGCTTGATCGCCTCCCGCACGTCATGCACCGAAATTGGTTGCGCCGTGCTCAAAGTCAGAAGATCGCCGCCTTTAAAATCGACGCCGAAATTGCGATCTCCGCGAATGACAAACGCGCTCGCGCCCGCGATCAACAAAGCTGCGGAAAGAATGACCGCGATCGGTCCTTTGCCGAGGAAGTTGATATTGTGCGACGAGATCAGGTGCAGCATCGAAACCTTCTGCACGCGGCCGGTATCGACGAACCAACTGAACAAATTGCGCCCCACGATCAACGCCGTGAACATCGAAGCGAGGATGCCCAGCGTTAATGAAATCGCGAAACCTTTGACCGGTCCGCTGGCGTACCAAAACAAAATCGCCGCCGTGATCAGCGTAGTGATGTTAGCATCGAAGATGGAACTAAATGCTTTGTCGTACGCGGCTTGCAGAGCGACGCGGAGCGTTTTGCCGCTGGCCAGTTCCTCACGCAACCGCTCGTAAATGAGCACGCTGGCGTCGACCGCGATGCCGACGGTGAGAATGATGCCCGCGATGCCCGGAAGCGTGAGCACAAAATGGAACATGGTCAGCGCGCCCATGAGCAACACGATATTGACCAGGAGCGCGAGGTTCGCGATCACGCCCGCGAACCGATAATAAACAACCACGCAGAGCAAGGTGATGGCGAGCCCGATTAATCCCGCAATCACGCTCGCGCGAATCGAATCCATCCCCAGCGTCGGGGAGACGCTGCGTTCTTCTTCGATGCTCACCGGAGTTTGCAGCGGATTCTCCAGGACGCTGGCCAATCCGCGCGCTTCCTGTTCGCCGAAGGTGCCGGTGATTTCCGCGCTGCCACCATAAATGGCGTCTTTGATTACCGGCGCAGATTGAATCACGCCATCGAGCACAATGGCGAAGCGGTAGCCTTTGTATTTTTCTGTGAGGTTACCGAATGTTTTTCCACCCTCGCTATCGAAAACCATGTGCACGCCCCAGCCGGTGTTGCCGTAAAAGGCATTCGAAGAACTGACGCGGTTCCCACCGAGATCCGCTTTCTTTTTCACCAGAAGACGTTCCTCCCCGGCCGGCTTTCCGTTGCGCGCGGGCAGCTTGTAACTTTCGATCCGATACTCCGGCGGAATCACTTCCGTGCCCGCATCGATGCCGCGCAGACGTTCCCCGTTATCCGGATAAACCAGCCGGAACTCGAGCTTGGCCACGCGCGATAATTGCTCGCGCGCTTCCTGGATTTTCGCCGTATCGAGCCCGGGAATTTGCACCAGGATGCGATCGTTCCCCACCGGACTGATGACCGGCTCGCCGCCGCCGAAATAATCCACGCGTTTGCGGATGACCTCGACCGCCTGTTCCTGCATTGCCTTCGTCACCTGTTTCTCGCCTTCCACCAGACGAATCAAAAACGACGTGCCGCCCTGGATATCGAGGCCGAGCGCGATCTTTTTTTGCGGCGGCCAGATGGTCAGAAAACTGAAGATGACCAGGAGCACGACCAGCGCGGTCGCGATGAAACGCTTCCGCGCTCCGTGTTCGGTCGCGAAATACCAACCGAAGAGAATGAGTAACGCCAGTCCGGCGATGAAAGTTAAAGTCGGCGTCATGATCTTGTTCTCAGGCTTCCGTTTTCGCGACCGTGGTCACGGCGGATTTTTCCATTTCGATCTTCACGTTGTCAGCCACTTTCACGATCACGGTCGAGTCTTTCACATTCGAGATCATGCCGTGAATCCCGGAAGTGGTGATGACGTGATCGCCGGTCTTCAGCGCAGAGACCAGTTTTGCTTGATCCTTTTGACGGCGCATCTGCGGACGAATCATGACGTAATAAAAAATCACGAACAAGAGAACGAACGGCAGGATGCCGAAGAGACTGGCGCCGGGTGAGGCCGGCGATGCAGGCGAAGTCTGAGCTAAAAATATAAACATGGGGATGACCGGCAGTGTGACGGCTCGAATTCCCGAACGGGGAGCTGCGCAGCGGGCTGATATTGAACACGGACGCGCGCGAATTGCAACTGCCACGCAGCGCGCGGATCAATGCACCAACTCGCCCCAGGCCGGCTCTTCTAATTGCAACGCCGGGTCATCGATCTCGCTGCGATTGATTTGTTCGTATTGCGCCGACACATCCGGCCACGCGCGCAAACGCAGCGAAACATGATCGCCCGCGCGCAGTCGCGCCGCCGGCGTCCAGACGTTGTCGCGCATGCTCCAAAGATAAACCATCGCCTGCCAGGGTTCCGCCTCGGCGCGCCCGGCGATTTTCACCTCGGCCAATTGCAGCGTCATGACGTGGTCTTTGTAGGGAACGGTCGCGGGTCGCGGGACTAACGAGACGTTCTCGATCGTGCCCGTCACCTCGACCGTTTCGCCGGATCGCGGAGAAAAAAATCGCGACGGGCCGGCCTGCCCCAGTTTCAAATCGAGTAATTTCCAATCGCCAAAAGCCAGTTCGCGCGCGGCAAATTCCCAGATAACCAATTTCTTTCCCGCCAGCCGATCGCGACCGCGCGCCAGCTCGTGCGCCAGAATCTCGCGCGTGGCGAAAGCGCCGTCGCTGTTGCGCAAAATGCAATCGAGCGGCTTTCCGCCTAACGAGTAGCTAAGGTGTTCGGCCAGGCCGGCCGATTCGCCCCAGCCCAATCCTTCGAGCGAGAAAATGTTCGCGAAGCTGTCACCCAGGAACAAGACATCGGAATCCGGCGTCGGCCGCCACCAGCCGTTTCCGCTGGTGATTTGCTCGAGCTTGACTCGCTGCGGCTGATAAATTTTTTCCTCCGGCGGCAATCGCAGCATCCGCTCGACATCTCCGAGCGCGCTGATTTCTTTCCGGGAAATTTCCAACTTCGAGCCGTTCTCCATGCGCTCGTTAGGCAAATTGATCGCGAGTTGCTCGGCCACGAAAGCCATCGTTTCCGGACGCCAATGCGTGTCCGTTTCCAAATAGGCCGGCGCATTTCCCGCGGCTATTTTGCGTTGCCGCAACAAAGGCGCAGGATCGAAAACGTGAACGCCCGCCGCGTTCAGCCGCGCTTTGAAATCAGCGAAGGAAGCGTTCTGCAATTCGGTGCCCGCGGCCACGCGCGCGCTCAGCATTTCGCCATCGATGCTTGGCTTCACCGGCATTGGCAAAATCAGAAGTTCGATCCCGCGCGCCGCGAGTTGATCGCGAAATTGCACAATCGCGCGCAGCGGATCCGGCTGAATGCGCGCGGCGTGCGCGCGCCGTTGCAATTGCGCCGGCGCGAGAAACGGCGGCGCGGTCACGTAGTCGACATCTGGCCGATAAAATAACCAGCCGTCGCGTCCGATATAAACCTGCTCGTTGCCGGCGCGCAGCTTGCCGGTCAACGCCGCTTGCACGGGCGAGAGAAGCCATTGCGAAACAACGGAGTTCGTTTCGAGCTCCTTTTCCGCGGCTTTGATTTCCTCGGCGCGCGGGAGCAATTGCCAGCGGTCGCGCTTCCCCGCGCGCGCCAGCGTTTTGAAAACATCGAACATCGGCGGCCATGCGCCTGGCTGACGCGCGCGCAGTTCGGTCGTCAGTTGGATGAACGGAACCGACGCGATCGTTCCCAGAAACAAAATCACCAGCAGCGTTTGCGCGCCCGGGGAAAAACTGGTGCGCTTGAGCGCGAGTTCCGCCTCTTCCTCGCGCGTGAGCAACCGGTTCGTTTCCGGCGTTGGCTCGTCGTAACTCGGCAGCGAACGCTTCGGAATGCGCGGCTTGTCGCCACCGACCAGCGCTCTAAGAATTCGTTTCCGCATCGCTCGTTAAAAGATGAAATAGATAAACGGGTTGTATTCCTGCGTGGCTAGGACGACCAACGCGAGCCAGCCCAGCCCGAAGCAAACCGCCGTCTTGGGCAAGGTCATGCGCTGGGTCCAATCCCAGGTTTGCCGGCCGGCCCAAACGACGAGCGCGGCGCAGCCTAACGAGAGCAAATAATATCGCTGATAAATAATTCCGCTGAGCAAGGACGCGCTCGCGCCGGCGTTTCGTAATCCGAACATGCTCGCCAGATACGCGCCGGCCCGCGGCAGATCGGTTGCGCGAAAGAAAACCCAGCCCAGCAGCACGATGACAAAGGTGAACGCGATGCGCAGCGGCTTCGGCAGCCGATGATAAAAACCTTCGCGGCCCTGGCTGCGTTCGAAGGCCAGCATGCCGCCATGCATTCCGCCCCAGATGACGAAATTCCACGAGGCGCCGTGCCACAACCCGCCGAGCAACATGGTCACGACCAGGTTGGCGTAAGTTCTCGTTAGGCCGCGGCGATTTCCGCCGAGCGGGATGTAAAGATATTCGCGCAGCCAGGTGGAAAGCGAGATGTGCCAGCGCCGCCAAAAGTCGGTGATCGATTCCGCGCGGTAGGGCGAATCGAAATTTTTCGCGAAGACGAATCCGAGCATCAGACCAAGGCCGATCGCCATGTCGGAGTAGCCGCTGAAATCGAAGTAGATCTGAAACGCGTATGCGATCGCGCCGAACCACGCATCGAGCGCGTGCAGCGCGCCTGCGTCGAACGTGATATCCGCCACCTTGCCGCAGGGATTCGCGAGAAGGATTTTCTTGGCCAGTCCCAACGCAAAGAAGGCCACGCCGCGCGCGAATTTATCGGTCGTCAGCGTGCGCGCCTTGAGTTGATCGGCCAGGAACGAAAACTTCAAAATCGGCCCCGCCACCAAATGCGGGAACATGGAAACGAAGCAGGAGAAATCGATGAAATTGGCCATCGCTTCCGCTTCCCCGCGATAGACGTCGATCGTGTAACTGAGCGCCTGAAAAGTATAGAAACTGATCCCGAGCGGGAGGACGACGCGGAAGAAAGCGTCGAACTGCGCGTTGGCCCAGCCTAACGAGTGCACGAGCTGGTTGTAGCTCTCGACGCCGAAGTTGAAGTATTTGAAAAAACCGAGGACGAGCAGGTTGGAGACGACCGAGGCGGTGATGGCGAGATGTTGTCTGCGCGAACGCGAAGCGTGTCGTGGAAGCGCGCTGACCGGTTTGTGCCAGTATTTCCAAAATCGCCAGGAGTCGTGCGCGATAACCAGGCTCATCAACCAATCGATCGAGGTGGTCGCGAACATCAGGACGATGAAGCGCGGCTCGGCCCAGCCGTAAAAAACGTAACCGGTCAGGATGAGCCAGAAGTTGCGCCAGCGCTGCGGCGCCCAGGCCAGCGCGTAATAGCCGAGCAAGGCCAGCGGCAAAAAATAGAAAATGAAAATGTGCGAACTGAAGACCACGAGCCGAGAAGGTGCGGAGCAAGCTCAGCCGATAAAAGGAAAAAGAGGAAAAGAACGGCAGGTTGCTCATCCGCGCCTTCCGGTCTCCCTTTCTTCCTTCCATGCCCCGCCGCCTCTCGCTTTCGCTGTTAATCTTGAGCGCCGTGATCTTTCGCGCGGATGCGTTCGCGCAGAATTCTCTCTCGCAAAAACAGCAAACTTTTCGCGTGCAACTCGCGAGCAAGGTCGCGGCGCTCGAGAAAAAAAATGCCGGCGCGGCCGCTGGTCTTGATGGCTGGTTCTTTCTCACCGCCGAGCTGCGCTTTCTCGCGCAAGGAAAGTTTTGGGGAGAAGCCGCCAGCAAAGTGAGCCGCGCGCACAAAGCGGAATGGGCCGATCCGATTCCCGCGATGGCGGATTTTCACCGCCAGCTTCTAGAACGCGGCATTGCGTTGCTCGTGGTTCCGGTTCCTCCGAAAGGCGCGATTTATCCGGAGAAGATTGGCCTCGATGAAAAACTAAGCGCGACGGAATCGGCGCCGGCCTTGCAGGAATTTTACGCCGAGTTGCGACGGCGCGGCATCGATGTGCTCGATCTCACTTCGCTTTTGGCCGCGCATCGGGACGATTCGCGCGGCCCGGTTTATTGCCGGACGGACAGCCATTGGTCGGATGTGGGCTGCGCGCTGGCCGCGGAAGCGATCGCGCAACGCGTGCGGCAAATTTTGCCTAACGAGTCGTCGCATGTCGCCTATGCGAGCGATTGGAAGGAGACCAGCATTACCGGCGACCTGACCAGCCTGACCGGCGAGACGTCGAAAGCTGCGCCGGAAAAAATTGCTATCCGGCAAATTTTTCCGGCCGTGGAAGCGGACCCGCGTAGCCCGGTTTTAATCATGGGCGACAGTCACACGCTCGTCTTTCACGAGTTCCTGGCCGAGCATGCGGGCTTGCTCGATCAACTCGCGAACGAATTGCATTTTGCGCCCGATCTCATCGGCACGCGCGGGTCCGGCGCGACGGCGGTGCGGGTGAGTTTGTATCGGCGCGCGCATGCCGACGCCGATTATCTCTCGCGTAAAAAGGTCGTGGTCTGGTGCTTCGCCGCGCGCGAATTCACTGAGGCGGATCAGGGTTGGGTCGTGCAACCGATCGCCAAATAAACCGCCGGAATGAAAATGCGCCTAACGAGTGGTTTGCTGATCTGTTTGTCGCTCTGCACGGCATTGCGCGCGCAGACGCCCGGGACTCCGGAAAAGATCAAAGTCCTCATTTTGGGCGACTCGCTCGCGCTTTGCGGATTCGGCAAACGACTCGACCACCGCTTTCGCAACGACCCCCAAGTCGGCGCGACTTACACCTACATGACGTGCGGCACGAACCCGCTCAGTTGGCTGAAACAGAAGCCGTACACGACCGTCAAAACGCAGTGCGGTTATTGGAGCATCGAGTCGGTCGCGAACAATCCGGAGCCGCGCGAACTGCAGGACACCTACGGCATGCAGGCGCATCATCCGCCGAAACCGCATCCAGTTCCGAAGCTCGACGACATCCTGGCCGCGACGCATCCCGACATTCTCGTCGTCCAAACCGGGAGTAATCTTTTCGGAATTTTCCCCGATATGAAAACGGTTCTGCCCGCGCGCCACGCCGCGGAGTTGAAGAAATATCTGCTGCCCTTCAAAGCCAGAGCGATCGAGGCGCCGTCGAATTTGCGGAAGATTTATTGGGTCAATCCGCCGATCGCGGGCCGCGTTTCGAAAGAGGTGCAGGAGTTTCTCCTCGAACAAGTGCGCGCGCAGCTCGGCCCGGAAATCAAGGTCATCGATAGTCGCACGCTCGTCTCCTATCCGTATCAGCACATGGAGCCGGACAAGGAACATTTCCTCGGCGCGCAAATGGACGAATGGGCCGACAAAGTTTTTAACATCATCCAACAGGATCTGGCGGCTCAGCCCTTCGCTTCCCTGAAACCGTTGCACGATCTGGTCGCGACGAATTCCACGCCGCCGCCCGCGCCTTCACCCTCGCCCGCGGTGGCGCGCGCCAAAGAAAAGCCGCTCATCGTGGAAGCGAAACTCGTTTTCAAATCGAGCCCCATGCAATTGCAGGAGATGTTGCCCTATCAGGAGTCGCTCGTCGGTTACGTTTACGACGTGAAGAAAATCCTCAGCGGCCGGTATTCCGAGAAACAAATTCTCGTCATGCATCCCGCTTTCATCGCCATGCAACGACAGCCGCTGGAGAAATTTCGGCTCGGCAAAAATTACAAACTGCGACTTGATCCGATCGAGGGCACGCTATGGAACACCGCCAAATCGCGCGACGAAAGCGGGCAGATCAATCTCCAGCCGTTCATCTGCGTGGAAGACGAAATGAAACACTCCGCCCGGCGCTAACGACCAATATGTTTCGTTCCTTCGCCACTCTCCTCGCGCTCCTTCTTTTCCTCGGCAGTTTCGTTTTAATCGCGAACGGCAAGGCGCGCTCGACCAATCGGCCTTCGGTGGAAATCGTGACCAGGCCGCGGGTTTTGATGATTGGCGATTCGCTCTCGACCGGGCCGTTTGGCGAAGCGGTTCAGCAACATCTCGCGGTCCGATTCGGTCCGCAGAACGTCGCCGCCTTTGCCTCTTGCGGTTCCTCGCCGGAGAACTGGCTCGAGGACGAACCGGAGTTTTACACCAAGTGCGGCTACCGCGAGAGCACGCCGGATCGTCCCCCGGTCTATCGCGATTTTCACAACGGCAAACCGCCGCGCCCGACCCTCACGCCCAAAGTGGAAACACTCGTTAGGCGCTACGATCCCACGGTCGTGGTCGTGCAGTTGGGAACGAATTGGATGGACCAAAACCTGAGCGACCGGCAGATCAGCAGCGCCATTCACCGCTTCATCGACGCGCTTCGCGGGAGCAGCGTGCGGCAGATCATTTGGATTGAGCCGCCCGATTCCTCAGCCTTTCGCAAAAGCCAGGGACGCATTCATCTTTTGATCGAAAACGCCGCCGCCGGGAATCGCTTCCAGGTCATCGACTCGCGCCAGTTCACCCATTACATCGCGGGAAAAACCGGCGGCGACGGCATCCATTATAATAGTGAAGCGTCCCTTGCCTGGGCCGCGCGCATCAACGTCGCGCTCGACGCCCGCTTGCGCACCCAACTCGTGCGGCGTTAACCGGCCGCCTCGCGCGTCCGATAATTCCCCACGAACTCGCGCCGAAACTCCGCGAACGTTCCCGCTTCGATCGCTGCCCGCGCGCGCGTCGTCAGCTCCAGATAGAAATGCAGATTGTGCAGTGTCGTTAGGCGCAGCCCGAGAATCTCCTCCGCCTTCAGCAGGTGCCGGATGTAACCGCGCGAAAATTCCGCGCAGGCCGGGCAGGCGCAGTTTTCTTCGATCGGTCCCCGGTCGAGTGTGAACTCCGCGTTCTTCAAATTGAGCGTGCCCGCGTGGGTAAACGCCGTCCCGTTCCGCGCCAGCCGCGTCGGCAAAACGCAATCGAACATATCCACCCCGCGCGCGATCAGCTCGAGCATCTGCGGCGGCGTCCCCAGCCCCATGCAGTAGCGCGGCT
>CAXSCV010000080.1:0-5146 GCA_964235895.1 uncultured Chthoniobacterales bacterium
ACCTCTCGTTTGGCTACTTCACCGTCCGCGGAAAGCGCGCCGGTTTCACTTTGCACGACGGGATCGTCTGCACCTCGCTCAGCCACGATGTGATCGCGCACGAGACGACGCACGCGCTCCTCGATGGATTGCGTTCGTCCTTCATGCATCCGACGAATGTCGATGTTCCCGCGTTTCACGAAGGCTTCGCCGATCTGGTCGCGCTCTTTCTCCACTTCACCTATGCCGATGTGGTCGAACGCGCGATTAGCGAATGGCACGATGGCGCCGCCAGCATTTCGCTCCTGACGGATTTGGCGCGCGAGTTCGGTTATGCGCGTTCCAAGAATCGCGCGACCGCACTGCGTTCCGGGGTCGATCTCGAGGGCATCGCGGCTTTCGATTCGGACGTGCTTCCGTCTAACGAGCAATCGCTCAAGCGTTACGATCGCGCGCTGGAACCGCACGCGCTCGGCTCGGTTTTGGTTTCCGCGATTTTCGAAGCTTTCGTCACCGTGACCAAACGCAAGATCGCGCGCTTCTTCGCCATCGCCGGGTTGGAAATGAAGGCGCTCGGCCAGCAGTCGTTAGGCGATCCGCTGGTCAAAGCGATCGCCCAGGAAGCGAGCGCCGTCGCCGGTCAATTCCTCAACATCTGCATCCGCGCGATCGATTATTGCCCGCCGGCCGATATGGAATTCGGCGAATACTTGCGCGCGCTCATCACCGCCGACGGCGACCTCGAGCGCACCGACAAATGGGGTTTTCGCGAAGCCTTGATGCGTTCGTTTCGGCGGCGCGATATTTTTCCGAATCGCGTCCGGTTCATGACCGAAGACGCGGTCCGTTGGCAATCGCCGGAAGAAAAATTTTCCATTCCGGAACTGGCTTTTGCGAAGCTGCGTTTCGATGGCGAACCGGGCCAACCTGCGAGCGCGCAGGAAATGATTCGCCAGGCAAATGCGCTCGGCCGTTTCGTGACCGATCCGAAAAATGCGTGCCACTTCGGGCTGGTCGCGCCGGGCGGGAAATTACCGAAAGGGATCGTGCAAGCGCCGCCGGCGCAGATCGAATCGGTCCGCGTCTCGCGCCGAGCCACACCGGATGGGCGCGTGGTTTTCGATCTGGTCGCGGAAGTGACGCAGGCCTGCACGGTGAATTTGCGCGGCGATCTCTTCGAGATGAACGGCGGCTGCACCATCGTCCTCGATCCGCAGGGCGAAGTGCGTTACGCGATCGCCAAAGGTTTCGGCGATGCGCGGCAAGCGCGGCAACACGCCGCGATCAGCGGATCGTTGCAGGATTTTTGGAAGAAATCCGGCAAGCGTTTCGCGCAAAAGCCGAAAGTGCTGCAGCGCATCCATCGCTAGGAACACCGGCATTTTGCCGGTGCGGCCGCGGGGCATTCTTGCCCGGCGTTTGATTCACCAGGCTAAAAGCCCGGTGGCCGCACAGACTGAAAGTCTGTGTTCCGCAGCTTACTTCTTCGGTTGGCCGGGCCGGTAATCTTCCTCGGCAGCTTCGAAGGCTTTCTCGAGACCGACCATGTCTTCGCCGGGGCGCAGACTGTCGAAGGCTTCGGATTCGCGACGAAGTTCTTCCTCGGAATAATTCGCGGCCTTGATCGAGAGACCGATGCGGCGCTCGACCTTGTCGACTTTAATGACGCGCGCTTCGACTTCCTGCCCGACCTTGAGCACGTCTTTCACTTTCGTGACATGTTCTTCGCTGAGCTGCGAAATGTGCACGAGACCATCGATGTCGTCCTGCAATTGCACGAACGCGCCGAAGCTCGCGAGCTTCGTCACCTTGCCGGTGACGAGATCACCGATCTTGTATTTGGTGTCGATGTCTTTCCACGGATCGTCGCTCAGTTGTTTAATCCCGAGACTGATGCGCTGGTTCGTCTTGTCGATGTCGATGACTTCCGCTTCGACTTCTTCGTTCTTCTTAAAGACTTCGCTCGGATGATTAATCTTCCGCGTCCAGGACAAATCAGAGACGTGAATCATGCCATCGATGCCGTCTTCCAATTCCACAAACGCGCCGTACGCGGTCATGTTGCGGATCTGACCTTTGACCGTGCTGCCGATGGTAAATTTCTTCTCAATCTCATCCCACGGATTCGCTTCGAGTTGGCGCAGGCCTAACGATATCTTCTGCTCTTCCTTGTTCACCCCGAGCACAACGGCTTCGACTTCCTGACCCTGCGTCAGAACATCGGAAGGACGCATGATGCGTTTCGTCCAGGATAACTCGGAGACGTGAATGAGTCCTTCGACGCCTTCTTCGAGTTCCACGAAAGCGCCGTACGGAACGAGATTGGTGATCTTGCCTTTGACCCTTTGGCCGGCCGGGAAACGCTCTTCGATTTGATCCCACGGATTCTTCTGCGTCTGCTTCAGGCCTAACGAGACGCGCTCTTTCTCTTTATTAATGTCGAGCACGATCACTTCCAGCGGTTGCCCTACCTTGAGCAACTCGCTCGG
The DNA here is from genome assembly GCA_964235895.1 of uncultured Chthoniobacterales bacterium. Lineage (GTDB taxonomy): Bacteria > Verrucomicrobiota > Verrucomicrobiia > Chthoniobacterales > UBA10450 > JACCTI01. The sequence goes on from CAXSCV010000080.1 coordinate 2,469, forward strand.
ATGCCCGAGACGGCCCCAGGTCATGTCGGTGATGTGAAGCAAACCGTCCATGCCATCGAGATCGATGAACGCGCCGAAGTCGGTCAGATTTTTTACGGTGCCGTTGACCATGTCGCCGACCTTCACGCCTTCGAGGAACTTCTGCCGTTTCTCGCTCCGCTCCTGCTCGATCAACTCGCGCCGTGAGAGGACGACGTTCTTCCGGTCGTCGTTAATCTTGACGATCTTGAAGTCGTAAGTGTTCCCGACGAACTGCTGCAAATCTTTCGGCGGAATAATATCGATCTGCGAAGCCGGCAAAAACGCTTCGACGCCGATGTTCACCATCAGGCCGCCTTTGACGACCGATTTCACCTTGCCCTTGATCAAGCCATCGCCGGCAAAAACGCTCGCGATCTTGTTCCAATTCTGCCGATACGCGGCCTTCTCTTTCGAGAGAATGACCATGCCTTCATCGTTCTCCAGTCGCTCAAGCAGGACCTCGACTTCGTCGCCCACTTCCATGGAATCGACATCATCAAATTCATGCGCTGGGATGACGCCTTCGGATTTGTAACCAATATCGACCAGCACTTCGCGCGGTCGGATTTCGAGGACTCGTCCCTTGACGATGCTGCCTTCTTTGAATTCGCGAAATGACTTCGCGAGGAGTTCCTGCATTTGGGCCATAAGGTTTGCTGTATTCCCCCTGTGGCCAGGATTGAGATCCGGCCAGGTATTCTGTCGAAGCTCAGCGCCGGCGGTGATCGCCGTGCTTTCCCGCAGAAAGGGGCGGAACATTAATCATATTCCCAGGAGAGGTCAACCGACGCCCCGCGAATGCCGCCGCCGCTGGCAAAGTTGACGTTTCGACGCGCATCGTGTCGCTTGAGTTGTGACCAAACTCATCGCTTTGTGCGCGCTCGCGCTTTCTTTGCAGGCGGCGCACGCGGCCACTTCCCAGACAGAGCAAAAAACCACCGACCTGATCAACGCGCAGGGTTTGAGCGTGGTCCATCTCTGGGCGCCTTGGTGTTCGAATTGCCAGGCCGAAATGAAGAGCGGCGGCTGGACGAAAATCATCAAGGAAAATCCGCAGACGCACTTCATCTTCGTCTCCGTCTGGGATGCTGGGGACGACGGAAAAGCGATGTTGACCAAATTCGGAGTCGCGGATCAACCGAACGTTACCGTCCTGGCCGACGCCGGTCCGCGCAGCGGAAACGATCGCCTGAAACGCTTCCTCGATTTGCCGGTAAGCTGGATTCCGACCACTTGGGTATATAAAGGCGGCGATCTTCGCTACGCGCTCAATTACGGCGAAGTGCGCTTCCCGGTTTTGCAGCAATTTCTTGAGGACAGCACGAGCGAGTGGTCGCACAAAGGCGAAGCCGCCGCGAAATAATCAGCGATGCCGCTCGCGCCCACAGAGATCATCGCCGCCGAAGCTGCGCGCGGAAAACCGCCAGCGATTCTTTCGTTAATCGGCGATACACCGCTGCTCGAGATCACGCGTCTCGACACCGGCCCGTGTCAGCTCTTTGTCAAAATGGAGAGCCAGAATCCGACCGGCTCGATCAAGGACCGCGTCGCGCTTTCCATGATCGAAGCGGCCGAGCGCGATGGTCATCTCCAACCCGGCGGCACCATCATCGAAGCGACCGCCGGCAACACCGGCCTCGGCCTCGCGCTCATCGCCGCCGCCAAAGGTTATCGCTGCGTTCTCGTCATTCCCGACAAGATGTCGCAGGAAAAAATCTCGCACGTCCGCGCGCTCGGCGCCGAGGTCCGCATTGTCCGCTCCGATGTCACGCGCGGGCATCCCGATTATTATCAGGATTACGCCGCTCGTTTGGCCGCGGAAATTCCCGGCGGATTTTACGTCAACCAATTCGGCAATCCCGCTAACCCGGAAGCGCACGAGCGCACGACCGGCCCGGAGATTTGGGAACAAATGCGGCACGATGTCGATGCCGTCGTCGTGGGTGTCGGCTCGGGCGGCACGATCACCGGTTTGAGCCGTTTCTTTAGCCGCGTCCGTCCCCGCCGCGGCGTGGAAATGATTTTGGCGGATCCCGCGGGCTCGATTCTCTACGAGTACATCAAGACCAAAAAAATCGTCGAAGCTGGCAGTTGGGCGGTCGAAGGCATCGGCGAAGATTTCATTCCCGACATCGCCGATCTCTCCTACGTGACCGATGCCTTTGAAATTCCCGATGCCGAAAGCTTCGCGGTCGCGCGCGAACTCTTGCGCGAAGAAGGAATTCTCGGCGGTTCATCCACGGGAACTCTGCTCGCCGGCGCGCTGCGTTATTGCCGTCAGCAAACCAAACGCAAACGCGTCGTCACGCTCGTCGCCGACACCGGCAACAAATATTTGTCCAAAATGTTCAACGACTTTTGGATGGCCGAACAAGGTTTTGTCCAACGCCAGCCGCAAGGCGATTTACGCGATCTCATCAGCCATCGCGCCGAGGCCGGCGAAGTCATTTCCGTCACGCCTAACGACACCTTGCTCACCGCTTACAAACGCATGCGCGGCGCCGATGTTTCACAATTGCCCGTGCTCGATGAAAATGGGCGCACCGCCGGAATTCTCGACGAATCCGATCTGCTGGTGAAAATCCATGGCGAACCGGTGCGTTTCAACGACCTGGTCGAAACCGCCATGACCGACAAACTGGAAACGCTCTCCCCCT
>CAXSCV010000080.1:5156-13240 GCA_964235895.1 uncultured Chthoniobacterales bacterium
ATTTCAGGACTTGTTAGGCGTATTCGATCGCGGCCGTGTCGCCATCATCATGGACGGCGCGAAATTTCTCGGGTTAATCACGCGGACCGATTTGCTCGGTTACCTTCGCCTCCAGATGGCGAAGTCTCCCGCCGCGATCGATAGCGAAAACTCCTAGCGCTCGAAGGGCTTGAGTTTTTCCCGCTCCAAGAGGGGCGAACGTTAAAGCACCGGATGCTGTTCGGCAGAATGCGACGAACTATTTTGAACGTGAGTTATATATCCTGACGCGCCGCGCGTGTCCCCAGACTGCGTTTTTGTGCAAGTTCTGGCAGAAATGCCGGTAAGTGGCGAGTCGCCATCTGCTAGCGCAAGCCAGTCCGAATCGGACGATTCCGATCTTCCACTATCATCCTTATCTTTTTGTTTCTTGGCACCTACACGCGCCACGAAACCGTGCAGGGCCAACTGATTTCATCCACAGGGCTCCTTCCAGTGACGGCACGATCACCGGGAACAGTAATAAAGACGCGTGCGAAGCCGAGGTTTTCAATGGACGCGCCCAACTCACCGTTCTGGCTCGTCAGCATTTTGATGCCGAGCAATAGCTGAGGACGATGCAAGATCAGTTGCAACAGCTTCCATTTACCACGGAGAGTCAGTGTAATGAGTTTCGTTTTCGACTTGTCATCCTGAGGCGGCGAAGCGCGCCGAAAAATCTCTCACCCGCGCTGCTGATCCGAAATGGATTAACGATGAGCCACGGCCGAACGCAAAATCCATCACCCGATAAGGACTTCCGCTAAGCACGCGACGCGCACTCCCGCGAAACGCCAGCGCATTCCTACGGCGCCTGCCAACCGCGCCGGATCAAATTGACCGCGATTGCCGCGAGCAAGAGCGAGATGAGTTTGGAAACGCCTTGCAGTCCGCGCTTCCCGAGCAGACGCGTCAGGAAATCGGCATAACGAAAAGCCACGCCGACGATGGCCAGGTTCACCAGCAGTGCGAGCAGCGTGTAAATCAGCCCGACGGTATCGACCAAAATAAGCAGCGCGGTTAGCAACGCCGGCCCCGCAATCAGCGGCATGCCGAGCGGGACCACGCCAAAAGCTTCGCTGGCCTGACGCCGTTCACCGCCGAGATCGAGCAACTCGCGCACGGCCAGCGCGAGCAAAATTAATCCGCCGGCAACCTGGAAATCGCCCACGGAAATGCCGAGCGCAGAGAAGATGATTTTGCCGAGAAAAATAAAACCGACGGCGACCGCCAGACCGGTCAGAAGGCCAAGATCGCCTTCGCAGCGACGGCGATGCGAGTCCATCGGGCCGGCCAGCCCGAGCAGAATCGCCACCAGTCCGATCGCGTCGACCGCGACAAAAATCGGAATGAAGGCCACCAGAAATTTTTCGCCGAATTCGTGCATCGCAAGAGAGGCCGAAGCAAAAATTGCCATTGGCCTTGCGCGCTTCTACACAATGTTTCCGAGCGCTACAACTTCCCCGTGCCGCCGTGTTTTGCTTGGCCAGTCGGCCGGTATTCCATGACCACGTTCGCGATGCGTTTGGCCTAACGAGTGGTTATTTGGTCGAAGAGGAATGCGCGTGCTTCCCGAGAATCGCGATTTTTTCGCCGAGCACGTCCTGGAGGTAGAGCGTTTGAATGAGCACGATCGCGACAACCGTCAGCGGCGTGGAAAAGATCACGCCGATCGTCCCGAACAAAGCGGCGGATAAAATCTGCACCGATAAGAGAAGCGCGGGCGGCAGGGCGACGGCGCGTTTTTGCACGAAGGGCGTGATGCAATAACCCTCGAACAAATGCACGCCGGTATAAATCACCGCGACCCACAGCGCCTTCGTTGGGCTCTCCATTAAGCCGACGAGCAGGGCTGGAATGGCGGCGACGATCGCGCCAAGATAAGGGACGAAAAGCAGGAGGCCGGCGATGATCCCGAGGACGAGCGCGAGCGGCACGTCGGCCAGCCAAAGGGCGAGCGCAGTCAGCGTTCCCATCAAGATCATGGTGATGGCGCGCCCGAGCAGCCACCAACGTAAAGCCAGGCCGAGCGCCGCCAGAATTTCGCGCCCGCGAGCACGACGCGCGCTCGGCAGAAGAAAGAGGACGCCGCTTTCATAAACGGCCGGCGCGGCCGCAAGATACAGACCGACGAAGAAGATGAAGACGAACACGCCGGCCAGTTCCGCCGCGATTGAAAAAGCCTGCGAAACGGAGCCGAGGATCGAGGCGAAGGAGGGTTGCAATTCGCTTAACGATGGAAGGCTGGAAAGAATCGCGCGGCCCCAATCGTATTTTTGCAGCCACGTTTGCAGGACGGTGAGGGACTGCGGGAGTTGATCGAGCACACGCGTCCCTGTTGAAAGACCTGCGGGCCGGCCAGCCAGAAAAAAGCCACCACGAACGCGAGCAAGAGAACCACTACCAGGGTCAAGGCGAGCGCGTGAGGCAGGCGGAGCCATTTTACCGCCAGCGTCGTTAGGCCGTACAGAAATACGCCGAGCAAAATGCCGGCGAAAATCAGCAACAACGCACCGGCGAAATTGCGCAGAAGATAAAGCGCGATCAGCCCGATTCCGGCCAGGCCGAGAACGATGAGCACGTGGCGCAAGGTTCCCTGCCGCGGAAGCAGCTCGCCTTTCGTTTTGGATGACTCGTTAGGCATCGTCGTCCTTCTTTCCCACGCGGCGGGCGCTTTCCTTCGGTTGAATGCCGCGGCCGTTCCGCCGCGCATAGACTTGCGTGAACTCCGCGCCGAAGAAACAAATCAGCGCCGAATAATAAATCCAGATGAGCAGGACGGCGAAAGAGCCGGCCGCCCCAAACGCGCTCCCCATCGCAGTCTGGCCGAGGTAAAGGCTGATCACATATTTTCCGGTGGTGAAGAGCGCGGCCGTGACCGCCGCGCCGATCCAGACATTCGTCCAGGTGATTTTTGCGTCGGGCAGATACTTGTAAATCATCGCGAAGAGCAACCCGACCGCCAGGAACGAAACGACGATGTTCACCCCTTGCCAAAGCGCCGGCACCCCGGGCATCCAGTTGTTTAAATAATCGTGCAACGCCGTGAGCGCGGCGCTGAGCACGAGCGAAACGAGCAGCAGAAATCCGACGCCGAGTGCGATCGTAAAAGAGCGCAGCCGATCGAAAAGCACTTTAAGAATGATGCCGCTTTTCGGATCGGATTCGACGTCCCAAATTCTGTTGAGCGCAGTCTGCAACTCCGCAAAAACCGCGCTCGCGCCTAACAGGAAAGTCACAATGCCGGCGGCGATGGCCGAGATGCTTTTGCCGAAACCGCTCGACGCGTCGAGCACTTGCTTGATCGCGTCCGCGCCGTTGTTGCCGATCATTTTCTGCACTTCGGCGATGATTTTTTCCGTGGCGGTTTCACGCGTGAGAAACAAACTGGCCACGCCCACCGCGATGAGCAGAACCGGCGCGAGCGAGAAAATGGTGTAAAACGCGAGCGAGGCAGCGAAGCGAAAAGTGTCGTCGTTCCACCATTCCACACAGGTAGTCTTGAGAACCTGCCAGATTTCGTGGTCTCGCGTCATCGCTCGTAAATCGCGAGCCCAGCTGGCGTCGAGTGTATTAGCCCGCGTCCGTTTGCCGCAGCCTGGCGAGTCGTTACGATGCGCAGAATGAATCGTCTCGCGCGCGCGTTTTTCCTGTTCGTTTTCCTGGCGCAGGCGCGCGGCGGAACGGACGACGAGACATCGAAAAAGAGCCAGTTCAATCTTTTCAATCCGATGCCGATTAATTTACTGCGGAGTTATTCCTCCGATCGGCCGAGCCAATCGACCGGGCCTTATACGGTCGACGCCGGGCATTTTTACTTCGAAGCAAGCGCGATCAGTTATCTCTACGACGAACCCGAGCGGAGAATCACTCTCCGGCAATGGAACGTGCTCCCCTTCGAAGTGCGCGCCGGCCTAACGAGTAATGTGGAGCTCGATTTCATCTATGGCGGTTACCTGCATCTGCGCCAGCGCGATCGCACGCTCGCCCGCACCGAAAGGCAGAGCGGTTTCGGCGATCTCACTTTGCAAAGTAAGATCGCGCTTTACGGGAACGACGCCGGGCCGATCGCCTTTGGTTGATTCCGTTCCTCAAGATTCCGACGAACACGGATGGCTTCGGAAATAGCTCGGTCGAAGGCGGATTGAGCGTTCCTTTTCAGGCAACTCTTTCGCATGGATTCAGTCTCGGTCTGCAATCCGGCGTCAATCTCGTGCGGAACGAAACCGGCGCCGGTTATCAGGCCTCGTTCGTGAACGCGCTGCTCATTTCGCATTCGCTCGGGAGCGACAAGCTGAGCGCGTTCGGCGAATTTTTCAGCACGGTCGGGACGCAATCGCCGCACGCCGGATATGTCGATACCGGCGTCGTCTACCAGATTTTTCCGAACGCCACGATCGATCTCGGCTGCTATTTCGGCGTAACTTCCGCGGCACCGGAATTTCAACCGTTCACCGGTTTCAGTTTTCGCTTCTGAAGCTCGCGTCTCCGTTCCGAAATCGCCGCGCAACCCGGTGTCGCGAGGTTGCAGCGCTACGATTTCGGCTGCTGCTTTAAAGCGCGCTGCGCGATGCGTGTAACAAAGATAGTTACAATTATCGTGGCAACCAGGCCGAGCCCGAGGAAGGCGTATTCGAGCGGGCTCTTCCCGCCGCCGCCTTTACTGGCTTCGAGGCCGAGCCGGCCGACCGTTCCTAAATAAACATAGAGAAGCGTGCCCGGTAACATGCCGATGAAGCTGGCCAGAACGTAGGGCACCAATTCGATCGCGGTCAGACCGAAGAGGTAATTGCTGAGATTAAAAGGAATGAGCGGACTGAGCCGCAAGAGGCCGACCATCTTCCAACCTTGCTTTCCGATCGCGCCGTCGATGGCTTTGAATTTCGCGTTCTTCCCAAAACGTTTCGAGATCGTCCCGCGCGCGCCGTAACGCGCGATCAAAAAAGCGAGCGTCGCGCCGATGGTCGCTCCGCAGATGGCTGCGACCGTTCCCCAAAGCAAACCGAAGGCGAGACCGGCGCCCACGGTGAAGATCCAACCGGGAAGAAAGAGCACGGTCGCAAGCGCGTAGACCACGATGTAAAGGACGACGCCTAACGAACCGAAGCCCTTTAGCCATTCGTTGAATCCTTTCAGCCAATCGGCCACGGGCAGGAATTTCACCGCGACGACGAGCGCGATCACGGCCACCGCCAGGCCGATCCATTTCCACCACGAGGTTTGCGATTTCGCTTTCGTTTTTTTCATGATCTTGCTCTCCGATAAAGCCAGCCAAATAGCTTTCGCGCGAACGGGGTTAGCCGCGTTTTGTTAAATTGGTCGCCAGCTTTCCGCGCGACTTCCGAGAAGGTCGGATAGACATGGATGGTCGCGGCGATTTGGCCGAGGCCGATCCCATGTTTCATCGCGAGCACGAACTCGTGAATCAATTCGCCGGCATGTTCCGCAACGATGGTCACGCCGAGAATTTTGTCGGTTCCGCGCTTCAGGAGGATTTTGGCGAAGCCGCTTTCCTGGCTCTCGACTACGGCGCGATCGACCTGCGCCAGCTCTTGCCTAACGAGATCAAATTCGATCTTCTTTTTCTTCGCCTCCGCCTCGTTCAGCCCGACGCGCGCCACTTCCGGATCGACAAAAGTACACCAGGGCACGACCGAGTAATCGAGTTTTTGCCGGAGAAATCCGAACGGCATCAGGATATTCCGCACGACGATGCGCGCCTGATAATCGGCCATGTGCGTGAACTGATACGGCCCGACCACATCGCCGACGGCGTAGATGTGCGGCTGCGAAGTTTGCAGATGCTCGTTCGTCTCCACGCCGTGCCTAGAATATTTCACATGCGCGGTTTTGAGATGCAGCTCATCGATGTTCGGCGTGCGGCCGGCGGCCAGAAGTAGCGCGTTCACTTTCACGGAATGCTTCACGCCCGGCGCCGCTTTCTCGGTGTAAACGAGCTCAATCGTTTCGCCGGCTTGTTTGCAGGAAATGGCTTCGGCCTGCTTAAGAATCGTGACGCCGTCCGCTTCGAGCCGCGCCTGCACGAATTGGCCGATTTCCATGTCTTCCTTCGGCAGAATCTGCGGCCCGCGATTGAGCAGCGTGACTTTCACTCCGAGCCGGCTAAAGGCCTGGCTCAACTCGCAGCCGATCGGTCCGCCGCCAAGCACGAGCAGGCTCTTCGGCATCTCTTTCAGTTCGTCAAAAATGGTTTCGTTCGTGAAATAACGAACGCGCTCGAGGCCGTCGATCGATGGAACAGTCGCGCGCGTACCGGTGGCGATGACGAAATTTTTCGCGCGCAGTTTCGTTTCTCCGATCTCGACCTCGTTCGGCGAAAGGAAGCGCGCTTCGCCGCGGAAGACATCCACGCCTAACGACTCAAAACGTTCCTGGGAGTCGTTAGGCGCGATCTCCGCGCGACGCGCGCGCATCCGTTCAAAGACGCGCTCGAGCTTGAAATCGGCGGATTGTTTCGCGAGGCCCCACTCTTCCGCGTGTTCGATTTTGTGCACGAGCCGAGCCGAGGAAATAAGCGCCTTGCTTGGGACGCAGCCGAAGTTCAGGCAGTCGCCGCCCATCTTGTTGCGCTCGATCAAGGCCACGCGCCCACCAAGCCCGGCCGTGCCCGCGGCGGTCACCAGCCCGGCGGTGCAGGCGCCGATGACGACGACGTTGTAAACGCCGGAACCTTTCGCGGCCTTCATGAAAGGACGACTTGCCTGAGCGGACGCTTCGAAGGCCCCGGCAATCCGCGCAAAAGATAACCAATCGTTAGGCCAAAATCGCGCGCGGTTCTCCCGAGCGCTCCGCGCTCGAAGCGCCGAGAAGAGGATGTTACGCCCGGGCTCAAAGTGACAACGCGTCCGAATTTTTTCATCCGCCGTGAGAGATCCAGGTCTTCGAATTGAGGCACTTCGCGAAAACCGCCAAGTTGCGAAAAGACGCCACGCCGCAGGAACATCGCCTGATCGCCCAGATGCCAGCCGATCAAATGATTACGCCAACGCGCCAGTGCGCAGGTCACGCGCAAAATTTTCGAGGTCGACGCGTAATGCCTAACGAATGCTCCGCCGACCACCGCTGGATCAGCCAGCGCTTCCGCAATTTGATCGAGCGCGCCGGGCGGCAGCATGGTGTCGGCGTGCAAAAAAAGCAGCGTCGTTCCGTTGGCACTTTGCGCGCCGAGATTTAGTTGGTGCGCGCGTTGAGGACGAAAAGCCGGCAGGACGCGCGCGCCCAGATCGATCGCGATTTCTGTCGTGGCATCAGTGCTTCCGCCATCGACCACGATCACTTCGAACGATCGCTTGGTCGCATGAATTGCGGCGATTGTCGGCGCGAGTGTTTGCGCTTCGTTCAGCGCCGGGATGATGACCGATACGGTCCGTTCGTTCCCATTCATCTTGCTTGCAGGCACCACACTCCTCCGATGTGAGGATCGCCCGCCCGTGGGTATTCCGCAGCACCGAAGGGAAGATAACATCTTTTGAGAGTTCCGCGGGACGCAGCGCTTTTGGATGCAATATTCTCCAGCGTGCATCGCATCGCTCTGATCAAAACCGCGCCGGTGCTCGATCAATTTGGCGGGCTAATTTTCGGCGCGCTCTTTGCGATTTTGCTTTTCGCGCAATGGAAAGTCCCCCTGCGCCGGCAACGTTTTCCATCGCTCCGCCGCCTGGCCCGCAATCTTCTTTTCTCCGCGCCCGGGTTCGCCCTCGCGCGCGTCTCTCTCGTGCCGATTCCGCTCATGACTTCGCTCTGGTCGGCGCGCCATCACTTCGGTTTGCTGCACCTCGTCGCCCCGCCGCACTGGCTGGCGATCGCGCTCGGCGTGCTCGTGATGGATTACGCTTATTGGTGGTGGCATGTCGGTTTGCACCTCGTGCCGGCGCTCTGGCGTTTTCATAATGTGCACCACTGCGATCTCGATATGGATGTGAGCACGGCGACGCGTTTCCATCTTGGTGAAGTGATTTTTTCCGTGCCGTTCCGCGTGGTGGTAGTCGCGTTGCTCGGGATCGATTTCTGGGCGCTCGTCGTCTTCGAATTGATGTTCGAGGCGG
>CAXSCV010000080.1:13250-13559 GCA_964235895.1 uncultured Chthoniobacterales bacterium
TTTTTTCGAGCACTCGAACTGGCGTTTGCCGATCGCGCTCGAGCGCATTCTCAATCATCTGCTGGTCACACCGCGCATGCACGGCATTCACCATTCCATCGTGCAACGCGAAACGAACTCGAACTGGGGCACGGTTTTTTGCTGGTGGGATTTTTTGCATCGCACCTTGCGCCGGGACATTCCGCAGGATGCGATCACCATCGGCGTAGCCGCGTATCGCGATGAAACCGAGCTGACTGTGGGCAAACTTTTTGCGCTCCCTTTTCGCGCGCAACGATCCTGGAAACTTCCCAGTGGCGAGGTGCCGGA
>CAXSCV010000081.1:0-13501 GCA_964235895.1 uncultured Chthoniobacterales bacterium
AACTCCAGATGGGAACACTTTTGGAGTCGCAGTAACTAATGGCGCCAAGAACAACACGATCGGCGGAACTGCGCTGCCGGCGCGTAATCTGATCTCCGGGCAGTTTCGCGATTTTAGCGTCAATATCAACGGCCTTGGGAGCGATAACAATAAGGTGCTTAACAACCTTATTGGCCTTACCCGGACTGGCACGACTTACGTGGGCGGTTTATCTAAGTTCATGAGGGTGAACTCCCAGCAGCTGACCTATAATGTCGGCGGAGTGGTTATTTATGGCGGCGCCAAGAGTAACCACATTGGCGGCACAGCGGCAGGCTCGGGAAATGTCATCTCCGGGAATGGGGCGCAGATTGAAATTTATGATGCGGGAAGCACTGGCAATGTCATTGAAGGTAACCTGATCGGCACGAATGCGGCCGGGACCGTGGGACTTAATCTGGGAGTCGGTATTGAAGTTTTTAACACCTCGGGGACGATCATCGGAGGTTCTACTGCCGCCGCCCGGAACGTTATCTCAGGAAATGCGCCTGGCGTCTTTTTCTCCGTGGCAAACAACAATTACGTGCAGGGTAACTACATTGGGACGGATGGCTCCGGCACCGCCCGCGTGCCCAATCTCGCTGAAGGGGTGAAGATCGACTCTGGGAGCGGGAATATAATTGGCGGAGCAGATGCTTTAGGGAACGTAATCTCCGGCAATTCGCAGGCGGGAATTGAAATTGATGCCGATCAATCTAGTTCTGCGAACGGCAATATTATCATGGGCAACCGGATCGGGGTTGGAAGCGATGGCCGGTCAATATCTAACGGCGCGCAAGGCGTTCTGCTGAGTTACAGCAATGCGACGAACAACGAGATCGGCGGTACGGGGGCAGGGGAAGGTAATATCATCGCCAATAACAGCGCAGGTGGGGTGGTTTTGAGTAACTCGCAACCTGCCGGAGCCGGCTCACCCAGTGTGGGCAATGCAATTCTGGGAAACTCGATCTACGATAACACAGGCCGCGGGATTTCCGTGAGCGATACGAACGACGATTGTGACACTGACGGCGGTCCGAACAATGGACAGAATTTTCCGGTCCTATTTTCCGCGACTAGCTCAGGCTCGAGCACCCATATCGTTGGCACGCTTAACAGCAGCAGTAACTCGGCTTATACCATTGAGTTCTTTGTCAGCCCGGCCTGCGATGACTCGGGTTTTGGCGAAGGTAAGACTTTTATCGGCCGGACGATGGTGAACACGGACGGCAGTTGTAATGGTGCGATCGATTTCACCGCCTCGGTCGGAAGTCTGATCGGCCAATCCATTTCCGCGACCGCGACCGATTTGGCGAATAATACCTCCGGTTTCTCCATGTGTACGGTGGTTGGGACGGGTTCGGACTCGATTCAGCTTAGTACCGATGCCTACAGTGTGAACGAAGGCGCGGGCAGTGTAGCTATTACGGTCACGCGGACCGGGGATGCAACGGGCACCGTGTCGGTCCATTATGCTACGGCTAACGGCAGTGCGACGGCTGGTTCGGATTACACCGCAGTTTCGGGTAACCTAAGCCTCGGGGCCTCGGAGACGAGCAAGACCTTTAACATCCCAATCACGGATGATAGCGCGCTGGAGGGCGACGAAAATTTTGTAGTTAACTTAACTTCGCCTTCGGGCGCGATCTTAGGTGCGCCGGCCTCGGCTACCATTACGATCGTGGATAACGACGCGGCCCCGACGCCTAACCCAACTCCGGCCCGAGTGCAGCTCTCCAATATCTCCGGTCGCGCCTTTGGCCAACCTAACGACCAGGCGAGCATCTCGGGATTCATTATCCAGGGAGGCACTGGTAAGCACATTTTAGTGCGCGGAATTGGTCCTTCGCTTAGAAGCGGAAACGCGCCGGTGCCGGGCGCGATGCAGGATCCGCAGATCGAATTACACGATGGCAATGGCGCGCTTATCTTTGCGAACGATAACTGGCGTGATTCGCAGGAGGCCGAAATTCAAGCGAGCGGCCTGGCGCCGAGTGACGACCGCGAGGCGGCGATCCTGGCGGTCTTACCACCGGGTAATTACACGGCCGTCTTAAAGGGTGCGAATAACGGTGGAGGGATCGCGTTAGTCGAGATCTATGAGTTGCAATTGTTCGATGGAAAACTGGCGAATGTTTCCGTGCGCGGAAATGTCCTGACCGACGATAACGTCCTGATCAATGGCATCATTTTGCAAGGCGGCGCGCCGACACAATTTCTCTTTCGCGCCATCGGGCCGGCCTTGCATGACCGGGGAGTGAATGGCGAGCTGCTCGATCCCAAGTTGGACGTCTATAATCAGAATGGCGTGCTTCTCGGAAGTAACGACAACTGGCGCGATTCGGCAGATGCCGCGGCGATAGCGGCCAGCGGATTGGCTCCGAGCGACGATCGCGAGTCGGCGGTCCTGTTGACCTTACCGGCGGCGAGTTACACGAGCATCGTTAGCGGAGTGAATCGCACCACCGGCATCGCGTTGGCGGAAGCGTATCAGTTGAACTAAAGGCGGCGTTGGTTCGGCGGAAAATTCCGAGCTGCGCGAAGTTGTGCGCGCAGGTATCGGCATGCGCGATCCATCGCCTGCGAGATTTGTCGTTTCGTTTCCGACCGCATCGCACGATAATCGCAGGAGATGCATCCCAGTTTTCAACCCGCCATCGACGATCTCCTCCGCACCTATGCCGAGAATGGCGGCATTAATTACGTGGAAGCCGCTTCGACTTTGCCTTCGCGACCGGCGGTCGATGCCGCTTGCAGCGATCTTCTCGCGATCATGTTTCCCGGATTTCACGGCGAGCTCCTGGCCCACGCGGGCGAGCTGCCCGCAGTCACTGGCGGTCGCATCCGGGCCTTACACACGCGGATCAAACCCGAGATCTGCAAGAGCCTCGCCGCCGTCCACCAGAGCAAATCCACCGAAGCCGATGCCGATGAAATCCTGACGTTCTTCATCTCGCATTTGGCGCCCTTGCGCGAAATGCTTTGGGCGGATATCGACGCGGCCTACGAGGGCGATCCGGCCGCGATCAGCTACGAGGAAATCATTCTGGCGTACCCGGCGATCGAAGCGATCGCGATTCAGCGGATGGCGCATTTGCTTTACCAAAAAGAATTGCCGCTCGTTCCTCGCATGATGACGGAATGGGCGCATGGCCGGACCGGGATCGACATTCATCCCGGCGCGAAAATTGGCTCGCACTTCTTCATCGATCACGGAACCGGCGTGGTCGTCGGGGAGACGTGCGTCATCGGTTCGCACGTGAAGTTGTATCACGGCGTGACCTTGGGAGCGCGCAGCTTTCAGAAGGATGACCAGGGACACATTCGCAAAGGCGGCAAGCGGCATCCCGACGTGGAAGACAACGTCACGATTTATCCGAACTCGACCGTGCTCGGCGGCCAGACGGTCATCGGCGCGCGCAGTACGATCGGGGGAAATGTCTTTCTCACCCAAAGCGTGCCGCCGGACTCGTTAGTCTATTACGAGGCGAAACAAATGAAGGTCGTGCCGAAGATCGAACGCCATCCCGAAGCGCATGCGCGTTTCTAGCGGCTGGCGGCAATTTGCGCGCTGATGATTTACCTCGATTACAATGCGACCACGCCTATCTGCGCCGAGGCGCGAGAAGCGATGGCGCCGTATCTCGCTGAGGAATTTGGAAATCCATCGAGTATCCACGCCGCTGGCCGCGTGGCGCGGGCCGCGATCGATGACGCGCGCGACCAGCTCGCACACTTGTTAGGCGCGAAACCGCACGAGCTGATTTTTACCGGCAGCGGCACGGAAGCGAATAATCTCGCGGTGCTCGGGCTGGCGCGTTCCCGCCGCGAGATTGGACGCCATTTGATTTGCGGCGGCACCGAACATCACGCGGTCTTGAATGCTTTCGAGTATTTGCAAAAGCGTGAAGGCTTCGACGTGACCTTTCTGCGCGTGGACTCGTTAGGGCATCTCGACCCCGACGATTTACGGCGCGCGTTGCGCGACGGCACCGCCCTGGTTTCAATCATGTCCGCGAACAACGAAACCGGCGTCGCGCAATCGTTGAGCGAAATCTCGGAAATTTGCCGCGCGCGCGGAGTTCTTTTGCACAGCGACATGGTGCAATCTTTCGGCAAAATGCCGACCGACCTCTCGTTAGTCGATGCCGCCAGTTTTGCGGCGCACAAATTCTATGGCCCGAAAGGCGCGGGCCTCCTGTTCCTGCGCGGCGGTGTGCCGATCGAGCCGATTTCGTTCGGCGGCGCCCATGAAAATCAGCGCCGGGCGGGAACGGAAAATGTCCCGGCGATCGCGGGCCTGGCGGTGGCGGCGAAGTTCGTGTTGCGGGATTTGGAAGACGAACAAAAACGCGAAGGCGCGTTGCGCGATCGATTGTGGAAGGAAATTTCCACGCGTTGTCCATCCGCCGAACAGAATGGCGACACGGCCGAGCGCCTCGGCAATACGCTCAACGTCGGTTTTGCGGGATTGAGCTCGGAGACGATGTTGATGGCGCTCGATCTCGAGGGCGTCTGCGCGTCCAGCGGCTCGGCCTGCATGGTCGGATCGGTCGTGGCATCGCACGTTTTGCTCGCGATGGGCCTGCCGAAGGAACACGCCAGCTCGGCCATTCGCTTTTCGTTAGGCCGCCAAACCACCGCGGAAGAAATAGAGCACGCCGCCGACGCGATCGTGCGCACAATCGAACGGTTGGAAAAAGCGCGCCGGCAAGCGAGTGAGGAAGTTTATGCTGTTCTTTGAGCAGCTCGACTTCCTGAAAAATCTTTTGCTGCCGCGTCGCGATGTCGTGCCGCGACGTGCTCCGATTTCTCTCGCGACGAAATGCGCACCCGCGCCATCCGCATTTTTTCGCGGCCAGGATGTCGAACTCGAAGCCGTCTCGCGCGAACTTTTGCGCTCGGTCGATGCCGCGGCGTTGCTGCCGCTTGTGCGCGTGGAATGGAATCCACGCCTCCGCACCGCCGCCGGTCGCGCGGATTTTCATCGCAAATTAATCTCGCTCAATCCGCGATTGCGCGAACACGGCGCGGCGGAAATCGATCGCACTTTGCGGCATGAACTGGCGCATCTGGTGGCGCATTTGCGCGCGGGTCGTCGTCGGATCGCACCGCATGGCGCGGAATGGCGGCGCGCTTGTGTTGATCTCGGCATCGGCGACGAAAAGCGTTGTCACAGCTTGCCGTTTCCCGTCCATCTGCGGGCGCGCCCGTTTCTTTATCGGTGTCCGAAATGCGCTGCGGAATTTCCGCGCACGCGACGGATTCGGCGGGCAGTCGCCTGCCTGACTTGCTGCCGCCGATACAACCGCGGGCGATTCCAAAAAGAATTTCAGCTGCGCCTTGTGCGCGCGTCCAGGCGCGCCTAATCTCCTCCGTGTTCCGCGGACGAAGACGAAGTTCCATCAAAGCGAGAATTTCCATACTCGTTCTCTTGTCTTTGTTTTCAACTGTCAGCACGCGGGCATACAGCCTCGAAGGGCAACGTTGGACCTTCAATCGCACGGTTGTCATGCACCTCTCGTTAGGCGGACCGGCCGCATTGCAGGATGGCTTCGCGTCCTTTAACGACTCCGCTGCCGATGCCCTCGGAACTTGGAATCGTTACCTCACGCACATGCAGTTCGCGTGGGATTTCAATGCCCCGCTCACGCCCGCGGAGGACGACGCCGATAACTCCGCATTTTTTTCCAGCGACGTTTACGGCGATGCTTTTGGAAGTCGGGTGCTGGCGATCACTTTGCTTTCGTATCGCAACACAATTCTGACCGAATCCGACACGCTTTTTAACACGCATTACACCTTCGATTCTTATCGCGGCCCCTTGCAGTCCACGCAGGATTTTCATCGGATCGCGCTGCACGAATTTGGTCACGCCCTCGGTTTGGATCATCCCGATGATGCCGGCCAGACCGTCGTTGCGGTGATGAATTCAGTCATCAGCAATACTGATAGTCTTACCCCCGATGACATCTCCGGCGCGCACAATATTTATGATGGCGGGCCGGCTTATCTTTACTCGAATCCCGCCTCGAGCAATTTGGTCAACCTCTCGACGCGCGCGCTGGTCGGCACCGATGGAAACGTGCTCATCGGCGGCTTCATCATTCAAAATTCTTCGGCCACGATTATCTTGCGCGCGATCGGTCACTCGTTAGCCGCGCGCGGCATCAGTTCACCGTTGTTCGATCCGGTGATGGAATTGCGCAACGCCTCTGGAACGTTAGTCGCGCAAAGCGATGATTGGGTTGATAGCCCCAATTCGGAGACGATCGCGAGTTATCGGCTCGATCCCTCGAACAGTCGCGAATCGGCGCTCTACCAAACGCTCACTCCCGGGAATTATACTGCGCTCGTGCATGGTTTTGACGGTGGCGATGACAACTTAACCGGCACGGCCCTGGTCGAGCTTTTCGATTTGCATACGTCGCCCGGTCGCGCGGGAAATATCTCGACGCGCGCGCAAGTGCTTACTGGCGATAACGTCGTGATCGCTGGTTTCATTACCGCGGGAAGCGCGGCCAAGGAAGTGGTGATCCGCGGCATCGGGCCGTCGTTGCAAAGTTCCGGCATCGCTAATGCGCTCGCGAATCCGACAATCGAGTTGCACAATTCCGCCGGCGCGCTGGTGGCCACGAACGACAACTGGCAGACCGATCAGAATTCTGGTCGCGTGCAGCAAGCCGGCTTGGCGCCGTCGCAGCCGGTGGAATCCGCGCTCGATCGCACGCTCACTCCCGGAACATATACGGTCATTTTGCGCGGTGTGAACAACAGCACGGGCGTGGGCTTGATCGAAGTGTACGACCTCTCTACGCAGTAACGATTTCGCACGCGCGAAGACTCGTTAGGCAATTTCGTTCGCTTCGCCTTTCGTGGCTTTTTGTCCGCGTAATTTTGCCTGGATGAAGAGATCGATATCGCCATCCATTACGCCCTGGGCGTTGCTCGTTTCCGCGCCGGTGCGGTGATCTTTCACCATCTGGTAAGGCTGGAAAACGTAAGAGCGAATCTGACTTCCCCATGCGACGTCGCCTTTCTCGCCGTATTGCCGGTCGATCTCCGCGCGTTTCGCGTCCTGCTCGATTTCGTAGAGTTTCGCTTTTAACATTTTCATCGCCAACTCGCGGTTGCGTCCCTGGCTGCGCTCGGCCTGGCAAGCGACGACGATGCCGCTCGGTTTGTGCACGATGCGCACCGCGGTTTCGACTTTGTTCACGTTCTGACCGCCTTTGCCGCCAGCGCGAAAAGTATCGACTTCAATGTCGGCGGGATTGATTTCGATCGGCGCGGAATCGGCAATTTCCGGAACCACATCGACACTGGCGAAAGAAGTGTGTCGCCGTTTGTTGGAATCGAAAGGCGAGATGCGAACGAGGCGATGCACGCCGCGCTCCGCATTTAGATAACCGTAAACGTATTCGCCGCTGACCAGGAAAGTCGCCGATTTAATGCCCACTTCTTCGCCGGTTTGAATGTCGATCGTCTGCGCTTCGAAACCGCTGCGCTCGATCCAGCGTTGATACATGCGCAAAAGCATATCGGCCCAATCGCACGATTCCGTTCCGCCCGCGCCGGAGTGAATGGTGATGAACGCGTTCGAGCGGTCGTTAGGCCCGGAAAGAAATTGGCGCAGCTCGAACTCTTCAAGTTTGCGCACGAGTCGCGCATGTTCTTTCGCAATCTCGCTTTCCGTTTCGCTGCGTTGGGCGGCGTCCGATTCTTCCGCAGCCAGCTCTTGTAGCGCTTCGAAATCCCCGGCTTCGCGTTCCAGTGCGCGGAACGGATTAATCAGCGACCGCAGCCGCGAAACTTCCTCGACGTCTGCTTGCGCGCGCTCGCGGTTCGACCAAAAATCAGGCGCGGCCATGCGCTCTTCCAGCGCCTTGAGTTGCTCTTCGAGATTGGCGACGTCAAAGAAACCTCCGCAGCGCGTCGACGCGCGACTTCAATTCTTCGGTGCTGATTTCCTCTTCCTCGTTAGCCATGCGCGAAGATAACGATTCGGAAATTGTGCGCTAGTTTTTGTCGCCGCGCCTGCGTTGCGATCAGCGCCGTTGCGCTATTTTCGTTTGGCGGCTTGCGGTTGCTCGAGGCGAAAAATGGTTTCGCCCTCCTTCATCATTTCGAGACTATCGCGCGCGATTGTTTCCAGGTAAGTCGGATCGGTCTTGAGCAAATTCACTTCGCGCGTCTGGCGGACGAGCAACATTTTTTGCTCGGTCACTTGCGCCTGCAGATTGTCGATCTCGCCCCGACTTTGCACGAGCCGCTTATGTTGCGGGAGAAAGAGACTAACGATGACTAAAAGAAAAGCGACCGCGAGGAGCGCGCGCAAGACGCGGTTAAGTTGCTGCCAAATCGAGGCCTCGCGACGCGCGCGGAAATCGCCGTAGCCAGGGTAATCCACTAGCGCATCTTACCGCCGTAAATCGCCTTGTCACCAAGTTCCTCCGCGATGCGCAGGAGTTGGTTGTACTTCGCCACGCGATCGGTCCGGCAGAGCGAGCCGGTCTTGATTTGCCCAGCGTTTGTCGCCACCGCGATGTCCGCGATGGTGGTGTCTTCGGTTTCGCCGGAACGATGGCTGATGACCGCGGTGTAATTATTTTCCGTAGCGAGCCGAATGGTGTCGAACGTTTCCGTGAGCGTGCCGATCTGATTCACTTTCACGAGGATGGAATTGGCCACGCCTTGGTCGATGCCTTTGCGCAAGAACTCGACGTTCGTCACAAAAAGATCGTCGCCGACTAACTGAATTTTATCGCCAAGGCGATCGGTCATTTTTTTCCAACCGGCCCAATCATTCTCCGCGCAGCCATCTTCAATCGAGATAATCGGAAAACGCTTCGCGAGCGATTCGTAGAGATCGATCAACTCATCGGCGGATCTTTTCGAGCCATCGGATTTTTTGAAAACATACGCGCCCGCTTCTTTGTCGAAAAATTCCGAAGCCGCCGGATCGAGCGCGATGAAAATTTCTTCGCCGAATTTGTAACCAGCTTGTTTCACCGCGGCCGCGATCGATTCGAGCGCGTCTTCCGCGGAACTCAACTTCGGCGCGAAGCCGCCCTCATCACCGACCGCGGTGGACAGCCCGCGCTTTTTCAAAACATCTTTCAGCGCATGAAAAACTTCCACGCCATAACGCAGCGCTTCCGCAAAAGTCGGCGCGCCTTTCGGCATGATCATGAATTCCTGAAAATCGATCGGCGCATCGGAATGCGCTCCGCCGTTCAGGATGTTCATCATCGGCACTGGCAACACATTCGCGCGCGGACCGCCGAGATAACGAAAGAGCGGCTGCTCGGAAAAGGCCGCGGCCGCATGGGCGTTGGCTAACGAGACGCCGAGCAACGCATTCGCGCCGAGATTTTTTTTGTTCTTCGTGCCGTCGAGCTCGATCAATTTGCGATCGATCGCTTCCTGATCGAGCGCGTCCGCGCCGGCAAGGCCTTGCGCAATGGTTTCATTGACTGCGCGGACCGCTTTCAAAACGCCTTTGCCGCCAAAGCGTTTCATGTCGCCATCGCGCAATTCCCACGCTTCATGTTCGCCCGTGCTCGCGCCGCTCGGAACCGCCGCGCGACCGAACGCGCCGCCTTCCAGACGAATATCGACTTCCACTGTGGGGTTGCCGCGCGAATCGAGAATCTCGCGCGCTGTGATTTTTTTTATGCTGGTGCGTGCCATGGCGAGGAGCGGTCATGATGCGCAGCCCGGCGCGCTTGATCAAATAATCTTTGTCTCGCTGCTGCGCTCGCGATAGAGCGCGGGATCGACGGCGCGCGGCATTGCCTTTTGATCGAGCGGAAGTTCGAGAAAAGCGGATAAGGTTTCCGCGGTGCGCGCGGGCTCCCGCAACACGTCGTGATAATTCACCGGGAGGAATTTGAAGGCCGCTTGTTCGCTCAGCCACTGCTCGATCTGCGCGAGCTGGCCCTGATAAATTTTCTTCAACATGGCGGCGTCGACACTCAGTTTTCCGTCGCGTTGCAACATGCTGCGCTGGCTGGCGATGACCTCATCGATCGGCCGCTTCATGAAAACAACGCGATAACTCAAGGAGCCGTCCGTGGGTAATTCGCGCAGAAGAAGGTGAATGATTTTCACCACACGACCGCGCGCGTCCGGCAACCAGGAACGATCCGCGCGCAAACGTTTCACGGGTTCGAATTCCAAATATCCGCGCGGATTACTTTGGTCCGCGGGACGGAGCGCGTCGGTCATCGCGGGCAAGCCGCCGGCGGTCAGCATTTGCATCATGAGTGAAGTGCCCGAGCGCGGCAGGCCGCTGACGATGGTGATAAAATCGGGTGACTGCATTTGCGCGAACATTACCGCCTGCGCTGAGGTGATAAATCGAATTCTTCCTCTGGCATGGAGTACGGAGGAAGGCCGCTGGTCGCGAACGCGAAGCGGTCGTTCCCAAATAATTTTTCTCACGGCGAGGTCTTAAAAATGCTGAAACGACCACGCGTGATGAAAAAGCCATTCTTGCTAATGATGCTCCTTCTGGCCGCGGGAACGCGCGCAGAAGGACAAAGTCTTTCCGAAGGTTTCAACAATGTTCCAAACCTGCCAGCGAACTGGGTTACGACGAACAACAGTACGCGAAGCGAAACGGGCACGCCGTGGAATACAGGTTCCGCCATCGTGAATGAAGAAGGCAATGCCGTCGTCGCACCCTATGAGGGTGCTGGTTTCGCGATCGCGCAATACACCTCCGTGGGAAGTGGAAGCGGCACGATTTCAAACTGGCTGATCTCGCCGGCTTTAAGCTTGAACAACGGCGATACCTTTTCGTTTTTTACTACAACGCTCCCGACGTCGGCGTATGCGGACCGCCTCGAACTGCGGCTAAGTCTTAATGGCGCTAGCACGGATGTTGGGGAAACCACAACGTCGGTTGGTGATTTCACCACGCTCCTTTTGACGATCAACCCCGGCCTTGCTGTCGGCGGTTATCCTGTAAGCTGGACGCAATATAGCGCGACCGTCTCTGGCCTAACGAGTCCAACAACCGGCCGATTTGCCTTCAGGTACTTCGTGACTTCCGGAGGTCCCAGCGGTGCTAATTCTGACATCATCGGCGTTGATGCGGTGCAATATACTGCTGCCGCAGTTCCTGAACCTGCCACCTATGCGCTGCTGTTTGGAGGAGTCTTTCTCCTCGCTGCTTTGAGCTTAAAGAAGCGCGTTTCGTTTTTGGGTTAAATTCGAGAAATCGGTGGATCAACGCCTTCTGCCATTTTCGGAGAAGCCGCTTTTTTTATAACCTGCACAGAAGCGGGTCTGAAGATCGATTTACATTTCGCTTTCGGCGGAGCTGGGTCGTTGGGGGTGATATTCCCGTTGGCAATCTCCCTCTGCTTGCATACTCTTCCGCGATGCTGTCTCGCGTAGGAATGGTGGCGATATTTTTAGCTTCGGTGTCGCTTTTAGTAGGTGCTGAAGTAAAGCCCCTTTCGCCGGACGAGTTGGGACGTGCGATCAAGAGCGACACGCTGACGATCCCGACGCCGGGGGAATTGTTTGCAGCGCTCGCGAAACCCGGCAAACCGGATTGGTCCGGGCAATACCGTGCGCCCATCCCGATGACCTACAGCAATCGTGCCCAGATCGCGTTGAATCTCGGCGGTCTGATCGCAGATGGGTTCATCGCCGTCGAAGCGCAAGACACGCAGCAGGTAAAAAACATCGGCACGGATATCATCAAGCTCGCCAAGGCGCTGGGCGTGAGTGAAAACGTGCTCGCTCGCGGCCGGAGCATCAACGATTTCGCCGAAAACAACGAGTGGGATGCGCTCCAGGAAGAACTCGAAGCGACGCAGAACGAGGTCAAAGCTTCCATGCAATCGAACAGCGACCAGGATTTCGTCATCCTCGTTAGTCTGGGCGGTTGGATTCGCGGAACGCAGGTCGTGACCGGTTCGATCATGCACGATTATGATGAGGCGAGCGCGCGCACGCTGCGGCAGCCGGCTTTGGTCAGTTATATTGAAACGAAGGTGAAAGAGATTTCGCCGGAACTCCAAAACGAGCCGCTTGTGAAGTCGGTCAGCGCGCAGCTTTCCGACATCCAAAAGCTCGTAACCTTTCCCAACGGTGGCACTCCCTCTGCTGAAGATGTGCGCAAATTGAATGCGGCCGTGACCAAGTTAATGGACGAAATTCAAAACAAATCCGACGCGAAATGATTGCACGCCTCAGCCTCATTTTTCTCATCGCCAGCGGCCTCGCCCTCCAAGCTGCCGACACTGATGCACAAGTCGATGCCCGCAAAGTGGCGCTCGATCTTGCCGGCGCTTTTTCGAACGACGGCTTCAAGATCCGCGACGGTCACTGGACCGGCGAAATCAAAAAGGGCGAACAAGCTCTTCTCGCAGTCAATCTTTACGCCGGCAATCAATATTGGTTTTCCGTCGGCGCGGACGAAACAGCGAAGAAATTTTCCGTGGAAGTTTACGACGAAAACGGAAAGCCCGTCTCTGCCGAGAGCTATCACGACGATCAGAAAGCGGCCGCTGGTTTTTCGCCGGTCGTGAGCGGGCAGTATTTTGTCGGGATCAAACCGGAAGGAAGCGAAGCGAACACCTTTTGCCTCGTTTACTCTTACAAATAAAAAATGAAAGCGCGTGTGGCTCAATTTTGGCGAGCGGCGCAGACCGGGGTCCTGTTTCTTGCGGCGACCGTTCTGGCCGTTTTCGGCACGGCCTGCGCGAGCAGCAAGAACTCCGTGAAGACCGCGAGCAGTGGCAAGGTTTTCGCGGTGACTGCCGAGAAGACCGCCTTTTTCCGTTACGGACCGCAGCAGGGGAATGGTCCGGACGAATCGCTCGCCAAGAACACGTTGATGACGCTGATTCGCCCGTCGTTCGGATATTGCAAAGTGCATCTCGTCGCTACTTCGCAGGAAGGTTATGTGGCCAGCGAAGATATCCAGCCCGCCTCGGCGACGCTGATCGCCGCCTTAAATCCGCCCGTTCAAGCCAGCACTTCCTCTTCCACCTCCTCCACGCGCGAAAATTTCGATCTTCGCTCGAGCGGTCCCGCAGCGGTTCCACCTCCCGAAACGTTGCCTGCTCCCGATTTGCCGCCGGCCGCCGCGGAACCATCTCCGCAATAGTCGACGCGCTCCGCCAGTTTGTTAACGACTACTCGTTAGCCGACGATTCCCCATGGCCGCGACGCAAGTTTTTTTCGAAGGAAATGTGCAAGGCGTCGGCTTTCGCTATTCCGTCAAACAAATCGCCAAGGGCTTCGACGTTACTGGCTGGGTGAAGAATTTGCCCGACGGTCGCGTCGAGTTGCAGGTCAACGGGGAGACCGCGGAGCTGGCGGATTTTCTGGAAGCGATCACACGAAGCGAGCTGCGCGCGCATATTAGGAATCAGACGGCCGTTGCCCTAACGACTGCTCCGGTCGCGCGCGGTTTTGAGATTCGCCATGATTGAACGCGTGCCCATCGCCGCCCATTTTT
>CAXSCV010000082.1:0-12943 GCA_964235895.1 uncultured Chthoniobacterales bacterium
GTTATTCGCGGGCTGGTTAATATCATCAATCAAGTCGACATCCCGCCGGCCGAAGTGGTCAGCGAATTCATCAAGCTCGAGCGAGCCGATGTCACCAAGGTCGTCGAAATGCTGAAGGACGTTTTCGAAAAAGGCACAACCGCGAACGGCGCGCCCGCTCCGAATGCCGGAGTGCGCAATGTCCGCCCGGGCGTGCCGCCGCCGGCGCAGCAACCGGTCGCATTCGAAGGCGATATCAGCGGCCTGACCGCGCTTTCCGAAGACTCGATCGTTGTCGGAAAAATCAAGATCGCCGCTGATGTGCGGACCAATCGCATTCATGTCATCACGCGTCCCGTGAACATGCCGTTCGTCCGCAAGTTGATCGCGGAGTTCGATGCGAATGTGGATTTCGCCAAGCCGGTTACGCGACCTCTGCGCTACATCTCGGCCTCGGACGTCTTGCCGGTCTTAGTGCAAGCGCTCACAGAACCGGGCGGTAACGGGCAAGGCGGTGGCGCCGGCGGGACAAATACAAACGGCGGCGCAAATCCCAACAACCTTGGCCAAAATCAAAACCGACAGAACCAGAGCACGAGCGCTTCGACGGCGAGCGACTTCGGCAGTAACGGCACCGGCGGCAGCACGGGCGGACAAACTTTTTCGGAAGAACTTTCCACTCAAGCAGTCGACACCACGCCTAAGGCGGTGACGATTGGCAACGCCAAAATCATCGCAGACCAGCGCGCCAATACCATCATCATCCTGGGCAATCGTGAAGTGGTGGTGAAGGTGATGAAGGTCCTAGATGAAATGGACGTGAAGGCACCGCAGGTGGCCTTGAGTACTGTCATCGGGGAATTGACCCTGAATAACAACGAAGAGTTTGGTGTTGATTACTTCACGCGCCTGAAGGGACACAATCCCAGCGGAGTATTGACGTCGCGCAATACCGGCGCGGCGGGACCTCCAACTGCGACCGGGGATGGAATTGTGGATCCGGCTAACTTGTTAAACTTTACTTCGCTGGTTAACACCGCCACCAGCGCTCTTACGAGTCAGACAAATGCCTATCTGGCACTTGGTGGAACGCTCTCGGCTATAGTTCATCTGCTCGATTCGACCGGGCGCTTTAAGACGATCTCTCGGCCCACGGTTTTCACGAGTAACAACAAGAAGGCGATTATCGCCAGCGGTCAGGAAATTCCCGTCCCGGTCAGCACCATTTCCACGGGCGTGAGCAGCACAACTACTGGCCTTGCTCAACAATCCAACATCCAGTTCAAGAAGGTCGCACTGCAGCTAGAAGTGGTGCCGCTGATTAATTCGGAGAAAGAAGTTTCTCTCGATATCCTGCAAAAGCTGGACAGCCTTACGGGTGATTCCACACAGGTGGATGGTAACTCGATTCCGACGATCGCGACTCGCTACATTAAGACAACAGTTTCGGCGCCAAATTGCTCCACCATCGTTCTCGGCGGCCTCATCCTGGATAATGATCGATCGAGCAAAAATGGCATTCCAGTGCTCAGTAAAATTCCCTTATTAGGTTCTCTTTTTCGCGACACGTCGCGAATCAAGAGCCGACAGGAACTCATTATCCTGATGCGACCAGAGGTTAGCCTAACGACACGTGATCTCCGGCGTTACCGGACCAAGAGCGAGACGAAAACGCATTTCGGCGCGGAGATCGGAGAGGATGATTGCCCGGATTGCCCGAAAGATGCGAACGGCAAGAAGCTGCCGATGCCTGACCTGCCGGAAGCGGATTACAAGTGAACTCCGCGGTCGGTAATTCGCTCATCGAACTTTTGATCGCGGCTGGCGTGCCGTCGCGTGAAGAAGCGATCGCGTTGTCGTCGAATTTAAACGGCGGCTCGTGGACTTCGCAGGTGCTCGATTCCGGCAAAGTGGACGAGAACCGCTTCCTCGGCGCGATTGGCAATTTTTTCCATGTGCCGATGATGACGATCGAAGCCAGGAGCATCGATCGCCAGACGCTCTCGCTCTTGCCGAGCCGTTTCGTTTTTCAACATCACATCCTGCCGGTGGAAGTGAAAGAGAACGCGGTCGTGCTCGCGACTTACGATCTTTTCAATTCCGTCGGCCGCCAGTTGGCCGGGCAACTCTTGAAGAAGCCGGTCGAATGGGTGCTCGCGCCGCGCGGCCAAATCTTGCGCGCGATGAAAACGCTTTATGGCGTCGGCGCGGAAACCTTCGATGAAATTCTCAAGACAAACCGTTCCTTCGAAGCTGATCAGGATGTCGAGGCCAGCACCGATTTAAACGCGGACGATCCGGAAGCGTCCGTCGTCAAATTCGTCAACCAAATCATCCGCGAAGCGATCGTGGAACGCGCGACCGACATCCACGTCGAGCCGCTGGAGAACGACCTGCGTATTCGCTATCGGATCGATGGAATTCTGCACGAAGTGGCGGTGCCACCGCAGTTGCGTTTGCTGCAATCGGCCATCATCTCGCGCCTGAAAGTGATGGCGCACATGGACATCGCGGAGCGGCGTTTACCGCAGGACGGCCGCATTAATTTGCAGGCGAAAGGGACGAACATCGACGTCCGCGTTTCCACCATTCCGACGGTCAACGGCGAATCGATCAGCTTGCGTTTGCTCAGTCGCGATCAACAAAACGAGCAGTTCGGATTCGAGCGGCTCGACTTGAGTGCGGATCACGCGCGGACGGTTGAAGCCTTGCTGGCGCAGCCGAACGGAATCGTGCTTGTCACCGGACCGACCGGTTCCGGCAAATCCACTTCGCTCTATTGTTTTCTGAGCAGCATCAACTCCGTGCAGCGCCGCATCATTACCATCGAAGAACCGGTGGAATATCGCTTGCCCGGCGTCTCGCAGATCGATGTCAAACCGGAGATCGATCTCACCTTCGCGAAGGGGTTGCGGCACATTTTGCGGCAGGATCCGAACGTCATCATGGTCGGAGAAATCCGCGATTTCGAAACGGCCGAGATCGCGATTCGCGCGGCCATGACCGGTCACCTTGTCTTCAGCACCCTGCATACGAACGACGCGGTCGGCGGCATCACGCGTCTGCTCGATATGGGCGTCGAACAATTTTTGCTCGCCTCGACCGTGCGCGCTTTTCTCGCGCAACGATTGGTCCGCACCATCTGCCCCGACTGCAAAATCCCGACCGGTTACCCGCTCGCTTACCTGCAGCAGATCGACGCGATCGTGGATCCGGAGTTCAAATATTTCCGCGGCGCGGGTTGCGAGAGTTGCCGGCAAACCGGTTATCGCGGGCGCATGGCCATCTATGAAATCTGCGTGGTCACCGAAGGCCTGCGTCGCCTGATTATTCAAAAAGCGACCGGCTCCGAGTTGAAGCAGCGGGCCATCCAGGACGGCATGATCACCTTGCGACAGGACGGTTGGCGGCGGGTCGCGCAAGGCATGACCACGGTTGAAGAAGTCGTGCGCGTTACGCAAACCGACGAAGTGATGAGCGAAACTTCTCTGGTCAGCGGCCCGGCCACTTCGATGGAAGCGCCGGCGGTTTTGGCCTAACGAGTACTGGAATTGCGCAAGCCGGTGATGGCGTTGGCGTAATTTTTTTCGCGGAAAATCGATGTCCCGGCGACGAGAACGTGCGCGCCGTTCTCTACGCAGAGCGCGGCGGTTTCGTGATTTATCCCGCCGTCCACTTCGAGATCGAATGAGGACTCGTTAGACTTTTTCCAAGCGCGCGCGGCGCGAACTTTTTCCATCATCTCGGGACGGAAAGCCTGGCCGCCGAAGCCAGGATGGACGGTCATGACCAGCAGCAAATCGATCTGCGCGAGATGCGGCTCAACCGCGGCGAAAGGCGTCGCGGGATTCAAGGATAAACCGGCGCGACAACCGGCGTCGCGAATGGCACGCAAGGTCGCGGCGACGTCGTGTTTCGCTTCCGGTTCGACATGCACGGTGATGGAATTGGCGCCGGCTTCGAGGAAGCGCGGGAGATAATGATCCGGATGTTCGATCATTAAATGGACATCGAACGGAAGACTCGTTAGGCCGCGCGCTGTTTTCACGAGCGCGGGTCCGAAGGAAATATTATCGACGAAATGGCCGTCCATAATGTCGAGATGGAGCCAGTCGGCGCCGGCCTTTTCGATGGCGCGAATTTCTTCGGCGAGATGCGCGAAGTCAGCGGCGAGGAGGGAAGGCGCGATGAGAATTTTATCGTTCACAAAACGAGGGCGACCATCGGACATTCGTGCGCGAAGGTCGAACATCGAATGCGTTTTGTGTTCAAGAAAGCGATGCGCGCGTTGCATGGCCGATCTTCCCCTTGACGATGCCAGCGTCTGTTTCTAGATACTACGCGTTTCAGCCGGTCGTCGCCCGCGAGCAGTGCATGAAAGCTGCTAAAGTCGAAGGTCGAGGGGCGCGCTCCGACGGGTTGGAACGCACGACAGCGACCAATCTAAAGGCTTATTCATGTTGAACGGACTCTTCGGCTGGTTATCCAGCGACATCGGGATCGACCTCGGGACGGCGAACACGCTCGTCTACGTAAAAGACCAGGGCATCGTCCTGCGCGAACCATCGGTCGTGGCGGTGCAGGCGGGCACGAACAAAGTGCTCGCGGTTGGCGACGAAGCGAAGCGGATGCTTGGCCGCACGCCTTCTAATATTGTCGCGGTCCGGCCCTTGAAGGACGGTGTGATCGCGGACTTCGAGGTGACGGAGGCGATGCTGCGCCATTTCATCGACAAGGTGCACAACCGCCGATTTGGAATGAAGCCGCATCCGCGCGTAGTCATCGCGGTGCCGTCGGGCATTACCGAAGTGGAGAAACGCGCGGTCCGCGAATCGGCCACGCATGCCGGCGCGCGTGAAGTTTATTTAATCGAAGAACCAATGGCGGCGGCGATCGGTGTCGGGCTTCCGGTGCAGGATCCGGCCGGCAACATGATCATCGATATCGGCGGCGGGACGACGGAGGTGGCGCTCATTTCGTTGTCGGGAATTGTCTTTAGCCGGAGCGTGCGCGTGGCCGGCGACGAGCTCGATGAAGCGATCGTGCAATACATGAAGCGCGCCTACAATTTGATGATCGGCGAGCGGACGGCGGAGGAAATTAAAATCAAAATCGGTTCCGCGTATCCGAGCGAAAAGGAAACGAGCGTGGAAGTGAAAGGGCGCGATCTGGTCGCGGGTTTGCCGAAGACTTTGCAGATCACTTCGCAGGAAGTGCGCGAAGCATTGCTCGAACCGATCTCGACCATTGTCGATTCCGTGCGCATCACTTTGGAACGTTGTCCGCCGGAGTTGTCGGCGGATTTGGTCGATCGCGGGTTGGTGCTCGCGGGCGGCGGCGCGTTGTTGCGCGGCTTCGATAAACTTTTGAGCGAAGAGACTGGCCTGCCTGTCCATGTCGCGGAAGATCCGCTGAGCGCCGTCGCTGAAGGAACCGGCAAGTGTCTCAATGAACTTAAATTTTTACGACAAGTGGC
Organism: uncultured Chthoniobacterales bacterium; assembly: GCA_964235895.1. Taxonomy (GTDB): domain Bacteria; phylum Verrucomicrobiota; class Verrucomicrobiia; order Chthoniobacterales; family UBA10450; genus JACCTI01. Next base: position 5,456 of record CAXSCV010000082.1, read on the forward strand.
ATCGAGCGATCGCTCGTGGCGCTGAGCCAAGACCGGAAAGCGGAAACCGGATTGCGGAAAGACGGATGAGCCGGTGATTTCGGTTTACTTTTTTCCGGTTTCCGGTTTCCGCTTTCCGCAATTCAAATGAATCGCTCGAGCATTGCCGCGCTGCTTATTTTCGCCGCGATCCTCGGCTACTTTCTGAGCTTCGGACCGGAGAGCACACGCAAGTTGCAGGCCGGATTTTATCAACTCATCTCGCCGTTTTTGAGCACGGGATCGGGCTTGGAAAAACAGATCACTTCGGTGCGCACGGGATTGAAATCGCTCGACGAACTTGAACACGACAACGCGGAACTGCGGGTGGAGAATCGCGCGCTCAAAGCAACAAACCAAGCTCTGCGCGACGTCGAGCACGAGGTCAATCGACTGCGGTTGGCCTTGAATTATCGCGAGCGTTCCGTCTTCAAACTGGTGCCTGCGGAAATCATCACGCGTGATGCTTCGACCTGGTGGCGCACGGTCACGATCAATCGCGGGAGACAGGACGGGATCGACGGCGACATGCCGGTGGTGACCGAGGAAGGTTTGGTCGGCAAGACGACGACGGTGAGCGATTCGATCGCGATTGTCTTGTTAGTCTCGGACGAAAATTGCCGCGTGGCCGCGACCATCGAGGGAACGCGCGAGCAGGGAATCGTCTCGGGCGAGCGCGTGGCCGGCGCGCTCACGCCATTTCTCGATCTGAATTTTCTTTCGAAACAAGCCAATCTGCAGCCGGGTCAGAAAACTTATACGTCGGGTGTCGGTGGAGTTTTCCCCTCGGGTTTGTTGATCGGCGCGGTCAAGGATTACAAGGCGCGCGAGTTGGATGGACAGGCGCGTTTGATTCCCGCGGTCGATCTTTCGAAACTCGAAGACGTCTTCGTGGTCACGGGAAAGAAATGATCACGCACGATTATTTTTCTCGCCGATGCGCGGCCCGAGGGCGGGCCGGCTCCAGGTCGTCCGAACATGATTCCCGCGATCGAGTGCATTGGAGCCGGCCCGCCCTCGGGCCGGATTCGCATGACGCGACAAACGCCTAACGACACATCCGGCGAATGATTTTTTTCACCATCCTCCTGGCACTCGTTTTCGTGGCGCAGATCGTCGAGCTTTTCATTCCGCCGCTGGAGTGGATGTACAACGCGCACATTTATATTGTGCCGCTGATCGTTTTCTACGGCGCGATGGCCTTGCCGTTTCCACTCATGCTGGCGCTTTCTTTTTTTGCGGGACTGTTGTTGGACGCGCTGACCATGCAGGTGATCGGGCCGCGAGTTGAAATTTCCCTCGGATGGTCAATACTCGTCTACGCCGTGCTCGCTTCGATCATGCATGGTCTCAGGCCGTTGTTCATTCGCGGCCGTTGGGAGATCCACTGCATTATGAGTGGCGTTTGCACGTCGCTGATTTTGCTCGCTCAATATTTCATGATCACTTTCCGGCGCGGTTCCATTCTCTTTACGCCGGAAGCTTGGTGGCAAATCGGCGGGCCGGGCGTGATCGCGATGATCATGGCGCCGCTGATGTTTTGGCTGCTGCACACGATCGGCAGCGCGACCGGGAATCCATTTTTGCCGGAGCGGGCACGTTACTAGATGAATCGCCGCCGTATCAGCCCGCGTCTGCGCATTCAAGTTGTCGCGCTTATAATGTTGCTCGGGATGAGCGCTCTCGGTTTGCGTCTCTGGTGGGTGCAGGTGGCGCGCGGCGCGGAATGGACCGCGAAGATTCGCGGCAGCTCGGAAGTGACCGTGCGCATCCCGTCGATCCGCGGGGAAATTCGCGACCGCAACGGCGTGCCGTTGGTGCAAAATCGCGCCAGCTACGAGGTCGACTTTTATTTGCCCGAGATGGTGAAGGGTTATCGGCAACGCGTTGGCCAACCGCCGGTCACGGAATATCGCGCCACGATCAACGGCATGCCGAAAGACATGAAGGAGGCCGACATTGTGAAGATCGTGAACGATGGCGTGGTGCCGCGTTTGGATGACTTAAATCTGGCGCGCGATTACAACGCGAACAAATTGCAGAAGCATTATCGGACGAACACCGAGGTGCCGTTCTCTTACATTAAAGACATCGACTTCTCGACGATGGCGAAATTTTCCGAACACGATGTCGGATTGCCGGGAGTCGATATCGCGATCCGCCCGGTCCGTTCCTATGTCTACGGCGCGCTCGCCGCGCACTTGTTAGGCTACGTCGGCGCGCCGGACGACACGAACAAAGAAGAGGCCAAGAAGTACACCTTTTATCAGGGCGACGTGGACGGAAAATCGAACATTGAGAAAACGATGGATGAATATCTGCGCGGCAAACCCGGCGTGCGTTACATGCGTCGCAACGCCAAGGGCACGATCGATGGCGTGTTGCGCGAAGATCCGCCGCAAGCCGGTGGCAATGTTGTTCTCACGCTCGACGCCAGGATTCAGATGATCACCGAGGAAGCGCTGCGCTCGGTCGGTCGCGGCGCGGCCGTGGTGGTCGATCCTAATAACGGAAACATCCTGGCGATGGCCTCAGTTCCGTCGTTCGATCCGAACACTTTCATCCCGAGCATCAAAGCGAAAGATTGGGACGCGCTGCGCAAGAACGAAGCGAACCCGCTGATCAATCGCGCGGTCAGTGCTTTCCCGCCGGGCTCGACCTTCAAGCTCGTCACTTCGCTGGCCGGGTTGCGTAAAGGTTTGGCGAACGCGCATTTTAATTGCGGCGGCGGCGTCAGCTACGGCGATCACTTTTTCAAATGCTGGATCGGCGAGAAAGGCGGCAGCCACGGCGTCATCGGCCTGACGGATGCGATCAAGGTTTCGTGCAATTCGTTCTTCTACCAATTCGGCAACGCTGCCGGCATCAAGGCGATCGATGAAACCGGTGAGGCGCTTGGGCTGGGCCGCGCTTCCGGCATCGAAGTTACCGGCGAACAGCCGGGTGTTCTGCCGGGACCGGAATGGATGCGAATCAATTATCCGCGCGAGAAATGGACATCTGCTTACACCGCGAACGTCTCCATCGGGCAGGGATACGACCTCGTTAGTCCACTGCAGCTCGCGATGGTTTATTCGACGGTCGCGAATGGCGGCGTCTCGTATTACGCCCGCCTGGTTAAGGACGTGGTCGACGCAAATGGTAAATCGCTTTTGAATGAAAACGGCCAGCCGGTCGTTTCGCAGGAACCGAAAGTGCGCGGCGATTTACGGAACGATTTCAAACCGGAGCAAATCGAAATGGCACGACGCGGTTTGTGGAAAGTGGTCAACGAAGAAGGCGGGACCGGCGGCAAAGCGCGCGTTCCCGGGGTGCAGGTCGCGGGCAAGACCGGCACGGCGCAGGCGATGTTGAACGGAAAGAAAGATAACGTCGCCTGGTTCAGTTGCTTCGCGCCCTATGATCATCCGCGTTACACCATCGTAGTGATGGTTCAGGGCAGCGCCGGCCACGGTGGATCGGTCGCCGCGCCGATCGCGAATCGTATCCTGGAGCGCGCGCTCGCGATGGAGGATGGGAAATACGATCAGCAACTCGCCTTTCTCCAGCCCGCGCAGAAGGCCAATCCTTTCCAGCAGATTGAAGCGGTCAATTTCCCGGACGGCTCAAACGTGCCTTCCAACGACGAGGAAAATCTCGATGCGAGCGATGCGAATGTGCAAATGTCCGCCTCTGCCGCCGAGCCGGATGTCGAACCCGAAGCCGATGCGCGCGGCAAAATTGTTCCACGCGCGCAACGCGTCGTCCGCGCGCAACCGGTGCAGCAACAACAGCAACAAGCGCCGCCTCCGGCCCAAAAACCAAATTTCTTCCAACGACTTTTCGGCGCCCGGCCGGCGCCTCAACCGGTTCCGCCACCAGCGCGCCGACCGTTGCCTCCGCGCAAAACCAATCCCTGATCACGCATGAAAGCCTGGACGCCGCGCTCCTTCGCGATCGGACAACCCCTTTTGATTTATGATGGACAAAGTGAAACAAATTTTGGGCCTGGCCCGACGCAAGACGGGCAACAAGCTCGTCATCAGCGTAGAGAAACTAGAGCGCCGCGTGGCGCTTCTGGAAGACGGCCGGCTGGAAGAATATAGCGTCGAGCGCAATACTTCGCGCAACATCGTCGGGAGCGTTTACAAGGGTAAGGTTAAGAACATCGAGATGGGTTTGAAGGCGATGTTCGTCGACATCGGCTTCGAGAAAAACGCCTTCCTCCATTTCTGGGATGCGATCCCAGCCGCGCTCGATAGCGGCATTGAAGAAATCGATCGGCCCGATACGAACAGCCGCCGCTCCTCGAAGAAGCGCGTTACGGCCAAGGACATTCCGAATATTTATCCGGTCGGCTCCGAAGTCATCGTGCAGGTCACGAAGGGTCCGATCGGCACGAAAGGTCCGCGCGTTACGACCAATCTTAGTTTCGCCGGGCGCTATCTCGTCTTCATGCCGTACAGCGATCGCAGCGGCATCTCGCGCAAGATCGAAGATCCGAAAGAGCGCGATCGGTTGCGAAAGATTTTGCGCGAACTCGAAATTCCCGAAGGCGTCGGCATCATCATTCGCACGGTTGGCGAAGGTCAGCGCGCGCGTTATTTCGTGCGCGATCTGGCGTTCCTGCTCGAGCAGTGGTTGCGCATCGAACAAGCGATCAAAGAAGACCGCGCACCTTGCCGTGTTTTCGAGGAACCGGATTTGGTGGACCGAACCGTGCGCGATTTTTTGACGGACGAAATCGACGAAGTCATCTGCGACGACCGCGCGGCGATCGATCGCATGAACGAGATGGTCGGCCAGATTTCGCGGCGCGCGCGCAACCGCATTCAGTTTTACGATGGGACCGCGCCGATCTTCGAAACCTTCGGCGTGCAGAAACAAATCGACGACGCGTTTCATCGCCAGGTTTGGTTGAAATGCGGCGGCTACATCGTGATCGATGAAACTGAAGCGCTGGTCGCGGTCGACGTGAACACCGGCCGGAACAAAGGCGGCCGTGACGTTGAGAAAACAATTCTGCAAACGAATCTGGAGGCGGCGGATGAGATCGCGCGCCAACTGCGTTTGCGCAACATCGGCGGTCTGATCATTGGCGATTTCATCGACATGAAGAGCCGGAAAGATCAGCAAGCGGTTTACAGTTTGATGAGAGAGCGGCTAAAGCGCGATAAGGCGAAGACGCATGTTCTGCCGCTTTCCGCGCTCGGGTTGATGGAGATGACCCGGCAGCGCGCCCAGGAAAGTTTGAGCGATTCCATCTACGAAAATTGTCCGTATTGCCAGGGTCGCGGCGTGGTGAAAACGTCCATGACCACCAGCGTGGAACTGCATCGCGTGCTCAACACCGTCATGCGCAAATATCAGGACAGCGTGCACGACATCCGGGTCATTCTGAATCCCGACGTGTTGAAGCGCTTGAAAGAGGAGGATGAAGATCTGCTCGTGGAACTGGAACGGCGTTATGCCGGTCGGCTCCTCTTTCGCGGTGACGCGGCGTTGCACCAGGAGAAATTCATGGTGACCGATGCAAATAGCGGCGCGGAGTTAAAACCATAGAACTGTCACGAAAATCTTGTAACCGCGCGAGCGATTGCGCGGTCATCTTTCTTCAAGAACCGCTGGAAAGGGGTGGCGTTTGTGCCATTTTCGTTCCTCGCGGAAGAGAATCGCGGGTAACTGCCTCTCAAATCAGTGCTGACTCGCTTATCGATGCAGTCAGCCGCACTTAACTAACCGGAGAACAACTTAATGAAAAAATTGACCTTAACCTTGTGCCTTCTAGGCACCTTGGTCGCAGCCGCTTTTGCCGGCACCGAAACTTATTCGAACAAAGATTCCAAGCAGATGCCCGCGCCTTGCCCGCAATGGTTTGCGGACAGCGAATGGAACGTCGGCATCTCAGGCGTGTATGCGCCGTTCACTGATCGCGGTGATTTCGGAGATGAGGATGCCTGGGGCGCGGCGGTCGACGTGAAATATTTCTTCCGTCGTTACTTCGGTATCGGCGTCCAAGCCTTCGGCCTCGGTCTCGATGGCGATAATTTCTTCAGTACCGATAACGACATCGCCGGCGGCGCGCTCGCTACATTTACTTTCCGGTATCCAATTCCTTGCACGCGTTTCGCTCCTTACACCTGGGTCGGCGCGGGCGGAACCTGGAACACGGATAACAATCGTTTCAGCAACGGCGTGTTTACCAACAACGATGATGACAGTCGCTTTATCGGACAGGCTGGTGTGGGATTCGAGGTGCGCATCACCCCGCATTTCGGTTGGACGAACGACGTCAGCTACAACTACCTGGATGGCAGTCATAACGACTTCCTCCAGGTCCGGACCGGCTTGAACTTCGCTTTCTAAGCAATCTCGAAACTTCACAGCGCCGGGAACACGCCATGTGTTCCCGGCGTTTTTGTTTTTGGCGGCGGTTGATTTGCCAATGACATCGCTGGCGCGAAATTCACTCGATGTCCTTCGCCGCCATCCTCGATCACTTAGCGCTGGAAAAGTCGCCACTCTTGCAGCGTTTCGAGCGTCTGATCTCGCCGGTCAACGACCGCGAGTTTGAGGCGATCGCGCAGGAATCGCGCGCGCTCACCTTGCAAAATTTCGGCCGGACCATCCGCCTCTTCGCGCCGCTCTATTTGTCTAACGAGTGCATTAACAATTGCCGCTACTGCGGATTCTCGCGCGACAATCCGATCCTGCGCGTCACCCTTGATCAAGCCCAGGTGATCGCGGAGGCGCGGCATCTCGCGGCGGAAGGTTTTCGGCAGATTTTGTTAGTCGCGGGCGAGCATCCGAAGTTCGTCAGCGGAAATTACCTGGTCGATTGCGTGCGCGCGTTGGCGCCCGATTTTTCTTCGATCGCGATTGAAGTCGGTCCGATGGAAATCGAGGACTACCAACCACTCGTTAGGGCAGGAGCCGAGGCGCTGGTTGTTTATCAGGAAACCTACGACCGCCCGACCTATGCCGAGATGCACACCTCGGGACCAAAACGCGATTTCAACTGGCGGCTCGATTGTCCAGTGCGCGGTTATGAAGCGGGATTTCGCCGCATCGGTATCGGCGCGCTTTTTGGTCTCGCGCCCTGGCGCGGCGAAGCGCTCGCGCTCGCCGCGCATGTGGAATATTTGCTGAAACGCTGCTGGCAGGCGCAAATCAGCGTGAGCCTGCCGCGCCTGCGTCCAGCGGCCGGCGGATTTGAACCGCGCTTCACCATGAATGATCGCGAGCTCGCGCAGTTAATCTGCGCGTTGCGCGTTTCGTTTCCGCAACTCGGCATCGTCCTGAGCACGCGCGAGCGCGCGGATTTGCGCGACGCGCTCGTGCCGCTCGGCGTCACCATGATGAGCGCGGGCAGCCACACCGAGCCGGGCGGTTACACCGGGCAGGGTCGGGAGGCGTTGCACCACACGGTGCGCGGCCGGCAGACCTCCGCGGGTGAACTGGCGGACGACGCCCTGGCGACCGGGCAGTTCG
>CAXSCV010000083.1:0-12481 GCA_964235895.1 uncultured Chthoniobacterales bacterium
ACGCACTCTTTTAGTTATATCGCGCCGGCGCGCGGGTGCGCGAATTGCTCAGGGGAGATGCCCCCCCGATGCCGTCTTCCCTTAGTGATGCCGCGCCGTTAAACACGCTGGCAACTCGCACTCCGCTCGCGCCCGCTGCATCGCGCGGGACATCCGCGCGCGTGCCGTTTTGGTCCGTCGCGATCTGGAGCGCGCTCGGGGCCGGCTTTCTTTTTCTGGGCGCGCCGCGCGTTTGGGAAGCTGTGCGCGAATCGCATTTCGGCCCGGCTCTGCCGTATCATACGACGAACAGTTATCTGCTTTCGCTCCTGAAAATTTCCGACGGCTCAGAGCGACTTTTGCGCGTCTTTGCTGCCTTGCCGACGAGCCGCCCGGTGGCGGTGATTTTGCCGGAGGGAAACGATGACGCCATCTTCCTCGAGTATGTCTTGAGCTATTTTGCCTGGCCGCGCGAAGTGCAATCGATCGCGGTCACCCGCGCGAATGCGCGCGCGCGTTTGCAATCGCTTGATCGCGACTCGTTAGGCGCGATTTTCTTTTGCAAACTTCCGCCGCCGCCGGAACTGGGCCCGCGTCTGCAAATTGGCTCGAGCATCGTGATGGTTCCGCTCTCGCCGAAGACATCAGCGCCGTGATTATTCCTGGTTTGCTCGCGGGTTTATTCACGCTTTGGGCGGCCGGTTTCGGAGTCACGCTTCTGCTTCTGCGCGGGAGCGCGCGCATTAATTTTCTGGAGTGCGCCGCGCTCGCCTGGTTGTTCGGCGGCGGTGTGGTTTCGCTCTTGCTCTGGACCGGCGGCCTCATCCTTTCCGGGCCGGCATTGCAATCCTGCGTGACCATCGCGGCGCTCGCGCTGGCCATCGCCGGCTGGCGTTCCGTTCGCACCGAACGCGCGCAAATCTTCCTGCCGCGACCGCGCACCACGATGCAATGGTTTCTCGCCGGAACGATCGCGCTGGAAATTTGCGTGATGCTTTATGCCGCGGCCGGACATGGGCTCGGCTGGGATGGATTGCTCAACTGGGAAGTGAAAGCGCGTTACGCCTTCATGAACGACGGCGTCATTCCGGCCGCCTATTACAGCAGCGAAACGCGCGCCTTCACTCATCCATCCTATCCGTTGTTAATCCCCATGACCGAGTTGTGGCTCTATCTCTGGATGGGCCAGGCGGAGCAGTTTTGGATCAAGCTTATCTTCCCCCTTTATTACGTGGCGCTGGTCATTCTCTTTGCGACGACGGTTCGGCGCCTAACGAGTAATAGATGGCCGGGCCTCGCGGCGGCCGCGCTTTTGTTTTTCGTGCCGTTCCTGAGCAACTCGCCCGGCAACGCCACCGGCGGCTACGTCGATGTTCCGCTGAGCGTTTTTTATTTTGCAGCGATCGCCTACCTGCTCGTCTTCGCCATCAACGGCCAGACCGCCACCTTCCGCATCTACGCCGCCAGTCTCGCACTTTTGCCTTGGGCGAAACGAGAAGGCGCAATCCTTTGGTTGATCGCGGCGGCCTGCGGAGCGTTTCTTCTCTGGCGAAAATCGACCCCGCGCCGCTCGTTTTTTTGGTTGCTCCCTGGTCTCGCGCTCATGGCTGCGTGGAAGATTTTCCTGCACGCCATGCAAACAACCGAAGCGCGCGAATTTCTGCCGATGAATTTCCAAACGCTGCGCGAACATCTGCCGCGGCTGGCCCAGATCGCGGAAATGACTTTGTCGGAAATGAGCGAGACGACGCGCTGGAGTTTGTTTTGGCCGGCCGTCGTTTTGGCTTTCGTCTGTCTCGCATTTCGTCTGCGCGATCGCCGCCTGCTCGTTCTCGCAGTCTCGGTCGCGATGCCGATTTCCATTTACGCGACCACTTATCTTTTCAGTACCTGGCCGGATTACACATTGCATTTTCAGGCTTCGTTTTCGCGACTGCTCCTGCAAGTGATGCCGCTCGCGTGGCTGGCCATTGCGCTCGCCCTGCCAACGCCGCGGCCTAACGAGTCTTAATTACTTCCGCGCATCTGCGGTTCGCTTCCGCCAGGTAAGTTTCGTCGATCTCAAAACCGATGAATCTCGGCACACCACAACGCGCCGCCGCGATCGCCGAATTTCCGATTCCCAGAAACGGATCGAGCATTGTTCGCACGCGTTTCACGCCGTGGAGCTTGATGCACCATTCGGCGAGCTGAACCGGAAACGTCGCCGGATGCGGACGCTCGCGCGCGCGGCTCTGGATCGTCTCGTACGGCACGAACCACGTGTTGCCGCGGCAGCGCGCATCGCCCCCGCCGGTGTGCGACCAGCGCGCAATGTTGCTCTTGTCCTGATACGGCACGCCGATCGCGAGCCGGTCTATTTCTACTCGCCCGGTTTTCGTCAGATGAAACACGTATTCGTGCGCGTCATTCAGAAACCGCTTTGAATTGATCGGCTTGAAATGGCCATGCGAACCCTCTGCGCCGGCGCGGTCTGCGATCGTGATCGACTTGATCCAGTGAATAGAATTTTGCAGAACAAAAAGATCGCGGAGTTCAATCGCGATCTCGTGCGGCAACATCGGATTCGAAGGCGAGGCGCCGATATTGAGAAAGAATGAGCCACCCGGTTTGAGCAGACGCTGCACCTCCGCCGCCCAGGTTTTGCACCAATCCAGATAGCTGCGGCGATTCCCGCGGTCGGAATATTTGCTGTAAGCAATCCCGAGATTGTACGGCGGGGAAGTCACGACAAGATCGATCGTTTCCGAGTCGAGTTGCGCCATGCCCGCGAGGCAGTCGCCGTGACGAAGATCAAAGTGTGACACCGCAAATAGGTTTCGCCGCAAACGATCGCTGTACAAGAAAAAACGCCGACGAAAGCTGATAGATCCGGGGAGCGCACACCTCTGGTATGTTGGCCGTCCGCATTTTGCGGCGGCGAACTTTCTCATCGCGTGATTCCGACCCAACGCCTGCACAACGAAAAGTTCGTCTCGGCAAAATGCCTCGACCAGCACGCTAGAAGCGTGCGCTCCCCGGATTCAGAGACTTCGAGCGCTTGCGAATTGTGTTAGGTTCCGCCCATGTCGGACAAGCCAGCCAAACTCAAAATCGCCGATCGCGAATTCGCTTCGCGGCTGCTTGTCGGCACCGGCAAGTTTGCGTCTAACGAGTCGATGCGCGACGCGCTGGAAGCGAGTGGCACCGAGCTCGTGACCGTGGCGTTGCGCCGCGCCGATCTCTCCGGCAAAGGCGATCCGTTCGCGAACATTCTTGATTTCATCGATCCCAAACGCTTCCTGCTCTTGCCGAACACCAGCGGCGCGCGCAACGCCGCCGAAGCGGTGCGCCTCGCGCGGCTCGCGGTCACCGCGGGCTTGCCGAATTGGGTCAAACTCGAGATCCATCCCGACCCGCGCTACCTCTTGCCCGACGGCGTCGAGACACTGGCCGCGGCGGAAATTTTGGTGAAGGAAGGCTTCGTCGTTCTGCCCTACATCAATGCCGATCCCGTGCTCGCAAAACGTTTGCAGGATGTCGGCACGGCCACGGTCATGCCGCTCGGTTCGCCCATCGGGAGTAATCGCGGAATCGAAACGCGCGCGCAGATCGAAATCATTATCGAACAGGCGACCGTGCCGGTGGTGGTCGACGCTGGTTTAGGCGCGCCCAGCCAGGCGGCGGAAGCGCTCGAGATGGGCGCGGACGCCGTGCTCGTGAACACGGCGATCGCGATCGCTTCCGATCCGACGCGGATGGCGCAGGCTTTTCGAAAAGCGGTCGAAGCCGGCCGCGAGGCCTATGAGATCGGATTGGCGGAACGTCGCTCGATCGCCAGCGCGACCAGTCCGCTCACCGCTTTTTTTACCAGCGCGACCGAGTCGGCCTAACGAGTTATTCGCGCGCGTGCATCCGCGCGTACGTGTCGTTGTAAAATTGAAATTGCCGGCCGCCAACGCGGCGAATCACGCGCCAGCCGTTCTCCTGCGCGAAGTCCTGTAATTCATTCGCGGTCATCCTCTGCACGATCCGCAATTCGCGCGGCTGCGTAACGAAACATTCTGGCCGCAGCGCTAAGGTCGCGGAAATTTTCGCTTCCAGCGCCGCCAAATCTTCAGAGATCATGCACTTCGTCGGTCGTTCGTCGCGCGGGCGGATCGTTTTTTTCCATCGCCTTGTCCGGCAAAGTTGGCGGCGGTTTCGACGGCCGATTTAATTTTTCGCCGAGAGACGCGCGCGCCTTTTGGCCCGGCGATCCATGCGCTTCCGGCTTTTCCATTTCATCCATGACTAACGACTCCTTCATGATCAGAAACGAATGCGGAGGACGCGGCGGCCTTGTGGCTTGGCGGCTTCAGGAGGCTTGCGCTACTGTGCGCGAATGTTTTCCGAAACTGTCGAGCTGCGCGGTCACATTATCGATTCGCTCATCCTGCCGAAGGTGTTGGACGCGATTCTGACCAGCGGCGGCGAGTTTAAAATCGACGAGATCAAGATTGGCCAAAATCGCGCGGATCAAAGTTATGCGCGCGTGGAAGTCTCCGCGCCGACGAGCGAAGAACTGGATGATTTGCTCCTGCGTTTGCGTTTGCACGGCGCGGAAGCACTGCAAAAAAAGGAAGCGCAACTCGCGCCCGCGCCGGCCGATGGCGTGTTCCCAGCGGACTTTTTCGTGACGACGAATCAGCAAACTTTTGTGCGCATCGGCAAGGACGAAGCGGAAGTGAAATACGCGATGATGGACAGCGGCGTGATGGTGGATCGCGCTTCCAACACGGCGCGGGCGGTTCGATTTTACGATGTGCGGAAGGGCGATCAGATCGTGGTCGGCCATCAGGGCGTGCGCGTTGTTCCGCGACAACGTTCCACTTCGCGCGCGGATATTTTTCAATTCATGAACAGCAATGTTTCGGCCGAGCGCCCGAAAGGGGCGATCGTGCGCGAACTGGCCGCGGAGCTGCGACGCATTCGTGAAGCGGGCGGAAAAATTGTCGTGGTCGGCGGTCCCGCGATTGTCCACACCGGTGCGGCGCCGCATCTCGAGCAATTGATTGCGCGCGGTTTTGTCCAAGCGCTTTTCACCGGCAATGGGCTCGCAGTTTACGATGTCGAGAATGTGCTCTTCGGCACCTCGCTCGGCGTTAGTCTGGAGCAAAGCGCGTTCGTCGATCACGGACATGAAAATCACATGCGCGCGATCAATACCCTGCGCGGGGCGGGCGGAATCGCCGGAGCGGTGGAGAAGAAAATTCTCACGCACGGCATCATGCACGCCTGCGTAAAACACGGCGTCGACATCATTCTCTCCGGTTCCATTCGCGATGATGGACCCATTCCTGGCGTGACCACGGACGCGATCGAAGCGCAAAAAATCATGCGTGAAAAACTGCGCGACGTCGCGCTCGTCCTCATGCTCGGCACGATGTTGCATTCGATCGCGGTCGCGAATTTGCTCTCGGCCGAAGTGAAGATCGTCATGGTCGACATCGATCCGTCCGCGGTTTCGAAAGTGACCGGCCAGCAACTTTATCAATCGATCGGTCTGGTTACGGACGTGGAGCCATTTCTGCGCGAGCTCCTGGAAGACATCGCGGCCGGCGAAGGAAAAAGCGCCGATTAATTTATGCGCGACCTGCTTCTTTGTCCGCCGGACCACTACGCCATCGAGTACGAGATCAACCCCTGGATGAGCCGCGCGCGCGGCGCCGACACGCCGCTGGTGCAGGCGCAATGGCGCGGGCTGCACGCGAAGCTTTCGCAATTCCAGACGCGCGTTGAGTTGGTCACACCGCAACCGAAATTGCCCGACATGGTCTTCACCGCGAACGCCGGCCTGACCGTCGGTCGCAAATTTATCCCGAGTAATTTCCGGCACGAGGAGCGCGCCGGCGAAGCGCCCTTCTTCGCGAAATACATGGAGAAACACGGCTACGAAGTGATCTGGTTGCCGAAGAATTTGTATTTCGAAGGCGAAGGCGACGCGCTCTTCGGCGGCGATGCGCTTTTCTGCGGCTACAAATTTCGCACCGACATTAATTCGCATCGCGCGATCGCGGACTTGTTAGGCTGTCTCGTCATTTCGGTCGAGCTGGTCGACCCGCGGTTTTATCACATCGACACTTGTTTTTGTCCGTTGACCGATGGCGGCGCGATGTGGTTTCCCGCGGCTTTCGATGAATACGGACAGCGCGCGATTCGCGATCGGCTGCCGAATTTAATCGACGTCTCGGAAGAGGAAGCGGGCGTCTTTTGTTGCAACGCGGTCGTGCTCGATCACGACATCGTCCTGCCGGAAGGCGCGCCCAAACTGGTCGCGCAACTGCAGGAGCGCGGCTATCAATGTCATCCGCTGCCGATGACGGAATTCCTCAAAGCGGGCGGCGCCTGCAAATGCCTGACCATGTTCATGCCGCAACGCGAAAGCGTTTAAGCCGAACCACTCGTTAGGCGAATTTCAGTCGATCATTCGCTGCTCGATCCCTCCGTAGGCGTCGATGCGGCGATCGCGCAGAAACGGCCAATGGGTCCGATGTTCGTCGACACGCGCCCATTCGATTTTCGTGAGCACAATTTCTTCCTGGTCGACGCTTCCTTTGGCGAGAATCTCGCCGCTCGGCGCGCAGATAAAACTTTGTCCCCAAAACTCGATCCCCGCGCCCCCGGCAGTATTTTCGAAACCGACACGATTGACCGCCGCGACGTAGCAACCATTCGCGATCGCATGACTGCGCTGCATCGTTTCCCAACTTGAGTGTTGCGCCGCGCCGTATTTTTCCTTCTCGCCCGGATGCCAGCCGATCGCCGTCGGATAAAACAAAAGCTGTGCACCGCGGAGCGCGGTTAGTCGCGCGGCTTCGGGATACCATTGATCCCAGCAAACGCAGACGCCGATGTTGCCGCGTTGCGTCGGCCAGGCTTTGAAGCCGAGATCGCCTGGCGTGAAATAAAATTTTTCGTAAAACGCCGGGTCGTCCGGGATGTGCATCTTGCGATATTTGCCCATCAACTTCCCGTCAGCATCGATGATCGCGGCGGTGTTGTGATAAACGCCAGCCGCGCGTTTTTCGAAAAGCGAGGCGACGATCACCACCTGCAATTCCGCGGCAATTTTGCCTAACGAGTCAGTCGTCGGGCCGGGAATTGCCTCCGCGAGTGCAAAGTTCGCGTGGTCTTCGGATTGGCAAAAATACTGCGAGCGAAACAACTCCGGCAGACAAACAATCTCCGCGCCGCGCCCGGCCGCTTCGCGGATAAACGCGATCGCATTCTCCAGATTCGCCGCCGGCTCAGGCCCGCAGCGCATCTGGACGAGCGCGACTTTCGTTTTTTCGGCCGACACAGAGCCGTTTCTCAATCGGTCTTACTTTACCGAATCGGCCGGTTCGATTTTGATGCTCTCGACCGACACACGTTTGGTCGGCTTGCTCTTCTCGCCGCTCCCGCTCATGACCACTTCGGTGTCGCCGATTTTCGTCAGCACATCTAGGCCCTTGATCACTTTACCGAAGGCGGTGTATTGACGATCGAGGTGCGGCGCGCGGCCGAGACAAATGAAAAATTGGCTGCCCGCCGAATCCGGATCCTGCGAACGCGCCATCGAGAGAACACCTTTGTCGTGAATCTTGTCGTTGAATTCCGCTTTGATTTTATAACCCGGATCGCCCGTGCCCCAGCGGCTCTCCTTCGACGGATCTTTCGTTAACGGATCGCCACCCTGAATCATGAAACCTTTCACGATGCGGTGAAACGCGGTGCCGTCATAGAAGCCGGACTTCGCCAGCTTCTTGAAATTCTCGACCGTGTTCGGCGCGACGTCGGACCAGAATTCGGCGACCATTTCGCCATCGCTGGTTTTAATGACGGCGACTTCTTTTTGCGAGGATTTAGATGATTCGGTGGGGCTCATGGCAGGTGTGGATGTTGCAGTCTGGCTGAACGCGTTCGACGCGAGCAACGCGACTCCGGCGAGACAACCGAGCAAGGTGGATTTCATTTGCCAACCAGTGACACGAACCATCCGCGGTGTCACGAGACAATGTCGCGCGTGCTACTACTCGTGATATTCCTGCAAGCTTTTCACCGTCAGCCCGCCGCGTTGCAGCGAACGAATTCCGTGCGCGCTCGCCTGCGCGGCGCGGATCGTGGTCATGATCGGAATTTTTTTTGCGAGCGAAGCGTTGCGCATGGTCACTTCATCTTCGCGCGGAATCTTTCCACTCGGCGTGTTGATGATGAAGTTGATGTCGCCGTTTTTCACGCGGTCGAGCACGTTCGGGCGGCCTTCGCGCAATTTGAAAACTTTCGTCACCGGAATGCCCGCGGTCGCGAGCGTCGCCGCCGTTCCGCTGGTCGCGATGATGCCGAATTTCAAATCCACGAACTCGCGCGCCAAGGGAATGATGCGCTCCTTGTCGTCGTCTTTCACGCTGATGAAAACGTTTCCGGTCGAGGGCAGCGGCGGTTGCGCGGCCATTTGCGATTTCGCAAAAGCGAGGCCGAGATCGACGTCGATGCCCATGACTTCGCCGGTCGATTTCATCTCGGGGCCGAGCGCGATGTCGGAACCCTGATAACGCAAAAACGGAAAGACCGC
Source organism: uncultured Chthoniobacterales bacterium (assembly GCA_964235895.1). Taxonomy (GTDB): domain Bacteria; phylum Verrucomicrobiota; class Verrucomicrobiia; order Chthoniobacterales; family UBA10450; genus JACCTI01. Next base: position 8,555 of record CAXSCV010000083.1, read on the forward strand.
TTCCTTGACCGAGAAATGTTTTGGAATGATTTCGCCAGTGAAGCCTAACGAGTCCAAACTTTCGCCGGCCATGACTTTCGCGGCCAGCTTCGCCAGCGGAACGCCGATTGCCTTGCTCACAAACGGCACCGTGCGCGAGGCGCGCGGATTCACTTCCAGGACGTAAACGTCGTCGTCTTTGACCGCGAATTGCACATTCATCAAACCGCGCACTTTCAGCTCGCGCGCCATCGCTTTGGTCGCGGCACTGATCTCGCGCAGCACTTTCTCCGAAAGCGAAAAGGTCGGAATGGTGCAGGCGCTGTCGCCGCTGTGAATACCGGCCTGCTCGATGTGTTCCATGATCGCGCCGATGACCGCCGTCTCGCCATCAGCGATGCAATCGACATCGACCTCGATCGCATCTTCCAAAAAGCGATCGATGAGAATGGGATGGAACACCGGCATTTTGCCCGGTGAATCTGGCGCGGGCGAGTCTGATTCGGCAGGTTGAAAACCCGCCGGCCGCACAGGTTGAAAACCTGTGTTCCATTCCATCGCAGCCTCGACATAGCGGCGCAAATCCTCCGGGCTGTAAGCCAGCTCCATCCCGCGGCCGCCGAGAACGAACGACGGCCTAACGAGTACTGGATAACCGATCCGTTCCGCGATCGTGACCGCTTCGTCGGCGTTCATGGCCGAGCCGCTCGGAGTTTGCCGCAGCCCAAGTTTGTCGAGCATGGCGGCGAAGAGTTTGCGATCTTCCGCCTGTTCGATGCTCTCCGGTTGCGTTCCTAAAATGGGCACGCCGGCCGCGCGCAAACCGGCTGCGAGATTCAACGGCGTCTGCCCACCGAACTGCACGATCACGCCTTCCGGCTGCTCCTGATCGTAAATGTTGAGCACGTCCTCAAGCGTCAGCGGCTCGAAGTAAAGTTTGTCGCTCGTGTCGTAATCGGTCGAAACCGTTTCTGGATTCGAGTTCACCATGATGGTTTCGAATCCCATCTCGCGCAGCGCGAAAGCCGCGTGCACGCAGCAGTAATCGAACTCAATCCCCTGGCCGACGCGATTAGGGCCGCCGCCAAGGATCATGATTTTGCGACGATCACTCCGGCGCATCTCGTTTTCGTCGCCGTAAGTGGAATAGTAATACGGCGTGAAGGCTTCGAATTCCGCCGCGCAAGTATCGACGAGGCGGTAGGTGGGGATTACGCCTAACGACTTTCGCAAAGCGCGCACTTCGCCCTCCGTACATTCCCAAGCGATCGCGAGTTGCCGATCGGAAAACCCGAGCTTCTTCAACCGTCGCAGTGCGGAGCGTAACACAGGCATTTTGCCTGTGTGGCCACCGGGCATTCTGCCCGGTGAATCGGCCTCAGCTAAGTTCCCCTCGGCAGGCTGAAAGCTCGCCGGCCGCACAGGTTGAAAACCTGTGTTCCGCAAAACTTCGCACGCGGAGAGGAAATATTTTTCCGCCGGCAATTTCGCCATTTCAGGATTCCGGCTGATGTAATCGCGATACTTCTCGAGCGCGTACCAATCGCGCACGATTCGATCGAAACTTTCCTCCATCCAAACCGGCCCCCGGCGATCGAACAGCCGATTGAGTTGCTGACCGGTAAAGCCTTTCAAAGAATGCAAAATGTCGGAGAGCGCGTTGCCAGGAAGCGGTTGCACGAGCGCATGCACGTGATTCGGCATCACGACAAAAGCATCCAACCAATAGCGTTCGCCCGCGAAGTGACGCAACGCGTCGGCCACCATCTTCGTCGCCGCGGAATTCTGCAGCAGACATTCGCCATGTCCCCGATCGAGCCACTCCTCTCGTTCCTCGAAAAATCGCCGTTGATACTCGTGCGCGGTCTGCGCATCCCACGGTTGCGGATGGAATTTCATCCACGAATCGAATTCTTCTTTCCACCGCTTCAAGACCTCAGCGGGAACAGAATCGGCCAACCGAAAAGTGATGAAGTAGGTCGCTCCTTCCTGTTCCCAATGAGGAAGATTTCGACGGGTCTGCCTGATTTCGCCATGCTCGTCGAAGCTGCGGAACACAGGCATTTTGCCTGTGCGGCCACCGGGCATTTTGCCCGGTGAATCTAGGGCGTGGGGAGGAGATTCGGCAGGCTGAAAGCCCGCCGGCCGCACAGGTTGAAAACCTGTGTTCCGCAAAGATGGCGCGGGGTGATTCGGCGCCGTCAGCGCCTTTGTCTCCACCACAACTTGTCGGATGTTCTGCAAGAACCAACGATCGATTTTTGTTAGCTCGAAGACTTCATCGATCGTTAGGCCATCTTCAAAGGCTTGCGCCAAATGGAAAATGCGCTCGGCATTTGGCACCGTCAGTTTGCGGCGCAGCGTTTCGGCATCGACGCGTTTTTCCGCGCCGTCGCCACACAAACCGAAGCGTTTGATCTCGAGCGAGCGCAACGCTTTTTGCAACGCTTCCTTGAAGGTCCGACCGATGGCCATCGCTTCGCCGACGCTTTTCATTTGCGTGGTCAACGTCGGGTCGGCTTGCGGAAATTTTTCGAAAGTGAACCGCGGCACCTTAACCACGCAGTAATCAATCGTCGGCTCAAAACTCGCGGGCGTTTCGCGCGTGATGTCGTTGCGTATTTCGTCGAGCGTGTAGCCGACCGCTAGTTTGGCCGCGATTTTGGCAATCGGGAAACCGGTCGCTTTCGAGGCGAGCGCGCTCGAACGCGAGACGCGCGGATTCATCTCGATCACCACCATGCGACCATTCTGCGGATTGACCGCGAACTGGATGTTCGAGCCGCCGGTCTCGACGCCGATCTCGCGGATGACCGCGAACGACGCATCGCGCATCAATTGAAACTCGCGATCGGAAAGCGTTTGCGTGGGCGCGACCGTGATCGAGTCGCCCGTGTGCACGCCCATCGGATCGACATTTTCGATCGAGCAAACGACCACGCAGTTGTCCGCGCAGTCGCGCATCACCTCCATCTCAAATTCTTTCCAGCCGACTAACGACTCCTCGATCAGCACCTCGCCGACGGGCGACAAATGCATTCCGCGCGCGACGATTTCATCGAGCTCCTGGCGATTGTAAGCGATGCCGCCGCCTGAACCGCCGAGGGTAAACGCTGGGCGAATGATCAGCGGAAACGCGCCGATCTCATCGGCGATGCGTGAGGCGTCGGAAAGATCGCGCGCGATGCCGGAGCGCGGAACATCAAGACCAATGCGCAACATCGCTTCCTTGAAAAGCTGACGATCTTCGCCTTTCGCGATCGCCTGCGCGTTCGCGCCGATCAACTTCACGCCGTGCCTAACGAGCGCTCCGTTGCGATTCAATTCCATCGCGATGTTCAGCGCGGTCTGTCCGCCCATCGTCGGCAAAATCGCGTCCGGCTTCTCGCGTTCGAGAATTGCTTCGACCACTTCGGGCGTGATCGGCTCGATGTAGGTGCGATCGGCGAACTCCGGATCGGTCATGATCGTGGCCGGATTCGAGTTCACCAGCACGATCTCGTAGCCCTCTTCCCGAAGCGCTTTGCACGCTTGAACGCCGGAATAATCGAACTCCGGCCCTTGTCCAATCACGATAGGGCCCGAGCCGATGAGCAGGATTTTTCGGAGCTCGTTGTTCCGCGGCATTGCGCGCGCACTGTAGGCGAAAACGTCAACGCGTCACGAACGAAACCGGCTGCGCGCGCTTACGGAGGCGCGGGATTGAAATGCTCGAGCGCGCGTCTGGTTTCGTTAGGCCGATTGGCGTCGATCGGAAAGAGGCGACCGCTGCTCTGCGGAAACTGGCCCTGTGCGCCGCGGCCTAACGAGCGACTCGAAAACTATCGACGGACCAAATGTGGGCGAGGCCATCGTTGCCGCCCACGGCAAGGACATGACCATCGCGCGAGAAAGCGAGCGAGTTGATCTCGCCGGGCTCGGTCAGGGTGCAGAGTTCCTGACGCGCGG
>CAXSCV010000084.1:0-12410 GCA_964235895.1 uncultured Chthoniobacterales bacterium
TCGGCTTCGTCCCGATGGCGCTCGCCCATGGCCGCGGCGCCGAGGTGCAACGGCCACTCGCAACGGTTGTGATCGGCGGCATCATCAGCTCCACCATCCTGACGTTGCTTGTTTTGCCCGCGCTCTATCGGATGTTCCACCGCCACGCCGACACGAAGCCGCTGGAGTTCGCGGATGAGTCTTCGATTCGACCCAAACTGGCAATCAACGAACACTAGCCTGACATGACCACGCAAACCGACCTCTCACGCAGCGCCGCCCTCTACGAGCGGGCCCTCAAAGTCCTTCCCGGCGGCGTCAGCCGCAACGCGATCCTGCGGGGGAAACACCCGACCTACGTCGAGCGCGGCAGTGGCTGCCGCGTGACCGATCTCGACGGCGTCACGCGCATCGATTTCTCCAACAACATGGCGTCCCTGATCCACGGCCACGCCTGCCCCGAGATCGTCCATGCGGTGACGGAGCAGATGAACCGCGGCACCGCCTTCATGATGGGAACCGAGATCGAGGTGCGCTATGCCGAGCACTTGTGCGCCCGCAACGCCTCGTTCGAGAAGATGCGCTTCATGAACTCGGGCACGGAGGCGATCATGGTCGCGCTGAAGGCGGCCCGCGCCTTTACCGGGCGGCCGAAGATCGCCAAGGCCGAGGGCGCCTACCACGGCGTCTACGACTACGCCGAAGTGAGCCAGGGTTCCACGCCTGCGACCTGGGGCGAAAGGGACCATCCGAACAGCGTTCCGCTGGTGCACGGCACACCCGAGTCCGCGCTCAAGGACGTCGTGGTCTTTCCGTTCAACGACACCGAGCGCACCCTGGCGATCCTGGACGAGCACGCCAGGGACCTCGCGTGCGTCTTGATCGACCTGATGCCGCACCGCGTCGGCTTGTGTCCGGCGGATGTCGAGTTCGTCACCGCGCTGCGGGAGTGGTCCGCGCGCCACGGGGTGCTGTTGGTGTTCGATGAAGTCATCACGTTCAGAGCCGAGCACGCCGGCTTGCAGGCGCGCTACGGCGTCACGCCCGACATGACCGCGCTGGGCAAGATCATCGGCGGTGGATTTCCCATAGGCGCCGTCGCCGGCCGCGCCGAAGTCATGGATGTGCTCAACCCGCAGTCGCCCCGCTACGTGTTCCCGCACTCCGGCACCTTCACGGCCAACCCGATCAGCATGACCGCGGGCATGGCGGCGATGCTGAAGTTCGACCGACCCGCGGTGGCGCGCCTCAACGCGCTGACCGATCGGGCCAGGAACGGCATCGAAGGCGCGATCCGCGCGACGGGCGCGCCCGCGAGCGTCACCGGGGCGGGCTCGATGTTCCTGGTGCACATGAAGCAGACGCCGCCACGAAATTACCGCGATGCCTACCCGACGCCCGACGAGTCGCGCCGACTCAAGGCGTTGCTCGAACATCTCCACCACGAAGGTTGCAGCATCATCAACACGGGTGCGTGCGTGTTCTCCACGCCGATGACCGAAGCGGAGATCGACACGCTGGTGGGGGCGTTCAAGTCCGGCTTTGCCAAGCTGGCTTCGATGGGCTGAGCGTGCGGAGGGACGGATCGATTCGGGGAGGAGAAGCAACGTCCGCGGCCGCTAGACAACGCCTGACGCGTGCAAGTAGCTTGGCTTCGTTGTTACGTGTCAGCTCGTGCTGCCAGACGCGGAGGACGGTCCATCCGCGCTGCCGCAGCGTCCGCGTGACAGTACGGTCACGAGTCCGATTGCGATCAAGCTTCTTCTGCCAGAAAAGCGGATTCGATACAGGCTGGCTTCCATGACGTGGACAGTTATGCCAGAAGCAACCATCGACAAAGACAACGACTCTCTGTTTGCGGAAAACGAAGTCGGGACTTCCGAAGAGCCGTTGACCTCGCCGCCAACCAGTTAACCGATGTTTGCGCATGAATTGCGCGAAGCGTAGCTCCGTCGCCACGTTTCCCGAGCCCAAAACACGGGCCATGATTTCGGACCGCTTGCGCACGGAGAAGACGTCCGTCCGTCCGCCTGCTTTCCGCGCGAGCTGGGTACCGGGCTTCCGTGCCAACCGATCTTTCACGAGTTCCCGTCGTGGGAGGGTTGTTCGGGGAAGCGATCGCGCAGCTCGTAGAGCTCCCGAGCAAAGCGCAGAAAATCCAGAATGTTACCGGTGTAAGCCATCAAATACCCGCCGAGCCCTTCTAAACCAACGTTGGACCGCTCCGCAGCCTGCACCAGAAGCGGAGCATGAACGTCCCTGCAATAGAAGCATACGAGTGGGTGGGACTCATAATGCTCGTCGCCGAAAGCGCCGCCGTTGCAGCTCGAAAACGGGATACAACCAGCAGCTGCTAGACAATTGACCACGCCTGATACGCCAGGGTCAAAGCCCAGCTCTGCGAGCTCGATCTCGCGCTCCTCGTCGTCGAGGATTTGGCTCGCGTCAGGCGCAATCCGCAGTTCTTCGACCAAAGCCTCTTCCGCTTCCATTATTTCGAGGCAATCTCTCCATTTTGGGTACCCTAAGTACTCGAAATCTCGATTACCTCCCAATCCGTAATCTTCCTCAAGTTGTGCGGCTTCCGGCCAATCAAATGGCGGGAAAACGCCAATCGTGAGCGGCATCTCTGTCACCGTGAGCATCTATAAGTCTCCGCGTCGGAAAGTTGAATCAGTCTCACTGCCGACACTGGGCGCGCGCATCATTGCTGTTCCGGGGTAGAAACCAAAGTCTCGACGCTCGGTGCCGGAGCAGGTTCGCGACGTACTCGTTCCGCGGTAAGTGGTACGTAGTCGACTCCAATTCGAGACGTGTAAGCACCTGTCTGCTGTAAGAGCCTGCCCGTGTATGACTCTCGGAGCTGAGCGACGGCTTCGAAGTCGGACAGCGTCACCTCCGCGATACCATCTTTATGCTTGGCCCGTTGCCCTTGAAACGTAAATCGCTTCTGCCCGCCCTCGTCTTGCCACCCCTGCGAGCACAAGAATAGGGACTCAGTCCATGGTTGCCGCGACTCATCGTGAAATGCACGAAGGCACAGAGGCGCAGCGCCGTTGAAGATAAACAAAATCCTGCCGCGTTCCGCCTCCTCAAGGGCCTTAGCTGCATTTCCCTCCTCGTAGAGGCGCAAAGCGACCACCGGCCGAACCGGCTCCAGCTCTTTTTGCCAGCTTCGTCCGTCTCGGGATGGACGCGGCACCATATCACAAACAGGGGAGACGCAGACCCACCAGCCCGTCTCGTCTGCCGCCTTGAAAACGGTTCCAGCTGTGATGTGCGTCCCTTCGAACGGCTCAGAAGACAGGTAACTATTCAACGCGTGTACAACGATGTGCGGCGGGATGTCGTAATCTGAGTGAGTCAATCCTACGGCCTGTGACATCAGCGCTGGTTCCTGCATCGACGCGCAAGCAACAATGTCGACAGCTCTCTTGAAGACTTCGACCCCGAACTCAGAGAGTCGCGACTGCGACAATGTGCGTTCGATGCGCTGCACAAGTCGGTGATATAACTCCTCTAACGCACCACTTAAACGATCGTCGCCTTCCTACTGTAGCGTCGCTTCCTTGAGAACGTTATAGATCCATGCGGCCTGGAACTCGGGACTCCGTAAGATGTCCTCCGCGTATGCAAGCCCAGTCTGTTCTAGCGTGTTCTGGATTTCAGATATGATGACCTTCAACAAGTTCGGCCGCCAATCCACGAGCGCCGCGTCTAAGCACGACATTATACCTTCGGGGTCGACACTCGATCGGTCGACGTCCTCGTCGCGCTTCTTCTGCATGAAAGCAACGAAGACGTTGCCGCACTGTAGCCAATGCGATCCAGTGGTGTTAAAGCGTCCCGCAACCTTCAACGGCTCTCCCGAGCTCTTGTCCCCGTCGACAGTCAACTTGAGTGCAGCGAAGTGGAATGCTGCGTTGATGGCGTCCTTGGTCGCTTTCGGGTTGCGCTTGTTGTCATGCCAGACTTTGGCAAGGCGCGTTCGCTCCTCGCGATTGTCGTCTCCAAGAATGTATGCCGCTAACGCTCCCTTCGAGACTTCGAATTCTTCAGAGTTCGCTAAGTCCTCCCATTCGTCATACGCTTCGGGCGTCATCAGTTCGGAAGGCTTATGCCATCCCCCGATAAGTGAAGAGGCGACACGGAGCCAGACATTATCCAAAGCGCCATCGCGCGTATACAGTACGACAAGATTGAAATGCTGACTCTGCTGGAGCTTTCGCAAGATATCTATCGCGTCTCGCGAGTCACTGTCAGAACCACGCAGGTGGTAGTCGAGAACGACTAAGTCGCTCTTCCGAACGTGCTCAAAATCTTCGCCGAGTCGGGAGACATCGTTTTCGATGTCGCATGGAATACGTTCGTTTTTAAACGTTTGGTAAACAAGCTCCGCCTTTCCAACATCAAACCGCGAAGTATCAGCCGCGCCCCTGGCTAGATCAGCATACGTGGGAAACCGATCGTCGATAACCATCGCTGTATGAACCGCATTCTTACGAAAGGTTCGAACGACACATTCGTTATACCCGGCTTCGTCAAACATCTTGAATACCCCGGAACTCAATTATGAAATTTGCCCCCTTCAACACATGTGGATCGGTAGCTGAGGCGTATCGGATCGCATGATGAGCAACCGCCAAATTCATCTTCGACAAGTACAGGCCTACGCCGCGCCCCTCCGACCGGCGTGTGTAGAACAGCTCGAAAAGATGTCCGACATCATCCTGGTCGACGCCCGGGCCCGAGTCGCCGACGACGACTTTCCCGTCGATGAAGTCGACTTTGATTTCGCGTTTGTCCGCAAACGTCAGCCAGTACAACGAGTTATTAACCAGATTAATGAAGACCGGATATATACGCGACGGGAGATCGGTGACACGCAGGCGTTGGAAAGCCGGAGTTGCAGTGAACGTGATCCGATTCTGCGCGAACTGCCTTGCAAAAAAGTCATCGACGTAGCTGGCGATGTCCTTACCGCTAATGACTTCGCGGGCGCGATATCCAGCGACTTTCATCGGAGCGAGAAAGCGAAGTCTATCTACAAGCGCTCGATGTGATTCAAAGGCCAGCTTGTAAGGCTTCAGGCTTTGGACGTTTTCAGGCAATTGCCGCAGATGACGTGTCACTTCCGCGTCGAGCGTTTCTAGCTCGTGACCGATGATCTCCACGCTGATTCCGATCTGCGCGAGCGCGAGAAAATGACCGACCCTCTGCTCGAGGGCACTCCGCTCGTATTCGGTCACCGCAAATGCGCTGTCGATGTCGATGTCCTGAAGAAGCTGATCGAGGGTGCGCAAGAACGGGTCGTAAAGGATGGAAAGCTCTTCTTGGACTCCTGCACGACGGGAATCTAGACCGTCGAGAACTGTCGACAGGCGCCCCCCCTTATCAAGGTCGCCAATCAGTGGCTCAGCCAGACCGCGATATCGCTCCGCATCGGCTTCTGCCTGCGCTTGCCACTTTTGCTCAAGGCGGGAGAGATCCCGTCGGATCGTCGCGATATAGCCGTTGATAACTCGGTTGAGGAATTGATCGTTCAGGGCCAAACGCGCTGATGCTATGTCTTTCGGCGACTCCAAAGAAAAAGCTTCAGACGCGGCGTTCAGTTTCGTTGCGAGGCGTGTCAGCTGTTCCACGAGATCGGAGTATTCGTCCCGGTAGCGCCGGTATTCGTCTTCCTTCTCACCGAGCCTTGGCGGTAAAGGCGGCGGGCGAAGGCTTTCTTTCGTCCGGTCGAGCTCGTCCAACTCGTCGCTAATAATGCGAATGGCAGTGTGGTCCTTCCGCTGTTCAGCGTCCGAAAGTCGCACCTCAATCGTTTTAGTTCTTTCGACCGCCGTCCGTAGGCCGCTCGCGTGTTCCCTTAGAAATGTCCGAAAGGTCCGGCGTTTAGCTCTGCGCGCCTTTTCGGTAGCCTCCTTAGCCGCGCGGTTTCTAGCTTGAATTTCTGGGAGATCAGTTTGACGCAGATCAGAGTCCGTACCAAAAAAGCGGCGCGCGATCTCCATCAGAAAATCCTGCACCAACAGCTGCATCTCTCGCCGAGCCCGATTGTCGATCAGTCCTTCGCGACCCGCCTTGTCACGGAGGTTCGGATTGTCTCGGTGTGTGAAAGCTACGCGACCGAACGTACGTCGATGCGCCCAGAATTCCCGACCAGCATGTTTACCCCTACGCTCTTCGATGCGGAAGAAGTCGGCATCCGGCCGTCCGTATGGCATGACACGCAATCCGTCCCGGTAAACGCCCAGTCCGCTAAACTTCTCAGCCTTCTGCTCGAGTGAGGCATGCGTCTGCTCATCGTGCGTAGAATTCTCCAACGTCTGTTCAAACGTGCCGATGCATAGATCGAAAGCCCCGAGCCGATCTGCACCTTTTGTCGGCGGCGGTCGCTGAGGCCGAAACTCAAATTGACCGCGATCAACACCGAACGCCCGCAGGTTTCCGGTAAAGGTGCCATCCTCTGCAAACCTCCCTTCAATCGCGTGTTCGAGACTGCGAAGATCATCGAGGCCGAAAACGTCTAAAGCGCCAAGAATCCGACGAGGAACTCCGTCCAAGTCAGTGAGCACCTCGTAATTCAACACTGGGCCGCTCGGAGCGTAAGGGTCTGTAAACCCGGTCAACGTCTGAAGCAGTCGGTTCTTGACGAGTGTTACTTCGTCGTCCGTGCCGCGCGCTGGATCTACCCACACCGCCAACTCGCGATGTATTTCTATCAAGAACAGGGCTGTCCCGTGGTTCATCAGCCCAAGTGTGACAGGCCACTCGTTGAGATGGCGTTCGTCGATCGCGTTCGCTAAATCCGATTTCAAAATCCTCTGCTCAGTACTAGGACCTGCCGCTTGTGACTTCTCGTAGTCACCAAATCGCCGCCACCCTTCAGTAAGACGTTCGGCCCGTTCTGTTGGGCCATTTTCCCCTCGCAGGTTTTCGCGCAGCGTCGCAGCCATCGCTGGTAGCTTCTTCAGGAGTGCCACTGGCGTATCGAATTCTTCAACCGCCAAAGCAATGTCGTCGAGCGAGAGAAAAGGGTTCTCAAAGAGCCGCCAATCCACTAACGCTGCGGCAAAGCGACTGTCTTGTTTCTTCGAAACGATCAGGTTAACAGGGGCGAGAAATGCCGCGGACAGGCGACCGATGCCTTTCTCGCCTTGGCGCTGCCTGGCTGCTAGGCCGAACCGTTCAGCAGTCGTTACTTTTCTGTCGTCGATCTTTGATTCGGTTCCTATAACCAGCCACCGATCGATGAAGTCGCTTCGATCCATGCCGAAGCCGTCGTCCATAATCGCCGCGACCTCTGGCGCGCCGTCGAAGATGTGAAGCTCAACGTTTCGTGCGTACGCGTCATATGCGTTTTTCCAGAGCTCACTTACAGCAGTCGGCGCATCGGCGATTTGCCCACGCCCAAGGTGGTCAATTGTTCGCGCGCGCGTCTTAAACGTAATCCGCTTCACGACTTTGATACTTTCACCGGGTTTGAACGCACCCGCTCTTACGCAGCTAGCAGAAGTTTACGTCTAGCAAATAGCGAATCAATCAAGTGCGCGATGACAGCCTCGGCCAGCTGTATAGGAACCGCGTTGCCTACTTGGACTCCGCCCGCCATCAAACCGCCCTCGAACGTGAAAGTGTCCGGAAAGCCCTGAAGCCTCGCCGCGTGGCGGAGAGTGATGCCGTTGTGCTGTGTTGGATGAACAAATCTGCCTTTCGATGGATTGATACACGCTGTAGTCATAGTTGGAGCTGGCGTGGTTGGATTAATCCGGCCGTAAACGTCTTTATGCCCATCGTGATCACGATGGCACGGCAGCACTCTCCCTGACTCACGCCGGCTGCCGCCATTTAGTGGCGTCTTCCTAAAAGCTTCAAGAAGCGCGGCGCAGTGTTGCATGTGCACGGCGTTTTCATCTTTATGTGGCAGTGGATTGAAGGCTACTTGCGCTGGCAACCATGCGGGCTTCTCTTCGAGCAACACTGCACGAGAGTCAGGGTCAAAATGTGTTGCTTCAGGCGGCCACGTCATCGTAGTTGCGATATCCGATCGAGTGCCGACGATGAAGACGCGCTTTCTGTTCTGGGGGACGCCGTAGTCTCTGGCATTTAGGACTACCGGCTCTTGCACAGCGTATCCAGCACGCGCCGCCAATCTATAGAAGCGGCGTACGTATTCGGCGTGCCGCGGCCACAGCATGCCGGGGACGTTTTCAACGAGGAACATCTTCGGACGAATACATCGGACGAACGAAAAGTACCGCCAGAGCAGCCTGTTCCGGGGGTCTCGCACGCCAGCACCGTTGATACGATGCGCCGAGAACCCTTGGCATGGAGGTCCTCCGAGGATCATGTCGCACTCACCGTGTTCGATGCCCAAGTCTCGAAGCACTTGCGGGGCGCTCAGCGACAGAATATCTCGGCCGTACAAACGTGGAGCGTGGGTGCGCTCTTTGATGAAGTTACGGCGGTATGTACGCCGAGCGTGAACGTTGTTTTCCACCGCCGCGAGAACGCGGACTCCGGCATTTTGCGCTCCGAGAGAGAAACCTCCTGCTCCTGCGAAAAGATCAATTGCTGAGACGGGCATCTCGGGAACAGATACCCCAAGGGCGATAGAGACACAGCTCTAATTTGTCAAGTATTTAGCGGGCTCAGAGTTTAGTCCGTTGCACTGATTCGCGTGACGTATTCTTTGGTTCGACATGCAGACAGAGGAAGCCGGACCGTTAAGCGTCGAGCCGCAGGAAAACGTGCGACGCTTCGGCGTCACTCGGAGCTGCTTCCTCGGCGCCAAGAAAGGTGAACCCGCATTTTTGCAGGACGCGGGTCGAGGCCGCGTTGTGTGTCGCCACACCGGCGTGAAGCGGGCGCGTTTGTTCCAGGCGCAGGAAAGCGGAGAGGGCTTCGGTCGCGATGCCGCGGCCCCAGAAGGCGCGGTCGATCCAGTTGCCGATCTCTCGTTTTCCTTCCGACAGCCAACTCCCAATGTTCCCGGCGACCTGGCCGTCGGCGACGATCGTCTTTTTCATACAGGAATCGTCGGCCAGGAGCTTCTCCCAGTGCTGATCGAACGCAGCCCGATCGCGCGAACGGAATGCGACCAGCGCAACGGCGATGGGATCTCGCTGATGTTCAAAGAACAGGGGAAGGTCGTCCGCCTCGACCTCGCGTAACTGCACTGGTGGCTTCATTCTCGTCTCATTCCAAACCGGCCAACGAAGAGTGCGCTCGAGAAGAAGTGGGTCGACTCGACCCGGGAAAAACTCGGCCAGCCTAGCGATCTGACGGGTGGGATGTGTTGCAGAGGCGCCGGGCGCTCGAACGATCTGACAGTCAGGCCCACTTCCAAACTCACTCCCGTTCGAAGACCGTCGCCAAGCCTTGTCCTACCCCGACGCAGAGCGACGCGATGCCGCGCGAGGCGCCGGTGCGAGCCATCTCGTGGATCAGCGTCGTGGCCAGGCGGGCGCCGCTGCATCCAAGCGGGTGACCGATCGCAATCGCGCCGCCGTTGACGTTCAATTTTGCGTTGTCGATGCCCAGCTCGCGCTGGCAGGCGAGGGCCTGCGCGGCGAACGCCTCGTTCAACTCGAACAGGTCGATGCGGTCGAGCGTCAGGTTCGCGCGCAGAAGCGCCTTGCGAATCGCGGGCACGGGTCCGAGCCCCATGAACGCGGGATCGACGCCGGCCGCGGCGCTCGGACCGATGAAGGCGATCGGCTGAAGACCCAGCGATTTGGCCAGCCCGGCTTCAACGATCAGCAAGGCCGCCGCGCCGTCGTTGATGCCCGACGAATTGCCCGCGGTCACCGTGCCTTGGTCGTCTTTGGAGAATGCGGGTTTCAGCTTGGCGAGTTTCTCCAGCGTCGTGTCCGGCCTCGGGTGCTCGTCCACGCTGACGAGGGTCGGAGCGCCCTTGCGCTGCGGAATCTCGACGGGCACGATCTCCTCGGCGAAGAGCCCGCGACCGTGCGCCGCCGACCACCGTTGCTGGCTCTGCAGCGCGAACTGATCCTGATCCGCCCGGCTGATCTTGTGCTTGCGGGCGACATTCTCCGCAGTCTCGCCCATGGAGAAGGGGTGATGCAACGCCGCCAGGCGAGGATTGACCAGGCGCCAGCCGATCGAAGTGTCGAAGATCTGCTGCGACCGGTCGAACGCGGATTCCGCCTTGCTGAGCACATAAGGTGCACGGCTCATCGACTCGACGCCGCCCGCGATGAACACATCGCCGTGATTCGCCTCGATCATGCGCGCCGCGAGGTTAACGGCTTCCAACCCCGACGCACAGAGGCGATTCACCGTCGAACCCGGCACGGACGCGGGGAGGCCCGCCAGCAGCGCGGCCATGCGCGCGACGTTGCGGTTGTCCTCGCCAGCCTGGTTGGTAGCGCCGAAGTAGACATCCTCGATCAATGCGGGGTCGATGCCGGATCGCGCCACGACGGCCTTGATGATGTGGGCGGCAAGATCGTCGGGGCGAACCGACGCCAATGCGCCCCCGTGTCGGCCGACAGGTGTTCGGAGAGCCGTGATGATCGCCGCTCGTCTTTGCATCAGATTTGATCGCGTCGCCAGGGGCGAAACTCAAGGCTGAAGTGCCCGCTCCTATTTCGAGCCCGTCGCGAAAATTCGTCTGAAAATGCGGACTCTCCTTCTCCCGCAACGCGACCCTGACTTCCAGTTTGCCAAAGCTGGCCTCCTCGAGCCATTGATGCAATTGCACCTCGCTGAAACCGAGCCACTGGTCGGCGTTCGCCTCATGTCATCCACGACCACGTCGCTTGCTGGGCAACCGCAGTTGTCGCAGCCCGTCAACCGCATCGAATTCCGTATCTTTGTGAACCGATTTCCGCTTCCGCGGCCATCGCCTGCGCCGCGATGATCGCATCTGCAGTCGAAAGTTTATAACGACCTCGCAACCAGCCGGCCCGCGCGCAATGCTCACGCGTGGGTGCCTGAATTTGCGCAAGCATGCTCAATAACACCTGAAGTTCGTCCCGCGCCGTGGCCTCGTCCAGCGGGCTTTCAGCCTGCTGCTTCTTCGCGTAGCGACAGGAAAGATGCGTGTTGGCCGACTCAGGCTGGAAAGCCTGACTTCCGACGCCTTAGGCGTTCGCGCTGCCTTCGTCGCTGCCAAATTGAATGCCCTGCGCCAGTGGCAATTCGGTCGAGAAGTTGATCGTGTTCGTCTGCCGGCGCATGTAGCTCTTCCACGAATCGCTCCCACTTTCGCGGCCCCCGCCGGTTTGTTTTTCGCCGCCGAAGGCGCCGCCAATTTCCGCGCCGCTTGTGCCGGCGTTCACATTCGCGATGCCGCAATCGCTGCCGACTACGCTGAGGAATTTCTCCGCCTCGCGCATGTCGTTGGTGAAAATCGCCGAGCTCAAACCTTGCGGGACATCATTGTGGATCGCGATCGCTTCATCGAAATCGCCGTAGGTCATCACATACAGAAGCGGCCCGAACGTTTCGTGTTTCACGATCTCGAACTCGGCCCGCGCGGTCGCGAGACACGGGCGCATATAGCAGCCGCCCGCGTTCTCTAATTTCTCACCGCCGTGCAAAATCTCGCCGCCTTCGTCTTTCACTTTCGCGACTGACTGCTGCACGTTTTCAACCGAGCCCGGATCGATTAACGGGCCGACCAACGTTGCGCGATCGAGCGGATTTCCGATGCGCATCGAGCCGTAGGCGCTGAGCAATTGCTCGCGTAGTTTGTCCGCGATCGATTGATGCGCGATCACGCGACGCGTCGACGTGCAACGTTGACCCGCAGTGCCAACCGCACCGAAGAAAATCGCGCGCGCCGCCATCTCGAGATCGGCGGTTTGGCCGACGACGAGCGCGTTGTTGCCGCCGAGTTCGAGAATGCTTTTGCCGAGCCGCGCGTGCACCGCTTTGCCGACTTCAAATCCCATCCGGGTCGAACCGGTGGCCGAGACGAGCGGCACGCGTTTATCCGCCGCGAGCTTTTGGCCGAGTCGTGGTCCATCTCCGACAACCAACGAAAAAATCGCCGGATCCGCGCCGGTCTCGCGACAAACGCGTTCCGCAATTTTGATCACCGCGATCGCGGTTAGCGGAGTTTTTTCCGAAGGCTTCCAAATCGTCGCGTCACCACAAACCGCCGCGAGCGCCGCATTCCAAGACCAAACCGCCACTGGAAAATTGAACGCAGAAATAATTCCGATGAGACCGAGCGGATGCCATTGCTCCATCAGGCGATGATTCGGCCGCTCGGATTGTATCGTCAGGCCGTAAAGCATCCGCGACTGGCCGACGGCGAAGTCGCAGATATCGATCATCTCCTGCACCTCGCCTTCGCCTTCCGCGATGATTTTGCCCGCCTCGAGCGAGACCAGCATGCCGAGCGCGTGCTTCTTCTCGCGCAACGCGTTGCCGCGCTGGCGAATGGTTTCGCCGCG
>CAXSCV010000085.1:0-4349 GCA_964235895.1 uncultured Chthoniobacterales bacterium
AAACGCCGCCGCCTCAATCACGCACTGCGGCCCGCGCTTCATCTCGAAGAACTGGCGGCCACCCCCGAAGTTTGGCCAGAAGTCACAAAACTGGAGTCCGCCTGGGGAGACAACGATCGCCCGGTGCGCAATCTCGCCGTCCTCCGTTTCCTCCCCCATCTCGAACAACTCAATCTGCATGCAGCCGAGGTGCGTGATCTTTCGCCCCTCGCCGCATCGTTAAATCTGAAGCAGCTCCAAATCGACGAGCCGGGATTGCTCGGCGGATTCGCCACCAGCGATCTCAGCGCCCTCGCTGGATTACCGATCGAGAAGTTAAATCTCTCGCTCCGCCAACCGTGGATCGATTACCGCGTGCTCACCTCGCTACCGAACCTGCGCGAAGTCTCCTTGCGCACCAACTTGATTACGCTCGAAACCCTCCCCGCCTTGCCCGTGGCGGAAATCGTTAGCCTTGATCCGAGCTTCCATTTCGGTACCCCGGCGCGGAGTTTTCGCGCCTTGCCACAGATGCCGCGAGCGAAGCGGCTCAAAGTCGGAAGCATCGCCAGTCTCGAAGGCGTCGAGACTTTGCTCGAAGTGCAAAACCTCGATCTGGAAGGCACATTCTCCGATCTCACACCGCTGGCTGCCTTGCCGAAGCTCACCTTCCTCCGACTCCAGGGCGAGCTCTTCACCGACCTCGCTCCGCTCGCACGCCTGCCGAAGCTCCGCGATTTGCTGCTCGTGCGCGAGACCCCTTTCGATCTCAGCCCACTAACCGATAGCTCCTCCTTGCGGGATGTGCGGGTCGAGCGCTGCGACATTGTCGCGACCGAGCTAGCCGCGCTGAACGCCGCGCTCGATCCCGATCAAAATGATTTCCTTGCCGACACACCACGCCCACTCCAGCCGCTGCGCTTCATTACTTACCACCCGCAACACGAAGAGATGAAAATCTTGAGCGAAAAATTTCACCGCCTGCCGAAGCCCAATCCCCGCAACGAAGCCTACGGGGCAGATTTGGCCATCGCCGCCGCCGAGTCTCGCTGGGCACATGGGCAGTTAAAAGCGCGCTTGGAACGCGTGCTCGGTCCAGAAGTGGACGTTTGCCGTCACCACGTCGGCGTCGGTCATGCGCACATCAAGCTCCATCGATATGAGGACTCAATACAATTGCGCGCCGTCATTCAGGAATTGCGCGAATTCTCCGCCAGCAGCCGTTACCCATGGAATTTCCTCATCTCGGTCGAGTCGCACGCCGAGCTCGATGAAGAGATGGAGGAAATTCGCCAGCGCACCGAGAAGCAGAAAAATCGCACCGGCCATTGGCTCGCCAGCGAATTCGATCCCAAAGAAAGGCGCCAAGAACACGAACACTACCAGCGCCGCCGGCAGGAAGAATACGAGCGCCTTGCCGCCGAGCATCGTCTTCGCCTCAGGCAGGAACAGAATCTCCCGGTCGACGAAGAGGAATTTCTTCCCATCAACAAATCGCCCGAATCCGCCCACTCCTCGCAGACCGTCGTGGCTGAGACGCCAGAAGATTCGGACACCTATTCCGAGAGCGACCAGGACGATGAAGACGAGAGCGATTTAATGGAAGCGCCCCCGGGAGAGACAATCGAGGACGACTTCCTCGACGAGATCAACTTCGTCGCCACCCTGGAGGAAAACATCTTTTGGGCGAGCTCCCATCACCGGGAAGAAGCGGAATACGTCTACGGCCAGCCCGCCGAAGACTGGCACGCCCTGCCAGAACCGATCCAAAACCGACCGCGCCCGGACTAGTAACCGGGTTACTCTGCTAGAACGCAAGCCACACCAATTCCCCGCTCTTAGACATCGCTTACCCATGCTTTACTTTCGTGATCTTTCCTGGCTGCGCGTAAACGGCGGCCACTCGGTCTTTAACGCCTATATCAGCGTGAGCACCCGCAAGCGCACCGACGTGATGTGGGGGATTTCGCTGCGTTACATGGCGGCAGGGGCCACCTGGCGTCGCGTTCCCGAATGGGAGCGGCCTTCGCTTTGGGTCGACATCAACCACTTCCGCGCGCCGGCCGATTCTTGGACCGGTCTGGAGAAGGCGGAGTATTGGGATTTGCCCGATGAGAACATGTCGGACGACGACTACATCATGGAATACAAATCGCCCGCCGGCGGCATCGAAGCCCATTACTATCCTAAGTGTGGCAAAGAAGAAAATGAGCAGCTCGAAACTCTACGAAGTCGTCTGGCGCGTCGCCGCCCGCGAAGGCCGCTGGTTTACCGTGGAAATGGCCGCACTCTACGACGGACGAGAGACGCAACGCGACCTGCGCGGCCTGCCGGTCGCGGTCACCGCGCAAGCTCAGGAAGAAAAGGTCCAGGCCGATGCCGAGTTTTGGAAAACGCACGCCACCTTTTACCTCGTCGAAGACATTCCCTTCGGCATCGTCATGGTCCGTGTCCCGCGCAACGCACGTAACACGGAGACTTATGCCCTTAGCCGCGCGCAGGAGTTGATCGGCGGACTCCCTTTGCCCGATCACATCGATGTCAATGATGGGTGCGAACCGAAAAAGGATGATCCACTAGGTCTAGCTGACGACCTCTTCGCTATCCTGCACTTCAATGGTTACTACGAGTTCTAGATTATTAGCTGGGTGCAATGGCAAGGCGAAGTCTGGCCCTCGACCGATCACGAAGCCGAATTGCACCTCCATCTCAGGGCGCCCGGCGCCGCCTGTCCGCGCCAATCCTGGAGCTGGGCCCTCCGCCATTATCCGAAAGCAATAGAGAGAAACGGAGAACCAGCGCGCCGCCGCTGGATCTCTCCGGATCTGATAGATTTAAACCTTCACGAGGAGAACTGGCATAACCTGGCTAACCGCGAAATCCGCGCCGACGCCGCATGGCATAACCTTCACGAAACAACAAACGATCACGGACGCCTCAACCTTTCCGAAGTAATCACGCTGTTCGCCGACCCTCATCCGCCCGCACCCCCTCCAGATCACCGCGCACACCAATGGTGGCATGGACACGATTTCATCCTCCGGTTAGGCGAGCGCGAAGGCTTCATTTTCCCGGCGGAGCTCGACGCCTGGGTCATCCGCCGGGAAGAATACTATCGGCTTCAACCCGAAGCGGAAGCCGAAGTCGCCCGCTTCTCCGAAGGCCCACCTAATCTGCGCGTCATGGCCCGAACCCGTTTTAACCGCTGCTCCGTCGTGGTCGAACGCTGCGAAGACCCAGTCCCACGCGCTCGCGAATACCTTCGCCGAGCCATCGGACTCGACCTCCCGTTAGGCAATCCGGAAATTACTTGGACCAGCTACCGCAAACTACCCGACGGTAAATCCGAACCACGGCCCGGCTGGACATCGATTGTCGCATTCTCCCTCCCAACCGAAACGTAACCGCTCGCAAACCGTCGGCGCCGCTTACTTACTTCCATGCTCCAGATCGGCCCTCGCTCCTACGACCTCGTCCGCGGCCAGAGCGGCTTTCACCTTATCCTCGATCCGAGTGAAACCAGCGATTTCTGGCAACAACGCTGGCTCTTCCACGCCCACTACGTCCCGAACGAGGCCGACCCCGGGCCGGCTTCGCTGCCCGCGCCTTGGGAATACCTCCATCTCATGATCAATCCACTCTGGCTTAGCCTCACCGATTGGCGAGACCTAACCACTTATAATCCCACCGATCACGATGTCGGCGGCTTCTATCCCTGCTCCGCCACCTTAAGCAACCTCATCGGAACTCAAAGAGACGGCGGCGAAACCATTGACCCCGGCGAATTCCGCATCATCCGCCGCCAAGGTTACCTCTTCACCTGCGAATTCGAAGGCGAGATCGACTCGGAAACGCCCGAAGAAACCGGCGAAGAACACCTTCAACTCCGAGACGAAATCCCCTTCGCCAGCATCACCGTCCGCGTCCCGATCAACTCCGCCGATCCCGTAACCGCGGCCCGCGCCACCGCCGCCCGCGCCCTCGGCCTAACCGAGGTCGCACGCACCCATCTCACCCCCTACCAACCTCAGGAAGGCCGCCACTACCGCACTCTAGGCAGGGACAACATAACGTCCTATTGGAAACTCCCTGGCGCGCAAAAACGCCTTAAGTTGCGTGACGCGTGACCAGTCCTACAAGACCCGCGCGCCGGTAACAAGGTGACAGTCGGATCGATGCGCGATTTCTACGGTTTAGTTGTGAGCGAAGGAGCGGCCGGGGGCATCTTCATTACGACCGGTGCCTACTCGCGCGACGCAATGGAGTTCGCGGCTGGTAAACCGATCCAATTGCTCGATCGACTTGAGGTTGAGCACCGCGTTGCCGTACGGCCATGAAGCTTCGGCGCGGTCCGACAGGAAAGGCTTTCT
>CAXSCV010000085.1:4449-11223 GCA_964235895.1 uncultured Chthoniobacterales bacterium
CCGCGTTGCCGTACGGCCATGAAGCTTCGGCGCGGTCCGACAGGAAAGGCTTTCTGGGGTTGTGGGTTTCCCGCGTTGAAAGGCGACGCGCGATGCACGAACTGCGCTTATCCGGGCTCGTCTCTGTCAGGGCGCGTAGAACTTAAGGCCAACGATGACGGATCGGGTGTTCTATCAGTTCGACCTGCGTTAGCGGTTTCTGCTATGTGAGCTGCGATGCAGGCAGGAATCAAGCGTCGGGAGACCTGGCGCGCGGAAAAGGATTCTTTGTTATATCAACCATTTCTTCGGCAGGTGCACTCCGTTTCATGGCAAGAGCACGACGCAGCTTCCGAGCGTGCGGGAAGCGATCGTGCGCAAAACGATCGATCAAATCCTCCAGTTGGGCCACGAGGTGGATTTGCGTATTTGTGGGGTGGGAAAGCACGCGGCGTTACGGCCGCTCGATCTTATCTTCGCGCCGGCCGATCCGCGCGAGTTGGTCTTCGAGACGATTGAAGCAATGGCGCGACATGTTCACGACTATGATTACTTTTTGAATCTCGAGGACGACATTCATGTACCATCGTCGACGATCGAGAACGCGATCGCTTTCGAGGAAGCAGCAGGAGTAACGGATATTTTTCATCCGAACCGGATGGAAACAGGCGGCGGCCAGAGTTATTGCGTGGATCTGAGGGCGATGGGCAGTTGGACGGAATTGCGCCGTGAGTATAATGGGCGTGTCCTAGGCGTCGCTTCGAATCGACACTCCGGCCTGATGTTTCTCTCACGAGAGAAATTCATGCGCGCGATCGAGCAGGTCGATCTCTCTCTTCGTGGTCCGCGCTGCAACGGCGACCTGATGGCATCGGCCTACTGGCATGTGCATGAACCTTTTCACCTCTGGCGCGAGATGGACCCCGGAAGTTCGCATGTGGTTTATCACGCCGATCCCTGGCTACCGGACTTGTAAGCACTGCATGGGCGCGGCGGTCCATCGTTAATGGTTATTTGTTTCCGGGGTTACGAGCTATCCGAAGTTCGCGAGATGTCCTACTCGGACATCTCGATCACCGCCGCCAGAGGTTAACGCGTAGCGATGTTAAGTTACTTGCCGGCGCCGCTTAACTAACGAGCGGCGAGCCGGGCCAGCTTGGCTTTAGCGCTTTCGTTCGCGGAATCTTTTTGCACCGCCGTCTCGTAAGCTTCCCGAGAGTGAGGTGTGTCCTTGACCGCGGCGTAGTAGTCGCCCAGGCCTTCGTAAGCCTTGGTCGCGTTGGGACGGCAATAGATCGCCCAATCAAAATAGCGTTTGGCCCGGGGCAATTGTTGACGCCCTAACTCTTCCTGGCCGGCATCGAGCAGACCGCCGAGCTTGATTGCCTTCAGTTTGATCGCCGTGTCGTAATCCGTGTTAGCTGCGTCCAATTCTCCGCGTAAGCGGTGGGCATCGGCGCGCACCGCGTAAAAGCCGTTCTGCCCGAGCGCGATTCCGCCGTTACTTAGCTCAAGCGCTTTGCTCAGGTCGCCGCCCGCCATCCGGGGTGTGTTCATATAAGAGTAGGCCAGGTAATAACGGGCCGACACGTTGCGCGGATCCAGCTCGAAAGTGCGCTCATAGGCGGCCCGGGTTTGTCGCTGCCACTTCCAGCGTTGGAGCATGCCGGAGGCGCGCCGGAGATGGGCGAAATCGACCATGGCGAGCTGGAAGTAGTTGAGCGACTGGCTGGGTTTCAGAGCGACCGCCTTAGCTACGGTGGCATCGGCTGCATCGAGCTCGCCATGGCGCCATTGCAATTGCGCGAGGAGATTCAATTCACCGTCGGAAGCGTCGGCGTCGGGCACTCGTTGCTGCAATTCCGCCTCTACCGGCCTCGCGAGGCCGGCCTTGAGACGCGCCAAATAAGGGGCGAGCGACGGCCAGGTGGCCAGATAGGCCGACGGCTCGATGCCTGTCGGCTGATCCATGTAGATAACGTCGGGGCGCCGCTGGTGCTGACCGGACGCCGTGGTGGTCGCCGCCAGGGCGAGGATTAGAAAATATCGAATGCTCAACGTCATCGGCTTATTCTGGTCACGATAGCATGAGGACGGGCCGCGAGCATTATTCCCCTTAGCTTCGCCTTGATCTCGAAAAGCGCCCGCCGACCGCATCAAGAATCTTGTTTAGCCCACAAAACTCGCCCAGGTCGCACGGATCTACCCGTTATCGGGACATGCGGGATCTTCAGAGATTAGGGCGTGCGGCCATGAGTAGTCGCCCGTCCTCGTCTTTTTTCACCTTAGTTACAAAAATATAATGTAGTGAGTCGTGACACGATAAGGAGCCAAGGTTACGTATGCACTCGCGCATCAATTTTTTTCCAATCAACCACCAGCGCAAAACCCCATTGGCACAATGAAGAAAAAAGCAGCTAATCAATCCGCCTTCTTTAACCCTCGCGCGCTCCTAGGACTGGCGCTTTGTCTTTCCGGGCTCATTCTCGCCGTGCTCACGATCAGCGGCCTAACTGGCCGTTCCATGGAAGCGCAAACGCGCCCTCAAAAAATAGCCACCACCGTGGCCCCGCGCAATACCGAGGGTGTAGCCGCGGTCCTGAGCCGGCCTTTGCGCGAACAGAAGATCATTCCGCCTTCCAAGGCGCCGGGTCACGATCATCCAGAGCCGATGCTGGTGGCGCCACCCTTCGAGGGCGCCGGCGCCGATACAGCGCGCCAGGAGACATTAGGACCTGTGCAATCAGCTCCTACGGCGACCGGGGTTAGCTTTGATGGCGTCGGTATCGGCCTGGCTAACTTCGCGGTTTCGAGCAATCCGCCGGACGTAAACGGTCATGTTGGAGCGACCCAGTATGTCCAATGGAACAACACCAGTTTCGCAGTCTTCAATAAGACTACCGGCGCGCTTCTCTATGGTCCCGCGGCCGGGAACACTCTCTTTCAGACGCTTGGCGGCGTTTGCGCCACGCATAACGATGGCGACCCGGTAGTGAACTACGACATCCTTTCCGGCCGCTGGATTCTTTCCCAGTTCGTGGTCGGCGGGCCAGCTGGGAGTTACTCCCACCAGTGCGTGGCGGTTTCACAAACCGGCGATGCCACTGGCGCTTATTACCTTTACGACTTCCTGACCGACGCCAATAACTTCGTCGATTACCCGCACATCGGCGTATGGCCGGACGGTTACTATATGAGTGGTCACGTCTTTAACGCCGCCGGCACTTCCTATCTCACCGGTCGCGTCTATGTCTTCGAGCGCAGCCAGATGCTTGTCGGCGGAGTCGCCCGGCAGCTCAGTGCGAATCTTTCTCCCACCGGCACCAGCCAGCAATATGGCTTCCTCCCGGCCGACCTCGATAGCTCGACGCCCCCGCCCGCCGGCGAAGCGGAGTTTGTCCTCGGGCCTAATCCAACGAACCTCGCGCTAACCTCGTCCACTCGAGTGGCCGTAACCTGGGGAGCTACTCCAACAATCACTCTTACTGAATCGACCATAGCCACCACTCCTTACACGACTGCGCCTTGCGTCAGCACAGGCCGCATTTGCGTTCCTCAGCCCACTCCTGCGGCTACCGCAGATAGCTTGGATAATATCAAATCCCATTTCATGTTTCGCCTGGCTTACCGCAATAACGGCACCCAGGGCGCGCCACAGGAATCCCTTCTGGCGAACATTCCGGTCGGCAGCACCACCCCAAGTAGCCATGATGCCATCCGCTGGTATGAATTCAGAAACTCCGGTAACTCGACCGCAACTCCTTCGATCTATCAGCAAGCAACCTTCGATCCCGACGCCACTTATCGTTGGCTCGGCTCGCTTGCGATGGATAAGGACCAGAACATCGCTCTTGGCTATAGTGAGTCGAGCACTGCGATCAAGCCCTCAATTTGGATCACTGGACGGCTTGGTACCGATCCTATCAATACGATGGGCACCGAAGCGCAGGTCTTGGCAGGTGTCGGCTCACAGACGAGCGGCGCGGGCAATCGCTGGGGTGACTACAGCTCGATGACGCTCGATCCCGTCGATCAGTGCACCTTTTACTATACAAACGAATATCTAAAGGCGAACGGCACCTTTAACTGGTCCACCCGTATCGCCGCCTACCGGTTCCCGTCCTGCGTAAGCGCACCGGCCTACGGCACCGTAATGGGCACCGTCACTTCGGCGCAAACCGGCGCACCGGTCTCCGGCGTTAATGTCATGTTAAACAACGGCTTTGCCGGAGCTACTGATGCCTCGGGCAATTACTCGTTTCTCGTCCCGCCCGGGAGTTACACCGCGAGTGCCAGCGATCCTACCCGCAATTGCCTGACTGCCACGCCGAACGACATTCCTGTTTTCGTCAGCAGCGCCGGCACCTCGACCCAGAACTTTACTATTAGTGGTAACTCGAAGCTCGAGTCGAACGGTAACATCACAATCGATGATTCCGCGGGGAATGGAAATGGCGTGATCAACAAGGCCGAGTGCGTGAAGTTAAACTTTGGTTTGAAGAATAACGGCTGCGCCAGCGAGTCGGCCATCTCCGCCACCTTGACCACTTCTACACCGGGCGTTACGGTCTTGGATAGTAGCTCGACCTACCCGAGCATGGCGATCGACCAGAGCGGAACTAACGCCACGCCGTTCCGGATTTCCGTCGATCCCTCGTTTGTTTGCGGCACAAGCGTAAACCTCTCGCTTAATCTAACCTATGCCGGCGGGACGAAGACGATTGCTATTACCCTCCCGAGCTGCTCCGGCGGTCCTAATCAGGCGATCCCCGCGAGCACGCTAACCACCTCCGATTCGACCCAACAGGATCGTATCGGACGGAATGGGCTCGCCAGCACTTGCGCGGGTAAAGTTTCCCCGGGAGGCGGCTTCACCGGAACGCACTACTATAAAGCTTATAACTTTACCAACGACGGCGGCGCGCCGGCTTGCTTTACGGTGAACATCACTGCGGCCCTCGGCGGCCCCGGCGACATCGAAAGCGTAGCTTACCTGAATAGCTACGACCCAACCCAGATCAGCCTAAACTACCTGGGCGATACTGGCATTAGCGGCCTCGGCACGACTGTTGGCAGCGCTTCCTACTCCTTCACCGTTCCGGCGTTGTCTAACTTCGTCGTCGTGGTGGAAACTGCCGGCACTGCCACCCTCAATGGGAATGCTTCCTCGCAGTTCAGCGGCACGGTCTCTGGATTCTACGATCAGACCGCGGGACCGGGCGCATGCCCGGCTGCCCCATCGGCGCCGGTCTTCACTACAGCAGCCTCACGTCTCGGAGCATTCGATGTGCCCCTTTCGCTAACTGCACCGGCAACGACCGAGCCCCGCGATGGCGCTGGCAATTACACGATCGTGCTGGCGTTTAATAACCCCGTGCAGAGTGGCACCGCTAGTGTCGCCTCAGGCACCGGTAATGTCAGCCAGGTGACCTTTAACGGGAACAACATGATCGTCTCCCTCACTGGGGTCACTGATCAACAAATGCTTACCTTGGCAGCCACTAACGTAACAGGGACTAACGGCGGCGTGCTCACTTCCGCGGAGGTGAACATCGGTTTCCTTATCGGTGATACAAACGGAGATCGCGCGGTCAATTCTGCCGATATCAGCCAAACAAAATCGCAAGTCGGCATGGGCTTGTCCTCATCGAACGACCGGGAAGATGTGAATAACGATGGGTCGATCGATAGCGGAGACGTGGGTCTCGTGAAATCGAAATCGGGCCACGCACTGCCCTAGGTATCCAGCGCCTCCGCGGCGACAACCCGCCGCGGAGGCGACCCCGTAAAAATAAACCTTGTCAGAAACCCACTCAGGAACAACAAAACAGAAGCGTCCGATTTGCGGGTCATTTCCGTAATAATTGGACAGTAGAATAAAACGCCGCAGCACACTCCTCACGAACCTACGCCTTATGAAAAAACTACTTCTCGCTCTCGCCTGCTCGGCCGCCCTAGTCGCGCCCGTCTTTGCTCAATCTCAGACGATCCTCCTTACCACCGGCGGCACGTCCGCCACTTCCGGCAGCTTTAACGCCGGCAGCGCCTTCAATCTGGACGCCACCGTTACTTTTACCGGCTACACTGGGGACGGGCTTTCTTATTGGTTGCAAGTTCCGACGGCCCTTGCCCCGTACATCAGTATCACTAGCGAACAATACTTCACATTTACCGATCCGAATAATACGGGACCCAAAACCTTCGTCTCCTCCTCAGGCGCCGACTCCGGCTTCCTCTCCGACCAGGGCTCTACGACTTCCGGCGACCTTGGCGCCACTGCGACTACATCCGCGGCCGATGTCGCGGCCGGCACCTACAAAGTAACAACCTTAAGCTTTACGCTTAGCGCGAATGCTCCGAATGGCACCTATATGCTCAGGACAACCACGCTTCTGCCGAAAACATCGGAGATGAGCGATAACGCCTTCGTCACGCATGCTCTTCCCTCTGCGTTCTATACCCTCACGGTCGTGCCGGAGCCTTCCACGGTCGCGTTTCTCTTCGGTGGCGCCGGGCTTCTGGCCGCGACGATTTTCCGCCGCCGGCGCTTGACCTAAAGAGTAAAAGTTACGGGTTCGTTTTTGCGCTCGCTCTGGCAACGGAGCGAGCGCTTCGTTTTTTAGCGGAAAACGGCCCGATATAGTCATTCGTCTACTCGATCAACCGTTGGATCGATCTTCGCTCGCACGCGTTCCTTTGAGAGGTTAAGCTGGTGAATGAAGCTGGCATTTACCCGATTTCTTCCTTTGACAATCCTCGGTCTCTGCACTGGTATGGCCCACGCTGAAACTTCTC
>CAXSCV010000085.1:11233-12373 GCA_964235895.1 uncultured Chthoniobacterales bacterium
TCGTCATGTCTCCGAGTCGTCCCGGGCCGTTAAGGAAGGACGCGCCCGAAGCCGCGCCGGTCTCGCAGATGACCTTCGAGGTGCGGCAGGGAGAGCGGAAGATTTCCTCTTTTACCACCGATGCCGATGGGCATTTTCAAGTGTCGCTTCCGCCGGGCCATTACGTAGTCGTGCGGCGCGACGCAAATGCCTCAATCGGACAATGGCGTTTCGAAGTCGATGTTACCGCGGGCGAAGCTACTAAAGTGCATTGGACGGCCGATAGCGGCATGCGCTAAAGCTATTGCTCACCTCCACTAGAATGAAAGCTTTTGCCATCGCCTTCGTCATCATCAGTCTGATTACCGCTTGTTCGCCGAAAGGTGCTCCGGATCGCGAAGCCAAACACAACGAAGCGGACAAGGGCGAACCCTCACGGACGCCATCGGAGAACACAGATGAATCTCGCGATCGCGATCGTCTCGATACCGACAAAAAAGGCGAGGCCGACGAGGATGAAGAGCGGCCCGAGGAGCAGGACATCGGCGAAGATTGCGTGGCTTTTATGCGGTCGACTATCGTCGGCCCAGTGAAAGGCGAACCCGGCGCCTGCCCCACCTGTCCCTCGACGGATAGCGCTCCGGAGGTTCTGAAGTTCACCGATGTGAAGATCAACCGCGTAACTCCAGGGGGCGCCAGCTGTCAGGTCGCCGCCACCATTTACGCTACCTTTAATCCCAGCCACGGTGGCGTGATTACTGGCGGCCTTACTGGTTGGATCTCTCCCGAGCAAAGGGCACGATACGCTCGCGGCGAAACTCCTCCCGGCGAGCAGACCTACAACATTAACATCACTTACCGCCGCACCGCGACTGGTTGGCGACCGGTGGAGTTTAACTAACGCTGAGTATCTCGCCGGTTCAGCAGGTGACAATTACTGGGGCGTTAGTTCATTCTAGCACTCGCCATCTCGCGGCTATGGCTTCTTGTTAAATGACGTGGCCCCGGCTTGCTTAAGAGAAGCTTTCTCGACTAGCTTTTTTAGCGGAGCCTTTCCCTGGGCCAGAGCGGTAAGTAATTCGCTCGCCAGTTTCTCCTGATTTAGAATGGAGGTCAGCAAGGCTCGCTCATGCGTGTAATCGCTCTCCTCCGCAGTCGAAC
>CAXSCV010000086.1:0-12359 GCA_964235895.1 uncultured Chthoniobacterales bacterium
ATGCCGATCATTTTGTGGAAGTCGGAGAAGAAAATGCGCGCGCTTTTTCCCCAGCTCTTGTCATCCTGAGCCGCGCAGACGACGAAGGACCTCTCGCAAGGCGATTGATTTTCGTTTGAGTAAAACGGTCTGCGAAGTCCGGGCTCGTCGGGCGATCACTCGTTAGGCTGGAACTGTTCCTTCCTCGCGAGATCCTTCGCCGTCTGCGCGGCTCAGAATGACAACGCTTTGGGGACGCGCGAGCCGAAGAGTTCGACCCGCGCACGTTGCGCGAACGGCCGAGAGGAAGCTTGCCCCGCATGATACGCTTTCTCTCCTTCATGGAAATCGTCCCGCGCTCGCCGAACGCCAAGGCGCAGTTTCAGTTCAAACCGCTCCGACTTTTGCTCGGCGCGCTCGGACTTCTCGGCATCGTCGTGACCGTTTTCAAACTTCTCTTTGGCTTCGTTTCCGTGCCGACGAATTCGGTCGGCGTGAAGATGCGTTTCGGAGCCTTTCGCGAAATCGTGAACCCCGGCCTTTCCTACGCCGTGCCGTATGTCGACGAGATCATCCAGGTGCCGACGCAGCGTCTTTTGAAATTGGAATTCGGTTTCAGCAGCAACGGCGCAACCAATCTTTACCAGGGCGATCGCGACGCGG
This sequence comes from uncultured Chthoniobacterales bacterium, assembly GCA_964235895.1. Taxonomy (GTDB): domain Bacteria; phylum Verrucomicrobiota; class Verrucomicrobiia; order Chthoniobacterales; family UBA10450; genus JACCTI01. Next base: position 643 of record CAXSCV010000086.1, read on the forward strand.
CCGACACCGAGACCATGATCACGGGCGATCTCAATACCGCGCTCGTCCCCTGGGTCGTGCAATATCGGATCATCGATCCAAAGACCTATCTCTTCGGCGCGCGCGAACCGGAACAAACTCTGCGCGATCTTTCCGAAAGTGTGATGCGCGAAGTCATCGGCGATCGCACAGTCGACGAAGTGCTCACGATCGGCCGGCACGATATCGAAACTGCCGCGCTCAATCGTTTGATCGAGCTTTCGTCGCAATACGATCTCGGTTTGCAGATTCAACAAGTGCAGCTCGCGACCGTCCGGCCGCCGCCGGTGGTGCAAGCCGCGTTTAACGAAGTGAACCAGGCGCAGCAGGAAAAACAGACCGCGATTAACCAAGCCTGGGCGATTTACAACGACGCTGTTCCGAACGCGCGTGGCCAGGCCAAGGCGCGCGAGAAACAAGCGGAGGCTTACGCTTTTAATCGTGTCAATCAGGCCAAAGGCGACACAGAAAAATTTGGTCTGCTCCTGACCGAATATCGCAAAGCGCCCGCGGCTACGCGCCAGCGTCTTTATCTCGAGGCGATGGAAACGATTTTCCCAAACCTCGATCGCAAGGTAATCATCGACGACAGCATTAAAGGCGTGCTCCAGACTTTGTCGCTCGCGCCTAACGAGAAGTCGAAATAATGGATCCGGCTTTGCAAACCGTCAGGCTTCCGACCGGCCCGCTTAGTTTCCTGCAGAGCCGCGTGATGGCGTTGATCGGTCTCTTCTTCATCGTGACCGCGCTGAAATGGGGCGCGTTGCTCTTCGTCGTGAACCAATACGAAACGGTCATCGTGACGCGTTTTGGGAAAGCGATTCGCACCGAAACGACGCCGGGATTAAAAGCCAAACTCCCCTTCATCGATGTCCTGCATCGTTTCGATAATCGCATTCTCTCCTGGGACGGCCCGCCCACGGAATGCCCGACCAAGGACAAACTTTATCTGATCGTCGATTGCTTCGCGCGCTGGCGCATCAGCGATCCGCTTCTCTACTACAATCGTCTGAACGACGAACGCAGCGCGCTCTCGCGGCTCGACGATATTCTCGGCAGCGAAACTCGCACCGCTGTCGCCACGCACGATTTGGTCGAGATCATCCGCGTGACCAAAGGCCGTAAACCGGTGCGCGATGAAGAGCTGGAAAAGAGCGGAACGATTTTGCCCAGCACCATTCCCGACATCGAGCTCGGCCGCGGCGCGATCGAAAAACAAATCACCGAACGCGCGCGGCAAAAGATCGCCGATTTCGGAATCGAGCTGCTCGACGAACGCTTCAAGCGCAGCAAATACAATCCCGCGGTGGCGGAGCGAATCATCGAGCGCATGTCGAGCGAGCGACATCAGATCGCGGCCAAGTTTCGCTCCGAAGGACGCGGCGAAGCGGCCAACATCGCGGGCCAAAAGGAGAGTGAAGTTGCCTCGATCATTTCGAGCGCGAATCGCGACGCGCTGAAGATCGAAGGCGAAGCCGACGCCGAAGCCGCGCGCATTTACACCGCGGCTTACGGAACGCCGGAGGCGCAGGATTTATATTTGTTTCAGCGCAGCCTCGAAGTAGCGAAGGCGTCCTTCGAGCGCGGCACCACGGCGGTCATCTCGACCAACAGCGACTTGGGTCATGTCCTGAAATCGATCACGCCCGCGCCCGCCTCGCCGAAAACACCGGAGCCGTAATCTCCGAGCGCACGCCGTTCTTGCCTGGGGAGCGCACGCCTCTGGCGTGCTGGCGATGGCATTTTGCCATCGCGAACTTTCGTGCGCGTGAAAATCCCGGAAGGCGTGCGCTTCGGTTGCGCACGCCGACGAAAGTTCGTTTCGGCAGAATGCCTCAACCAGCACGCTGCAAGCGTGCGCTCCCCAGAAAAAGCGCGCTCGCCTAACGAGTGGTCACTTCTTCTGCAGCTCCGCCAGCGCCTGCAAAACTTCCTCGCTGTGCTCGGCCGGTTTCACGCCGGTGAATGCCTTCGCCACTTCGCCTTTCGGATTAATGATGAAGGTATTTCGCGCCGCCATGGTCGCGCCGTTGTGTTCCATGACCGATCCGTATTCGGTGGAAACTTTCGCGTCGGCGTCGGCCAGCAGTTTGAAATTCAAACCTTCCTTCGCACAAAAATCCTTGTGCGAAGAAGCGCTGTCGACGCTCACGCCGAGGATGACCGCGTGCAGCGCCGCATACTTCGCCAGATCGCGTTGGAAATTATGCGCCTCGAGGGTGCAGCCGCTGGTAAAATCCTTCGGATAAAAATAGAGGACGACCCATTGTCCTTGATAATCCTTCAAGCTGACCGGATTGCCTTCGCCACTCGTTAGGCTAAAAGTCGGCGCCGCCGTGCCAGCGGCCGGCGGTGTGGGAGTTTCTGCCGCGCCGAGAAGCGTAGCGGTGATGACGAGCGATAGGATGAAGGTGGCGAATTTCATTTTGATTTTTGTTCTCCGGCTTTTCGCCAACGATAACAGCGATCGTCGCCGGCAGAAGAGCGAAAGTGACGCAAATGATTTCGCATGACTCGCGTGGCAGCATGCGCGAAAACGAACCACGAAAATGAATTGGGCCATCATCGTTCACGGCGGCGCGCACAGCATTCCCGAGGAGAAAATCGAGCCGCACAAGATCGGTTGCGCGCGCGCGGCGGAGGCGGCGGCGAAGCTCCTGGCGGAGCGCGGAACTTGTCTCGAGGCGGTTGAGTTGGCCATTCGAATTCTGGAAGACGATCCGGTTTTTAATGCCGGTTTTGGTTCGATGTTGAACTCGTTAGGCGAAGTGGAAATGGATGCCGCGCTCATGGAAGGAAGCGCGCTGCATACCGGCGCGGTGGCGGCGATTCGCGGTGTGCGACATCCGATTTCTGTGGCGCGCGCGGTCATGGAAACGCCGCACGCGTTGCTCTGCGGCGAGGGTGCGCGGCGTTTCGCGGAAGAACGCGGCTGCGAACTTTGCGCGCCGGAAGCAATGATCGACGAAGCAATCCGTGCGCAATGGGCGGCCAGCAAAAAGCTGCGCGGCGCGGACACGGTCGGCGCGGTCGCGCTCGATCTCTTCGGCAACTTCGCGGCTGGAACTTCGACCGGCGGTTTTATGCACAAAATGCCGGGACGCATCGGCGATTCGCCGCTGATCGGTCTCGGCTTGTATGCCGACAATCTGGCCGGCGCGTGCGCGCTGACCGGCGACGGCGAATCGATCATGCGCATGGCGTTGGCGCATCGCATCGCCAGCTCGATGTGCGATGGCGAAGGGGCCGATCGCGCCGCGGAGGAAGCGATCGCGGTCATGACCCGGCGGGTCGGCGGAGAGGCGGGTTGTATCGCGCTCGATCGGCAAGGGCGCATCGGCCTGGCGCATAATTCCGAGCATCTTGCCTACGCCTTTCGCAACGCGGAGATGCGCGAAACAGTGGCGGACGTGAAGAAGACTCGTTAGGCGAAAGTGTCGACGAGGAATTTCCGGAAGGCCGCGGGATCGGCCAATCGATATTTCGCGCGGGAAGGTTCCGGGCCGATTTTGATGGCAACGAAATTCGGCGCGTCGACTTCGAACATGTTTTCATCGGTTTGATCGTCGCCCGCGCAAAGCACGGCGCCGTAGCTGCCTTCATGGAGCAACCGACGGATGGCCACACCTTTGGAAACTTCCGATGAAGTGATCTCGACGATCTTTCGGCCCTGCCGAATTTTCACCGGCTCGTTCGCCATCATCGTGCCGAGCTCGTGCGTCAGCTGATGTGCTTTCCAAGTGCCGAACTCGGGATCGGTCTTGCGATGATGCCAGACTAACGAGGTCTGCTTTTCCTCAACCCAACTGCCGGGGGTCGATTGCTCGTAGAGTCGCAGCAGCTCGCGAATTTCATCTTTCCACGCGTAACTCACGTCGCGATCCCAGCGTTCCCAGGTTTGCTGGCCCGCGCGCCGAATGGCCGCGCCGTGTTCGGCTACGCAACTGAACTCCGCTTCCGGGAAAAAGAATTCAAGATCCTGAACGCTGCGTCCGCTGACCAGAAAGATCGAAAGTCCGTTTTGCCTAACGAGTGCTTGGAGCAACTCGCGCAACTGCGGCGTGGGAGTCGCGCTGCGCGGTTCGCGTTCGATTTCGCGCAGCGTTCCGTCGTAATCGAGGAAGAGCGCGACCCGTTTGCCGGCGGCGAGGATGTTTCGCAACGAGGCCGCGGCGGCGCTTGGATTTTCATTCGCGTTAGCCGGCGCGCGGTCGGCCGTCTTCAGTTGTTGAATAAAAGCGCGGGCCCAATGTTGCGCATCGAATTGCATCACGCGCTCGCGCATCGGTTCTACGGCAGCGCGTTTTTCTTCGTTCGTTAGGCAAAGCGCTTCGCGCAACTTTTCGGCGACGGTTTGTTTGTCGTAGGGATTAACCAAAATGGCATTGGCCAATTCTTCGGCCGCGCCGGCAAATTCGCTCAAGATCAAAACGCCATCGTGATCGCGCTGGCAGGAGATGTATTCCTTCGCGACCAGATTCATCCCATCGATCAACGGCGTGACCAGACCGACGTCGGCGGTGGCGTAGAGCGCGCAGAGGTCGGTGAAATTGACCGAGCCGTGAATGAAGCGAATCGGGCTGCTGCTGAGCGTGGCATATTGGCCATTGATCCGGCCGACGCGCGCTTCGGTTTCCGCGCGCAAATCCTGATATTCTTCTACGCCTTCACGCGACGGGACGCTGACGAAGATGAACTTGATCGAGTCGCGCCGCGCGGCGTCGGATTCCGCGAGAAAATATTCGATGGCGTCGAGTCGATGCAAAATTCCTTTCGTGTAATCCATGCGCTCGACCGAGAGCACGACCTGCTTGCCTCTGTCGCTCTCGAGAAATTCGTCGCGCCGGCGCACGAACTCCGGGGAATCGAGCGTTTGCTCGAAATGTTTCGCGTCGATTCCAATCGGGAAAACACCCATCGAGGTGATGTGTCCGTCTTCCTGGCGAATGCGCGTGATCTCCGATTCGAAGCCAATCAAGCGCAGAACGGTGCTGCGAAAATGCCGCATGTAACCGAAGGTGTGGAAGCCGACGAGATCAGCGCCAAGCATGCCCGCGACCAACTCGCGACGTTTGGGATGACAGCGAAAAATTTCGAACGAAGGAAAAGGCGTGTGCAGAAAAAATCCGATGCGCAGCTCGGGCATGCGTTCATGCAAGAGCGCGGGCAAGAGCATGAGCTGGTAATCGTGCACCCAAATTAAGTCGTTAGGCTGCGCCAGTTCGAGGACTTGATCGGCGAAGCGCTGGTTGACCTGTTCGTAGCGTTCCCACCAGGCCGGCTCGTAGCGCATGTAACTCGGCATGTAGTGGAGGAGCGGCCAGATGCTGGAATTGGCGAAGCCTTCGTAGTGGCCGGCCACTTCTTCGGCGGAGAGAAAAACCGGCACGCAATGGTGCTGGCGCTCGAGCAATTCCTTCATCTGCGCGCGGCGATTTTCGGCAACCTCCGCGCCGGGCCAGCCGAGCCACTGCAAGTTGTATTCGTTAGGCGAAAGTCCGCTCAGGGCCGCGACCAACCCGCCGGACGATTTCCTGATCTCGCCCTCGCCGACGGTGACGGGCAGGCGATTGGAGACGTTGATCAGGGTCTGCGGCATGCCATCAATTTAGGAGCGAAGAGACGCGCGCGCGCGTCCGAATTGTTGCGCAGCCTAACGAGTAGTGGGCTATTCCACGGTCACGCTTTTGGCGAGATTGCGCGGCTTGTCGACATCGTGGCCGAGCTCGACCGCGAGATGATACGCGAGCAACTGAAGCGGAATGACGGTAAGGATGGGGCTGATGCAATCCAGCGTCGTCGGAACGGTGATGATGTCGTCGGCCACCGCGCTCAAGCGCTCCGCGCCATTCCCACTGGTGATGGCAATGACCGGGCCTTTGCGCGCGCGGACTTGCTCGATGTTGTTCAGATTTTTCGAGAGCACGCCGTCATCCGGGGCGATGAAAACCGAAGGCAATTCCGGCCTAACGAGTGCGATGATGCCGTGTTTCAACTCCGCGCTAGGATGTCCTTCAGCGAAGAGATAAGTGATTTCCTTTACCTTCAAGGCTGCTTCGAGCGCGACCGGATAATTGAATTGTCGGCCGAAGAAAAGCATCCCGGGCGCAGCCACATATTTTTGCGCGATCGCTTTGATCTTATTGGAAAGCTCGAGCGTCTCGGTGATTTGCTCGGGAAGTTTTTCAAGCGCTTCGATGATGCGCGTTCCTTCCGAAGTGGAGAGGTGGCGCATGCGGCCGAGCAGGAGTCCGATGAGCATCAAAATGGTCACTTGCGAAGTGAATGATTTGGTCGCGGCCACGCCGATCTCCGGACCGGCGTGCATGTAAACTCCGCCGTCGCTTTCGCGCGCGATCGTGCTCGCGACGTTGTTGCAAATGCCGAGCGCGCGATAGCCTTTGCGCCGGCTTTCGCGCAAGGCGCCGAGCGTGTCGGCGGTCTCGCCGCTTTGGCTGATGGCGAAGACGAGCGTGTCGCGCGTCATCGGTGTATTGCGATGGCGAAATTCACTGGCGAATTCCACTTCCGTCGGGATATCGGCAAGTTGCTCGAGAATATATTCTCCGATCATGGCGGCGTGCAGCGCGGTCCCGCAACCGGTCAAAACAATGCGGCCGACATCGCGCAATTCGGCCGCGCTCATTTCGAGGCCGCCGAGTTTGGCGGTGCATTCTTCCGCGCTCAAACGTCCGCGCATGGCATCGCGAACCGAGCCCGGTTGCTCGAAGATTTCCTTGAGCATGTAATGCGGATAATCGCCCTTCTTGATGTCTTCGTCGGTGAACTCGACTTTGCTGACTTCGTAGTTTCCGCTTTCGCCCGCGACGGAGCTGATTTCGAAATGATCGCGCTCGACTGCGACGACATCGAAGTCGTTCAGGTAAACAGCATCGCGCGTGTAAGCGACGATGGCGCTGACATCGCTCGCGAGAAAATTTTCTTCTTTGCCAACGCCGAGGACGAGCGGGCTGCCGCGCCGCGCGCCGACGAGGAAGTCGGGAATATCGCGATGGACGATGGCGATGCCGTAAGTGCCGATGACTTGCTGCAAGGCCGCGCGGACCGCGGCGACGAGACGGTTTTTGTCATTGCCGGCAGGCGCGTTGCCGTTCGTTCCGGCCCACGCGTCGTAAAGCGAACCGATGAGATGCGCGAGCACTTCGGTATCGGTTTCCGAAACGAAATCGTGTTTGCCTTCGCGCAATAAAGCTTCCTTGAGCGCGGCGTAATTTTCGATCACGCCATTGTGTACGAGCGCGAGTTTCCCGCTTTGATCGAAATGCGGATGCGCGTTTTGGTCGGTCGCTTTTCCGTGCGTGGCCCAGCGCGTGTGACTGATTCCGTAAGTGCCGGCCGGCGGGCGTTCGGTCATTAATTTACCGAGCTCGGCGATGCGGCCGGCGCATTTGCGTGTCTCCACGCGATCGCCGTCGACGATGGCCACGCCGGCGGAGTCGTAGCCACGATATTCCAAGCGGCGCAAACCATCGAGCAAGATGGGAGCCGCTTCGGAGCGTCCGACGTAACCGACGATGCCGCACATAGGCGATGATCGTGACATTATCGCGCGGGCTTCGCAATAATCGCGGTGGCCGTGGGCGATGGCGCGGATCTTGGTCAAAGGCAACGGTCGGGCGCGTGGGATAATCACATGCGCGAAGATTTTTCTTCCCGTACTCGCCTGTCATCCTTCGGCGCGCTTCGCCGCTCAGGATGACAAGCTAGAGAGCGCCGGGGGAAAGGCGTGTTTCTTTTCGTTCGCCTAACGAGTCGTCGATTCCTCACGAGCTTTGTCGCTCGTGAAAGTATGGCCGCGCAAAAGTGTTGCGTGCCACGCGCTCCGCTCCCTTAATGACGGCGTGGAAAATACCAGTCGCGCGCAGCGTTCCGCTTTCGGCGCGGCCGCGCAACCGGGGGTCGCGTTGCCTCCGGGAACGACGCAGCAAACGCTCGCGATTATCATGGGCGGCGGCGCGGGGACGCGTTTGTTTCCGTTAACCAAAGACCGCTCGAAACCGGCCGTGCCGCTCGGCGGGAAATATCGCCTGGTCGACATCCCGATCAGCAATTGCCTGAACTCGGGATTGCGCTCGATCTATGTGCTGACGCAGTTCAACACCATGTCGCTGCATCGCCACATCCAGGCGAGCTACAAGTTCGATAATTTCTCGCGCAGCTTCGTCGACATCCTGGCGGCGCAACAAACACCCGAACACTCCGATTGGTATCAGGGAACGGCCGACGCCGTGCGCCAGAACATGCGCTACTTCCTCGAGCGCCCGTTCGATTACTACATCATTCTCAGCGGCGATCAGCTTTATCGGATGGATTTCCGATCGCTCCTGCATCAGCACATTCGCTCCGGGGCGGAGATCACGCTCGCGACTAAGCCGGTCCCGCGCGCGCAGGCCTCGGATTTCGGAATCATGCAGAGCGACGACGAGCGACGCATCACGCGCTTCGTCGAGAAACCGAAAGAGCCGGCGATTTTGGATGAGTTAAAGCTCGGGCCGGAATTGCTCTCGTCGATCGGTTCCGCGAGCGACGACGAACTCTTCCAGGCGTCGATGGGCATCTACGTTTTCAATCGCAACGTGCTCGTGGAATGCCTCGCCAATGACATGGTCGATTTCGGCAAACACATCATTCCACACGCGATCAAAGAGCGGCATGTGAGCGCGTATATTTTCAACGGCTATTGGGAAGACATCGGAACGATTCGCGCTTTTTACGAGGCGAATCTCGACCTGACCGATCTGCTGCCGAAGTACAGTTTCTTCGATGCTTCGGCGCCGATCTATACGCATCCGCGTTTTCTCCCGGGCAGCAAAATCAACGGCGCGGCCTTGCGTCAGGCGATCATTGCCGATGGTTGCATTATTTCCGATGCGCACATCGAGCGCTCGGTCATCGGCGTGCGCAGCGTGATCCAAACCGGCGCGACTATTCGCAACAGTATCGTCATGGGCGCTGATTATTACGAAACCGATCCGGCGAATATGCCGCGCGGTGTGCCGCCGATCGGCGTCGGACGCAATTGCGTGATCGATCGCGCGATCATCGATAAAAATGCGCGCATCGCGGACGGCGTGGTGATTACGCCGGAAGGAAAACCAAACGACCTGGACGCGGCGAATTATTTCATCCGCGATGGCATCGTGGTCGTGCCGAAAAACGCGGTTATTCCCGCGGGCTTCTGGATTTAGCGCCCGCTTTCGAGCTTCTCAGCCATCGGACCGAACTGTCCCTGGCTTTCCCATTTCTCCTGCTGGTTCCAAGGGAGCGTCGATTCGCGGCCGGGCTGGCCGGCGAGAATCTGCGGCTCCTGTTTGGTTGCGCAGGAAGCGAGAGACATGGCGGCGCCAACGAGGAGGAAAAGGTTGGCCGCGCGAAAGAAACGAGAATTACGAATTTGTGCCAGCATATATCACGACATCTCCGGGCTGCACCTGGACGCCACGCGCCAGGCTGTTGGTGATGATATCGCCGATAGCGGTCGCGGGTTCAACTGACGAGACGCGAATTTTGCCAATGAGCACGCCGCCGCGCAGCACGAGCATCTCGCTGTTGGCCTCGATGCCCTGATGTCCGCCGAGATTAAGGACGACGAAGTTGTAGGCTTGATTGACGGCGAGAACGGTGCCGCGCAGGCCAGGATTTCGAGGACTCGTTAGGCTGCGTTTGCGCGGAGTTTCGGCCGCGCTGCTGCGATCTTGCACCGTGCGGATTTTTTCCGAGAGCAATTCTTTTTCGCGTTCCGCGCTGTCGAGTTGGCGGCGCGTGTCTTCGAGTTGCGCCTGCAAATCGCCCGCGCCCGGCATCGGCAAGGTTTCCGGAATTGGTTCTTTTGCGCCGGCTTCCTCGAGGCGCTTTTGCACTTCGGCCAATTCCTTTTGCTTGGCTTGCAACTTGGCTTGCAGATCGGTTTTTTCCGATTGCGATTTAATCAACTCCGCTTCGGCGCTGGCGATTTTTCCTTCGGCCGCTTTCGTCTTAGCGAGCTCTTGAGGCGCGGCAGCGGTCGTGGGGCGCGGCGCGATCACGCGCGGCCTGGCTGCGGCGATGCGGTTGATTTCCGCGGCCTCGCGCAGTTCACGTGCGTGATTCGTATTCAGCACGCCGAAGACCGCGGAGAGCGTGAGAAACAAAACAGAAAGGCTGATGAGGATTTTCGGCATGATCGGCGAGCACCTCGCGACCATTCTTGTAACGGGAAGCGCGATCGTTTTGCAATCTCGAACGGCGCTAAGGAATTGTTGCCGAGGGAATGGGATTCCCATTGCGCCGCCCAGTCTTCGGTTTTATAGGAAGCGGCTCATGGGTCAGCAACATCGCAAAATTGTGAAACGCCGGCGGCGCGCCGATTATCTGGAGCGCAAAAAAGCGAAGGCGAAAGTAGCGGCCCCGGCCCGTCGCGCAGCCGCGCCGAAGGCGAAAGCGAAGAAGTCCACGCCCGCCCCAGCCGCTCCTTCGGCGGAATAGCGCGGGCGTTTGCGCGGATTGATTCCGCTGCCTGCCGACCTATGGATGAATCGTGCAGCCGCAGTATCTGATCGTCGACGGGCACAGCGTCATTTTCGCGTGGCCCGAGTTGCGGAAACTTCACGAACGCCGCACCTCGCTCGCGCGCGATGCGCTGGTGAAACAATTGCGCGATTACCAGGATTGGACCGGCGTGCGCGTGGTTGTGGTCTTCGACGGCAAAGGCGCGGCGATCGATGCCAGCTCGTTGCCGGGGGAGATTCAGATTTTTTATTCACGCGCCGGGCAGACGGCGGATTCGATCGTCGAACGATTGGCAAGCAAGTACGGCTCGCAGGTGAATCTACTGGTCGCGACAAGCGATTATTTGGAACAGGAAACGGTCAGCGCGTGCGGCGCGGAATGCATTTCCGCGGAAGGATTGCGCGGACTTTTGGAAGCGGCGCGCACGCGTTAAGCGGCGCCGGCTAAAGCGTGCGGTTGCCGCGCCGCGAGCGCTTCACGTCGTGCGCGGTGTTGACAGGTGGCGAGGACGCGCGAGAGCACGCAATAAAGTTGTTCGACCGGGAGGCTTTTGCTGACGTAGCCGTTCGCGCCCGCGCGCAGGGCCGCGTGCATGCGCTGTTCGTCGTAGCCAATCCCCGTGAAGACGATGATCGGAATTTTTTGATTAATCTCGCGGATGAAGGTGATGAGCGAGATGCCGTCGACTTTCGGCATATTCAGATCGACCACCACGACCTCGCAATCATTTTGCTCGAGCCAGGCCGCAGTCTGGAATCCCTCGGTCAACGTGGCGCAGGTGTGCCCTTTTTGCTTCAAGTAAGTGGCGAGGAATCGGGTGATGGACGGGTCGTCATCAATAATCAGGAAATCGGCGTTAGCGCGTGTCAGCAGTTTCATTCGGGCAGCGTTATAAAAACTATAACTGACATAGCACTAACCTTGCCAACGAGGTTTCCGTGGCAGTTTCCTTTGCCGGTTGCAGGCGCTATCCCCAATTGAACCGGCCTCGCAGAGGCTCGCACCCTTTTTATTGAAGGCGTTTCTGCTCCCCGCGAAAGTTCGCTCGTTAGGCGGTCGATGCCGCGGAAATGGAACTCAAATGCCGAGCTTCTTTTCGATTGCTTTCACGCGCGCGAAAAGTTTCCCCAGCCGATGCAGCCAGGCGATCTGCTCTTTCACTTCATGTAACGGCGTCGCCGGCGTGCTCC
>CAXSCV010000087.1:0-635 GCA_964235895.1 uncultured Chthoniobacterales bacterium
GGTCGCGATCCCACGGTCGCGACGCGTGTGTCGGATCGTCATTGCGCAAACTGAGCGCTTTCATCGAGGCGAACGCGCCCAGGCCGATGGTCACGATCGACGCTTCGGAGCCGCCGGCGAGGAAGATATCCGCGTCGCCAAATTTAATCATCCGCCACGATTCGCCGATCGAGTTGTTCGAAGTTGCGCAGGCGGTGACGATGCAAAAATTCGGTCCCTGCAATCCGTATTCCATCGAAATCAGGCCGCTGGCCATGTTGCTGATCAGCATCGGGATGGTGAAGGGCGAGAGGCGCGTCGGACCTTTGTTCAGCAAATTATTGTGCTGATCTTCGAGGGTGCGCAGTCCGCCGATGCCGCTGCTCACGATCACGCCGAAGCGCTCGAGATTTGTTTTTTCCAAATCGATGCCGCTGTCTTCTTTGGCCATCTTGGCCGCGGCCATGGAAAGCTGCGCGAAGCGATCGGTCCGGCGGGAGTCCTTCGGATTCTTGAAGAAATCCTTCGGCTCGAAGTTGCGCACTTGCCCGCCGATCTTGCAATCGTAACCACTGATATCGAAGGGCACGTCGAGTTTGCTAATCCCGCTGACGCCGTTCTTCAGATTGTCCCAGAAAGTCACGACGTCGTTGCCG
>CAXSCV010000087.1:645-12160 GCA_964235895.1 uncultured Chthoniobacterales bacterium
CTCTGCGATCGGTTTTCATTTTTGCCTAACGAATGCCTAACGAGTTCCCATTCCGACGCTTTGCACAGTTTGGAAAAGCTTGCCTTCGGTTTTGATGGAAGGCGCGATGATGATTTCGGTTTGCTGGAATTCCGGGATGTCGCGCGCGCCGACATTGCCCATGCAGGTGGTGATGGCGCCGACTAAATTTTGCGAGCCGTCATCGACTTCCGCCGGGCCGAAGAGAATCTGTTTCAAGGAACCGGTCGCGCCGACTTTGATGCGCGTGCCGCGCGGCAGATTCGCGTGCGGCGTGGCCATGCCCCAGTGATAACCGTGGCCCGGCGCTTCGTGTGCTTTGGCAAAGGCGCTCCCGACCATGACCGCGTCCGCGCCGCAAGCGAGCGCTTTGCAAACGTCGCCGCCCTTGCTCATGCCGCCGTCGGTAATGATCGGCACGTAGCGCGAAGTCTTCTTGAAATAAGCGTCGCGCGCGGCTGCGCAATCCACCGTGGCCGTGACTTGCGGCACGCCGAGACCAAGCACGCCGCGCGAAGTGCAGGCCGCGCCGGGACCGACGCCGATGAGGACCGCGGCCGGTCCGCATTTCATGATTTCGAAGGTGACGTCGTAGCCGACGGTGTTGCCGACGATGACTGGAATGCGCATTTCGCGGCAGAATTTAGCCAGGTCTAACGACTTATATTCGGTCGAGATATGTTCGACGGTCGAGACCGTGCTTTGAACAACGAAGACGTCCGCGCCCGCTTCCTGCGCGATGGCCCCGAACTGCTCCGCGCGTTGCGGAATCGAGCTGACCGCGGCGACCGCGCCGTTGTCTTTCATCTCGCGAATACGCGCCGCGATCAGATCTTCCTGAACCGGCTCGAGATAGATTTTTTGGAGCAATCCCGTGATCTCCGATTTGTCGGTCTCGACAATTTTTTGCAGAACTTCTTCGGGATTTTTATAGCGCGTTTGCACGCCTTCGAGGTTGAGCACGGCGAGGCCGCCGAGCTTGCTCATTGCGCAGGCAAATCGCACATCGACCACGCCGTCCATCGCGCTGGCCAGGATGGGAATTTTTAGCTCGATCGGATCCGCGTCGCGACGCGGCAAACGGAAACGGGTGTCGACTTCGTTCGGATTAATCGTGACCCGACCGGGCACGAGCGCAATCTCGTCGAACCCGTAGGTGACGCGGGCTTTTCGATTTCGGCCAATCCACATTCCCATATCAAATTTGCTCCGGTTTCAGTCGTTCGTTCAGGCTTCCACAGCGTGGGCACCGCGGAAGCAATGCGGACGTTCGATCTTCGAACTCGAAGGCGCAAATCACGCAACGCAATCGATAACGCAACGCCCGGCGTTCACGCCGGCGGCGATTCCACTCGCCCACTATCCAGAGCAGAAAAACCGCCGCAAGAAAAACCAGCAGGTAGATGGTGACGAGCGCCGCCAGGCTGACGCGGATCACGGCGCGGGAGACGGCGCGGCGGTGGCAGCGGGAGCGGCGATGTCGTTGCCCCAGTCAATCGTCGCGGTCGTCCAGATGAGATCGTCGCGCGCGGCGGCGTGGGCGTCCTGCGGAGGAAAACGCGCGAGCAAAAGATAACGACGCGCTTGTTGGTCTAACGAGGAATCGCCTGAAGAATTTTGTAGGAAACAATAGCGAACATCGCCGCGCGGACTGAGGCCGATGAGGAAACGCGCGGCTTGTGGCGTCTCGTTGTTCGAGCCGGTGAAGGATAATTTCGGAAGCTCGGGCGCGCCGAGTGTTGCCGGGAATTGGATGCGCGTGGCGATTTTCACCGGCGTGCTGGAAGTGGATTCGCGCAGTGTCGGCACCGGCGCGGGCGGACGCGAACTCGGCACACGAAGATCGGGCGCGAAGGGCGGCGGAATATGCAACGCCGGTTGTCGATTCGCGTAAGACGGAATGTGTTCCGTTTTCGGCGGAGCGAACTCGACCGCATACGGCGGACGCTGCGTGGTCGAGGAAAGCGCAGGATCTTCCGCTTCGATCCATTGCAAAAGTTCGCGGCCTTCTTCAGTCGCGGGCGTGATGATATTGACGCGCGCCGGCGGCGTGGCCGGTCCAGCAGCCGGCGGATAAATGATTTGGAAAATGTAAAAGCAAAGCGCGTGCAGCACGAGCGACGCGGCTAGAAAACTCAGCAGCGAAAGTTTGCGACTGCGCGGCGCGTCCCAATTGAAAACGGTCGCGAATTCGCCCGAGTCAGTGGTGAGCGGCGTCATTTTTGCGGAGCGCTCGCCAGTGAAACGGAAGTAATGCCATGCGCGAGCGCGGCGTTGGTTACGGCAATGACTAACTCATACGGCGTGAAACGATCGGCTTTGATGATGACCGGCCGGCCTTCGTTTTTGGCCGCTTCCAATAAGGGATCGAGTTGCGCGAGCCCGACTTTTTCATCGCGAAAATAAATGGCCGGCGCGACTCCGCCGGTGATGCTGATGATTTGCGGATTTACTTGCGGCCCGAGCATGAAACGCGAGACCGGCAAGGAAACCGAGATGCCGGGTTGCAGAATAAAATTCGAGCTGAGCAGGAGAAAAAAGATGAGGAGAAACGCCACATCGATGATCGAGACAACGCCGAGCCAGCCGAAATGATATTCTTTCGTACGGGTGAGCTTCATCGGCGCTGGCCTCGAAGGCCGGAATTTTAGCGATCGGCGCGACGTTCGCGCTCGCCGGCCGCCTTCGCGCCGGGTTGCTGGAAAGTGATGATGTCGCCGGTCCGTTCGCGATCGCTCAACATGTGGACGACTTCGATGCCGGCGCGTTCCATTTCGTGCATCAACGTATTCACGCGCGAGGAAAGATAGCTGTAGGCGACGAACGTCGGCGTGGCCACGACCAACCCCGCGGCCGTGGTCAGCAAACTTTTGTAAACGCCGTGCGACAATTCGGTCACGGTGGCGAAGCCGCCGTTCGACGAGATGGCGCCGAAGGCTTCGATCATCCCCGCGACCGTGCCGAGCACTCCAAGCACCGGCGTGAGAAAAGCGATGGTCGCGAGCACGCCGAGAAAGCGCTCGAGCTTTGGCACTTCCAGTTGTCCAGCTTCCTGCACGATCTCGCGCAACTCCGAGCGCGGCGAATTATGGCGAATGATCGCGGCGTGAATGACGCGCGCGACCGGGCCGGGCGTGCCGGCGGATTCGTGGAGCGCTTCCGCAAAATTGCGCCGGGTGATCAAATTCGAAAGACCCTGGAGAAATTCGCCGACGTGAATCGCCGCGCGATGAAAATACAAGAGCCGCTCGGCGAAGACCGCGATGGAAATGATGCTGCAAACCAGAATCGGCCACATGAGCAGGCCGCCTTTCTGGATGTAATCGATCATTCGACTTGTTAGACGCGATTGCCCGCGCAGGCAAGCGGCGCCGGTCTGTTGGCAGCGCTAAGGCGAGCGCTTTTTCATGGCCGGCGCAGTCGCGAGCGGCGTGGTTTTGCCGACGACCTTTCCGTTTCCATCGTAAACGACGTAACCGATTTGTTTGCCGGCTTCATTATAGGAGTAAACGATTCGATGCAGCGTCGCGCCGGCTTTGGTCATCTGCGTTTCTTCCGATAAACGCCCAGCCGCGTCGTATTGGTAGCGCGATTGGAAACGAAACTCGCCGCGCGCGCCGAAGATTTCGCCGGTCGTGAAACGCCCGTTGTCGTCGAGGACGTAGCGCGTTTTGCCCATCGGTTTTCCCTCGGCGCTGGTGGTGGTGGCGGTGGCGCGGTGATTCGCCGGATCGAATTCGTAAGCGGTTTTGGAGCCATCTTCATTGACCGTTAAAGTGACTCGAATGGCCTGGCCCGCGCTGCCGTCCGCGAGTTGCGCTTTTAGCCCGTGAGGCCAAGCCATCGCCGCGAGGAGAAAAATGCCTAACGAGTGCCAGCGCATGCCGCAGCGTAACGGGCGCGAAAATTCCCGGCAAACTTCTAGAAATTTCATTGACCGGTGGTACGGAAGGTGGTTAGGAATGGAGCTAAGTGGTTTGAAATGGCAAACCTTCCCGCCGGCGCATGCAACTCGATTCGCATATTCACATCTCCTACGCCGGCGGAGGACTTTATGCGCTCGACGATAAGAATCGCATCACCATTCCCTCGTCCTGGCGACATGGCAAAAAAGATGAGGGCGAAGATTTCATCATCACGCCGGGAAGAGATGCCGCTTATCTGCGCGTGATGGTCCCGGCGGAATTCGCCTACCTCAACGCCGAGGTCAAAGCCAACACCACCATCATTCCGCGCGAGCGCACGGTTTACCTGCGTTACCTCCATTCCAACGCGAAACACGCGTCGTCCGACAAACAAGGTCGCCTCGTCTTGCCGGAGGAACTTTGCCGTCTGGCCGGCCTGAAAAACGAAGTCCTGCTCGTCGGTAATCTCGGCGCGTTCGAGATTTGGAATTCGCAGAAACGCAAACAAGCCCAGCCCGGCGAGAAAGAAATGGTCGATCGCGTGACCGATTTGGTCGGGCACTAACGGATGGCCTAACGAGTCATGAACGCATTGCTTTTTGAGCGCCCGATCTGGTTCGCGACCGGTCCGCTCGTCATCGAAGAGGAGGCGCAGGAAATGGAGGAGATCATTTATCATCGTCCGGTGCTCGTGCAGGAAGTGATCGAGTTTCTCGCGCCGCGTCCGGGCTCGTTAGTCCTCGATGGCACCTGCGGCGGCGGCGGTCATAGCGAGGCGATTTTGCAGGAGGGCGCGAACGTGCTCGGCCTCGATCAGGACCCGGATGCGATCGCGCATGCGAGCGATCGGCTTGCGCAATTCGGATCGCGCGTCGCCTTGCGACAAGCCAATTTTCGCGACGCCGGAAAAGTGCTCGATCAGCTCGGCATCGCGCAGATCGGCGGCGTCTTGCTCGATCTCGGCGTCTCCTCGCGACAACTGGAAAATGGCGCGCGCGGTTTTAGCCTGCAGCGCAACGGCCCGCTCGATATGCGCATGGATCCGCGCCGCGAAACCACCGCCGCGGATGTGATCAATAACTATAGCGAAGAAGAACTGACGCAGCTTTTTCGCGAGCTCGGCGAGGAACCGGCCGCGCGCCGCATTGCCAGCCAACTGGTCAAGCAACGCAAAACCGCGCCCTTTCGCGAAACCGCGCAACTCGCGCGCGCCGTGGAAAAAATCGTCTGGCGTCACGGTCGCAAACATCCGGCCACGCAAGTTTTCCAGGCGCTGCGCATGGAAGTGAATGACGAATTGCGTGCGCTCGAAGATGGCTTGCTTGGCCTAACGAGTCGTCTGCAAACCGGCGCGCGCTTTGCCGTGATCACATTTCATTCCGGTGAAGATCGGATCGTGAAAAATTTCTTTCGCGATCGCAGCCGCCAATTTCTCGATCGGCCGGAATGGCCCGAGCCGCGCCCCAATCCCGATTTCGCTTTCCAGCTCATCACCCACAAACCCGTCGAGCCCGGCGAAGCCGAGCAGCGAATCAACCCGCGGTCGCGCAGCGCGAAGTTGCGCGTCGCCGAAAAAATCTCATGAACTATTCCCGCCGAAAACAATTCAATCCGATCAACGCGCCATCGCTCGCGCGCTGGATCGTCATCACTGCCTTCCTCGCGCTGACCGGCCTCATTTACGTCTACCAGACGGTGCAGCTCTATCATCTGGGCGATCGCAAAAAAGCGCTCGAGACCGAGTTAGCCAACGTCCGCGCGCAAAACGACGTGGCCAGCGGACAGATTGCCGCGCTCACTTCGCGGACCGCGCTGCAACGGCGATTGAAGGAAGGTTATTTGAAAATGATCCCGATCGCGGAGCAGAACATCGTCCGCCTGAGCAATCCGGCGAGCACGTTCGGCGAAGATGCGATTCAACCAGTCGTTAACCGGCGGGCCGGGAGATGAAGTGGAACTGCCGCTTTCGTTGCATGCTGGTCTGCTTCGTTTTTGCGGGGCTCTTCAGCGTGTTTTCGTTTCGGCTGGTCTACTTGCAGATGATCAAGCACGACGAGTACGCGGCGCTCGCGGCGGATAAGCACGTTCACAAACAAGTTATCTACGCTGAGCGAGGCGCGATCGTTGATGCGAACAACGAAGTGCTCGCGCACAACATTCCCGCCGAAACGGTCACGGCAGATTGCACGCATATAAACGATCGCGCCAAAGTGGCCGCGCTCGTCGCGCAAATGCTCGATTTGCCGGAGTCGGACGTGGCCAAGAAAATCGAGGGCAATCGACCATACGTCGTGATAAAGCAGGCCGTCGCGCAGGCAACCACCACGGCGCTTCGAGCGAAATTACGCGAACAAAAATTGCGCGGCGTTGGTTTCGAACCTGACTCCACGCGCGTTTATCCAAACGCCGCCATGCTTTGTCACGTCATCGGTTTCACCGATTTCAATCACAAAGGAATTCAGGGCATCGAGTCGTCCATGGAGGAATATCTGCATGGCCAGGACGGTTATCGTTACACCGAACGCAATCGCGCCGGCGACGAAATCGTTACCTATCGTGGCCAGGAACGCGCGCCGCGCGACGGCTATCGCGTGCAGCTGACGATCGATCTCAATTTGCAAAATATCGTCGAGAACGAAATCGACGCGGCCATGCGCCAATACACCCCGCTGAAGGCAACTATCATCCTGATGCGGCCGGAAACCGGCGAGATTTTGGCGATGGCAAATCGTCCGAATTTCGATCTGAACCAGCGCGCGGAAGCGAAGCCGGAGCAGATGAAAAATCGCGCGATCATCGACCAAATGGAGCCGGGCTCGACCTTCAAGATTGTCACCGCCGCGACTGCCTTGAACGAGCGCAAGGTGCAACCGGATTCGATCATCTTTTGCGAAAACGGCGCGTGGAGTTATGGCGGCCGGTTGCTGCACGATCACGGCCACGGCTATGGCGACTTGAGCGTGCAGGACATTCTCGTGCACTCGAGCAACATCGGCGCGGCCAAGCTCGCGCTCTCCGTCGGCGAGCAAAAATTTTACGAATACGTTCGCCGTTTTGGCTTCGGCGAACGCACGGGCATCGAGTTGCCCGGCGAAATTCCCGGCCGCATCGAGCCGCCGCAAAAGTGGAGCAAAATTTCCATCACGCGCATTCCGATGGGCCACGAAATCGACGTCACGCCGTTGCAAATGACCGTGGCCATGGCCGCGATTGCCAACGGCGGAAAGCTGGTCACGCCGCGCATCGTGAAATCGATCACGACCAACGACGGCAAAATCATCAGCAGTTTTTCGCCGACGATTTTGCGCCAGGTCGTTTCGCCGCAAACAGCCTCGCAAGTCGGTAGCGCATTGCGCGGCGTGGTCAGCGATCGCGGAACCGCCGCCGCCGCCGCGGTTCCCGGATTTACCATCGCGGGCAAAACCGGCACCGCGCAAAAGCTCGATCCGAAAGGCGGCTACGACTCGCAAAAAACCGTCGTTTCCTTCGCGGGTTATTTGCCGGCAGAACGTCCGGAATTCGTCGGCCTGGTCGTGCTGGACGAACCGCACACCGCCACGCGCGAAGAAAATTACGGCGGCAAAGTTGCGGGCCCGATCTTCTCGCGCATCGCCGAAAAAGCCGCGCGTTATCTTGATCTTGAGCCGCATGAGGAACTCAGCAAAGCCGTGTCGGCTGGGCAGGTCGCCTTAACCAATGCCGCCCGCCGCTAAACCCGACACTTCCGCTTTCCTGGACCTCATGCTGCTCAAAAATCTCCTCGCCGCGATTCAGCCGCGCTCGATTGTCGGCGCGGTTGATCGCACGGTCGAAAGCGTCGCCTACGACTCGCGGCGCGTGCAGAAGAACAGTCTCTTCGTTGCGCTCCGCGGCGAGAAAAGCGACGGCCACCAATTCATCGATCAAGCGATCGAGAAAGGCGCATCGGTCATCGTGGCCGAGCGGGATTGCACACAGGCGCGCGCCACTTGCGTGCAAGTCGACGACACGCGCAGCGCCCTGGCCGATTTGGCCGCGGCCTTTTACGAATGGCCCACGCGCCGATTAAAAATGGCCGCCGTCACCGGCACGAACGGGAAGACGACGACCACGTTTTTGATCAAACACATTTGCGACAATGCCGGGATGCGTTGCGGTTTGATCGGCACCGTTCGCTACGAAATCGCAGATCGTATTTTGCCTTCCGTCCGCACAACTCCAGAGGCGTTGGAAGTGCAGGAACTGCTCGCGCAAATGGTCAACGCCGGCTGCAAAGCCGCGGCCATGGAAGTCTCCTCGCACGCGCTCGAGCTCGATCGTGCGCGCGGCCTCGAGTGGGACGTCGCGGTCTTCACCAACCTGACCCAGGACCATCTAGATTTTCACGGCACGATGGAAAAGTATTTCACTTCGAAGGTGAAACTTTTCACCGGCCTAACGACACAAACGAAAAAGAAAAAAGCCGTCGCGGTCGTGAATATCGACGATCGCTACGGCGAGCAATTGATCGATCGGCTGCCGAAAGATTTTCCCGTCGTCACTTATGGAATGAGCGCGCGCGCGGACTTTCGCGCGTCGAATTATCGCCCGGAATTTTCCGGCACTTCCTACCAACTCGATGCCCGCGGCAAAAGTTATCTGGTGCGCGTTCCGCTCATCGGCCGCTTCAATGTCGCGAACTCGTTAGGCGCGCTCGCCGCCGCGAACGCGCTCGGGATTAGTTTGCGCGACGCCATCCTCAGCCTCGCCAAATCTCCGCAGGTTCCTGGCCGTCTCGAAGCGGTCGCCGCCAAGCGCCAATTTCAGATTTACGTCGACTACGCGCACACGCCCGATGCCTTGCTCAATGTTCTGAAAACGGTCCGCGAATTGTCCCCGCGCAAGTTGATCGTGGTCTTCGGTTGCGGCGGCGATCGCGATCGTCAAAAGCGCCCGCTCATGGCGCGCGCCGCGGATGAGAATGCCGACTTCAGCATCATCACTTCCGATAATCCGCGGAAAGAAAATCCCGAGGCGATCATCAACGAAGTCGAAAAAGGTTTTCGCTCCGATCGCTACGAAAAAATCACCGACCGCGCGCAAGCAATCGCGCGCGCCATCGCGCTCGCGCAACCGCGCGACATCGTCGTCATCGCCGGCAAAGGTCACGAGACCTATCAGGAGTTCGCCGACCACACCATTCCGTTCGACGACATCCAAATCGCGAAGCGCGCCCTGGAAAACCAACCGGTGGAGTTCAGCTCATGAAGCCGAAGACGTTCACGGGCAATTTCTGGGGAGCGCACGCTTGTAGCGTGCTGGCGACGGCATTCTGCCGTCGCGAACTTTTCCCTGCAAACGCGACCGCGCCGACGATCCGCCATTTCCAAAGTTCGTTTCGGCAGAATGCCGAAACCAGCACGCTGCAAGCGTGCGCTCCCCAGAATTCGTTAGCCACTCGTTAGGCAAATGGATCCACTCGCGCTTTCACAAATCGTCGAATTCACCGGCGGCACGCTCGAATCCGGCGATCCCGGGACAATGATCTCCCGCATCAGTACCGATTCGCGAACGATTCGGCCTAACGACTTCTTCGTCCCTATCCGCGGGGACAATTTCGACGGTCATCGCTTCGTCGAGCAAACCGCGGAACGCGGCGCGGCCGGCGCCTTGGCCGAAGAAAGTTGGAGCGGAAAAGTTCCCGGAAACTTCGCGCTCATTCGCGTCAGCGACACGCTGCTCGCTTATCAAAAAATCGCCGCCGCTTATCGCCGTTCCTTGCCGTTGAAAGTCATCGGCATCACCGGCAGCAATGGCAAAACGAGCACGAAAGATTTTCTCGCGGCCGCGCTCGGACATCGGTTTCGGGTCACGAAAACTGAAGGCAATTTCAACAATCACGTCGGACTTCCGCGCACCATTTTAGAAGCAACTTCCGCGGACGAGGTGGCCGTTTGGGAAATGGGCATGAATCATCCGGGCGAGATCGCCGCGCTCGCCTTCATCGCCGCGCCCGACGTCGGCATCATTACCAACATCGGCGTCGCGCACATCGAATATTTGGGTTCGCGTGAAGCCATCGCCCTCGAAAAAGGCGCGCTCGCGGAAGCGATTGGGAACGACGGAACGCTCGTCTTGAACGCGGACGATCCGTTCAGCGAAAGCATCGCGCGGCGCACGTCGGCGAAAATAATTTTCGCCGGGATCGAGAATGGAACGGTCCGCGCGGAGGACATTCGGCAGAGTGCGAGCGGCGCGGAGTTCACCATTTTGGAAGGCGCGCATCGTTGTCGCGCGCAATTGCCCGTGCCCGGTTTGCACATGGTGCAGAATGCGATTCTGGCCGTGGCCGCGGGCCGCGCGCTCGGTGTTTCTCTGGAGGATTGCGCGGCCGGTTTAGCTTCGACGCCCTTGACGAAAGCGCGTCTACAACTTCGCGAAATCGGCGGCGTGCAATTTCTCGACGACAGTTACAACGCCAATCCTGAGTCGATGAAAGCGGCCTTGCGCACGCTTATGGAACTGGACGCGGAAGGGCAGCGCATCGCGGTTCTCGGAGAGATGGGCGAACTCGGAAACGAGTCCGCGCGCGGTCATGCTGAAGTGGGCGAAATGGCCGCGGACTTGCGAGTCGATCGCTTGATTGCCGTGGGAGAAATGGGCGAGGCGATCGCGCAAGCGGCGCGCGAAGCCGGTCTTGAAGAAGTGACGAATGTCGCGGATGCCGCTGAAGCGGCCGAGCTTCTCGGCGAGAAAATTTCCGCGGGCGATCTTGTTCTGGTGAAAGGCAGCCGCTCCGCGCGGATGGAGCGCGTGCTGGAAGAATTCGCTCGTCGCCTAACGAGTGCTGGAGTCGCTTCATGATGTATTACCTGCATCGTTTTGGCGAAGCGATTCCCGGCTTCAACGTTTTCACCTACGTCACTTTTCGCGCGGTCGCCGCGGCCATCACCGCCTTCGCGATCTCGTTGATTTGCGGGAATTTTGTCATCCGCAAATTGATCTCGCTCAAGATCGGCCAGCCGATTCGCACCGCCGCCGAAGTGCATCGGCTGGCGGAATTGCACGGCGGAAAACAAGGCGTGCCGACGATGGGCGGCGTGCTGATTATCGCCGCCGTTTGCATCTCCAGCATCCTCTGGGCGCGGCCGGATAATCGCTTCGTGTGGCTGGCGCTTTTCGCCATGGCCCTGCTCGGCGGGCTGGGGTTCGCGGACGATTATCTCAAAGTCACGAAAAAGAAATCCGAAGGAATCAGCGGCCGCATGAAGTTGCTTTTGCAGCTGGTGGTCGCGGCAGTCGTGAGTGCCGTTTTTCTGACCAGTCCGCTCCTCGAAGTGCAGGCGCGTTCGTTGTATTTGCCGTTCTTCAAAGCGCCGGTCATCGCGGACATGGGCCTGTTCACATTTCTCTTTTTCGCGGTCGTCATCGCCGGTTCTTCGAATGCGGTCAATCTGACCGACGGACTCGATGGTCTCGCAATCGGCTGCACCATCACCGTCGCCTTTAGTTACGCGCTGATCGCATACGCGGCCGGCAATTTTAGAATCGCCGAATATCTTCAGGTTCCGTTCTACCCATTCACCGGCGAGCTGACCGTGCGCTACCTCGGGCCGGCACCACTGCACGTACCG
>CAXSCV010000088.1:0-12013 GCA_964235895.1 uncultured Chthoniobacterales bacterium
CGCGGCCTCGTTGCAAGCGATGGTGGCCAAGAAACCGAAGCAGGTCGTGGTCGATCTGACAGACGTCACTTACATCGACAGCTCGGGGCTCGCGGTCTTGATCGAAGCGATGCAAAACGTCACCGCTTACAGTGGGAAATTCGCGCTGGCCGGTTTGCAGGAATCAGTCCGACCGATTTTTGAAATCGCGCGTCTCGACCAGGTCTTCCGCATTTTCCCCGACGTGGCCGCGGCCAAATCGGCCTAACGAGTCGTCGCGCCGCTATTTCACGCGCACGTTCTTGCGCAGAAATGTCGGCACATCGAGGTCTTGTCCTTCAACGATGGTCGGCTCGCTTTTTTCAAAACGACCGCGCGTGATCGACTCAAACTGCAGGACTTCCTGTTTGGCCTGGACAATTTTCTCGACCGGCGGTTGCACTTCTTTCGCGGGCGCGATTTTCTTTTTCGGCAAAATCACGCGCGGCTGTTGCGGCTCCGGTTCGATGATCTGGGGCGAGATCGCTGCGTTCGATTCTTCAACCGATGCGAATTCTTCCGCGGCATGATTCTCTTCCTGCGTCACTAAATCGGAAACGAACTCGGGCGCGGAAACCGTCGCCTGAATGGTTTGCAGAGGCCGTTCCAAGGGCATTGGCTCCGGCATTTCCTCAGGCAAATCTAACTCGTTAGTCGCTTCCGCAATCACTTCCGGCGCAGGCGCGATTTCCTTTTCCGCGATCGGTTTGGCCTTCGGCGCGGTTGCTTTCGCCGGACGCGGCCGCGCCGGTTTTGCGGCCACTTCCTCGTCCGCGCCTAACGAGCTAATTAATGTCACGGCCATGCGATTTCCCATTCGTCCATCGACCGAGGTGCTGAAGAGAATTTGCGTGCGATCGTCGATGTGCCGGCTGAGTTCCTGCATTAACATCTCCACTTCCGAGAGCGTCATCCCCGGACCGCCGGCGACTTGCACCAGCACATTCGAGGCTTCCGCGAGCAAACGGCCGCGGTCCATCAAAGGATTCTTCAACGCCTGCGTCAGCGCGTCGTTCGCGCGGTTATCGGAATCGGATTCGCCGTAACCAAAAAGGCAACGTCCGCGCGGACCGCTCCGCAAAGCCGAGAGCAAATCGTCGAACCCGAGCCGGATCAAACCGGGCCGTTGCATCAGACTAACGATCGCGCGCACGCTTTGACTTATCGTCACATCCGAGGCCGCAAAGGCCTGATGAATTCCGGCTTTCGGCGCGACGATATCGCCCATCACATTGTTCTCGAAACAGATGACCGCGTCGGAAGTTTCCTGCAGCCGGGCGAGCGATTCCGTGGCCTGCGCGGTGCGGCGTTTTCCTTCAAACTCGAACGGCATGGTCGCGAACGTGATCACGAGCGCGCCCGATTCGCGCGCGCATTCCGCGATCACCGGCGCCGCTCCGGAACCGGTGCCGCCGCCGAGACCGACGCAAAGAAAAATCATCCGCGCATCGCCAAGCGAAGTCCGGATTTCATCGACCGCTTCCGCGGCTGCTTCCGCGCCGAGGTCGGGATCGCCACCCGTCCCGAGCCCGCGCGTGACCGTGCGGCCGAGCTGCACTTTGTTCGCTGCCACCGAGCTGGCGAGCGATTGCACATCAGTGTTTGCCGCGATCAAATCGGCTTTCTCGATGCCATCGAGCACGATGCGATCGAGTGCATTCGAGCCGGCCCCGCCGACACCGATGACCTTGATGGCGATGATATCTTCTTCGCGTTCCGGCAGGCTGTAATTACGGCTGAGTTGAATCATAAATTGTGCGCGTGGCGCTGCTGTTTGGGTTCATCGGATACCGCTGAAAAGTTTGCCAAATAACCGGCCAATTCCGCTTCGCGGCCGGCGATCGGCCTGCACCGCTTGCGCATATTTGATCAAGCCGATGGCGGCGGAGAACTGTGGATTCTCGAAAGCACTCGTTAGGCCGGACATCGTTTGCGCGTGCGTGACTCGCGCCGGCATTTCGAAAATTTCTTCCGCGAGATGGTCGATTCCTTTGAGATGGCTGCAGCCGCCGGTGATGAAAATTCCTTCGCTGATGTAGTTGATGAACGGCTCTTCCTCGAGTTTGCGTTTGAGCAATTCGAAAGTCTCGCGCAACCGCAAATGGATGATCGTGTTGAGCGTTTCGCGTTCGATTTCTTTGCCGGCAAATCCGGAATCGTCTTTCAGCAGAACGGTCTCGCCCGGTCGCGAATTGCCCAGCGTGACGCCGCCTTCTTCGATTTTTAATTTCTCCGCGCGCGTCATCGGAATGCGCAAACCCATCGAGATGTCGTTCGTGATATGGTCGCCGCCCACACCGAGCACGCCGCTTTGTTTGACCGCGCCGTCGACATACAAAATGTAATCTGTCGTCCCGCCGCCAATATCGACAACCAGCGCGCCGAGATTTTTTTGGTTTGGCGTCAGCACCACTTGCGCGGAAGCGAGCGCGGTGAAAACCACGTCCTCCACTTCCAGCGGCAATTCTTTCACGCAGCGAATCGTGTTCTGAATGCGCGTGCGCACGCCGTGGATGATGTGGAAATCGGCCTCCAACTTTTGCCCGAGCATGCCGACGGGATTGAGCACCCCATCCTGTCCGTCGACGTGATAATGCTGAATGATCGAATGCAGGAACGCGTTCGCCGCGGGGATGCTGACTTCGCGCGCGTTCACTTTCACATCCTCGATGTCCTGCTCGTCGATCTCGTCGCGATCTTCCGGCAACATGACCGAGCCGCGATTGTTAAAGCTTTGAATGTGCGAGCCGGCCACGGCCACGTAAACGCTGCGGATCATCACATCGCTTTTCGTTTCCGCATCGACCACCGCTTCGTGCACGCATTTCATCGCCGTCTCGAAATCGACGATCTCACCCTTGCGCACACCGCGCGAGGGCGCCTGCCCGACGCCGAGAATTTTGATCGTGCCATCCGGCCGGCCTTCGCCGACTACGACACAAATTTTCGAGGTTCCAATTTCCAATCCGACCATCAAGTCGCTGCTTGCCATGTCTGTTTAATTTCTCTTTCCGCGTTCCACCGGCAGCGCGCGGCGAATGTGCGCCTCGGCTCCGGTTGCTTTTCGTTTCGCCGCCGCCGTTTCTGGTTTCGCTCCAGGATTGACCGGCGTTGCTCTTAAAATTTTCGGCTCTTCGCCTTCGGGATCGATCGTCTCGTTGATCACTTCCGCGGCGATTTTCGTGAACGTGACCGGCACGTTGCGTTGCACGAGCAGGTTGACCGTTTCGAGTTCGCGATTCGAATCGTCGCAATAAACCAGGAACTGCTCCAGCCGCTGCAATTGCGCGTCGAGATTGTCGAAACCGAATGTCACACGCGTGTGATTTTTATCGGTCACGAGCAGGCAATACCCTTTCGAGAGATCGATTTGCCGAATCTGAAAACGCGTCTGCATGAAGCTGCGCGTGCTCAAACGCAGCAGCTCCAGCGCAGCTTTCGTTTCAAAGGACGAAACGGTCTGGCCCGCGCCTAACGACTCGTTCGCGCACCCGACGATCGCCGGTAATCCAAGATATTCCGGGAGCAATTTTTTCTCCTTCATCAAGACGCCGCGGGCATCGACCAAAAAGGCTTCGTCCGAGGAAAAAGGATCGACCACATCTTTCTCGGAAGTGATCCAGGCGATCGGTTTTCGCTCGACGATTTGGATGTCGATCTCCGCCGGCATGTTGCGCACGACCTGCACTTCATCGACCTGCGGCAACTGCTGCAAACGCTCGTGCACGCGCGCGAGATCGACGTTGAAAATATTCTCGCCTTCGCGCAATTCGGCCACGCGCAGGATTTGCTCACGCTGCAAGGTTCCGTCGGTTTGCACTTCGATTTTGCTCAAGCGGTAATCGGGATTCTCGAAGAACAATCGGCGCGCCCCGTAGCGCACTCCGAAGATGAGCGCGGCCACCGCCAACAGGCAAAGCGACACTTTCGAAGCGACAACCAGAATGCGGTGATTGCGATGCTGCGTCGCTTTGTGCGAGCGCACTTTCACGTCGAGCAAATGCTGCTGCCGGCGTTGTTTCGGATTGGAGACGCGTTGATTGCGCGGACGCGACCGCTCGTTAGGCGCACGCTTCATTTCCTCCTCCTCGCCGTCTGCGAAAGTTCGATGATGCGCGCGCACAACTCCGCGTAACCGATCCCGGCCACGCCCGCCGCTTCCGGGAGCAGGCTCGCCTCGGTCATGCCGGGAATGGTGTTGATCTCCAGCACGGTCGGCTGGCCCGTTTCCGGCAACATGATATCGACGCGCGAATAAACTTTCAGGCCTAACGAGCGATGCGCGCGCAAGGCGAGCTCCTGAATGGCGCGCGTTTCTTTCTCCGGAATTTGCGCCGGACAAACGTGCTGCGCGCCGCCGCCCGCGCTCGGATTGAGGAACGGATATTTGTTCGTGAAATCGTAAAAGCCGCCCTTCGGAATGATCTCGAGAATCGGCAGCGCCACTTCGCCCAACACGCCGATGGTCAACTCGCGCGCGGGTATAAACTTCTCGACCAACAAACGCTCGTCGTACTTGGCCGCTTCGCGCAATGCGTTCGCCAGTTCGTTAGGCTCTTTCACGATATAGACGCCAACGGTCGAACCTTGCTTCGGCGCTTTGATTACGAGCGGAAGCGACATCGTCGGGCGCTCATCCGCCGGCGTCGTTACCCCCGCGGCCTCGAATTTTTCTTTCGAGATAATTTTGTCGAAGGCGGCTTCGCTTCCTTCCACATCCTCGCCCGTGTAAGAAACGCCGCGCGTTTCTAGAATTCGCTGAATCTGCCCGTCTTCGCCGAAGGTTCCGTGGACGGCGATGAAGGCGAGTTCAGTCTCGTTAGGCAAATCGAATTCCGGACCGCGCACATCCACTTCGCTGACCTTCGCGCCTAACGAACGCAAGGCTTTCGCGACGCCCGCACCAGTGGCGAGCGAAACCTCCCGTTCCGAGCCCGGCCCGCCCATCAGGACGGCGATATGTTTCGGAAGTGTGCTCATCATGTACTGGCGCAACCTGCAGATTTTCGGGGAGCGCACGCTTCCAGCGTGCTGGCGAATTCGTCCCCGAATTGGCGAACTTTTTTCCGCCGCCCCATGAAAGAGAAAGTGCGTCGTCGCAGAATGCGACAACCAACACGCTGGAAGCGCGCGCTCCCCGGAATCGCCGGTGACGCGATGGGTTTCATTCGTCCTCCCCAACGATTTGCACTTCGGTTTCCAACTCGACGCCGCGTTTTTCGCGAGCGGCGGATTTGATTTTCTCGATCAATTCCAGCATCTCGACAGCGGTGGCGCCGCCATCATTCACGAGAAAATTTCCGTGCACTTCCGAAACGCGCGCACGCCCGACCGCGGAATTTTTTAGCCCAAGCTCATCAACCAATTTTCCCGCCGGACACGATTCCGGATTTTTGAAAATGCAGCCCGCGCTCGACGCCGCCGGCTGCGAGGTGCGGCGCTTTTTTTGCGAGTCATCGAGACGGCGCACAATCTCCTCGTTAGGCGCGCGCACGCCGCGAAAGACAGCGGAGACCGCATAGTTGCGATCGAGAAACGGCACGTGCCGATAATGCACTTCCAATTCATCCGCGCGCTTTTCGTGCGCGTTTCCCTCGGCATCGAGATAGCGAATCGAAACCACGTTCTGAAAAGTTTGCGCGCCCATCGCGCCGGCGTTCATGCGCAATGCGCCGCCGACTTCGCCGGGAATTCCTTCCATCCATTCGAAGCCGCCGATGCCGGCCGCTTTCCCGGCGTAGGCGAGTTGTTTCAATTTCACGCCAACGCCGGCGATGATCTCGTTAGGCAAAACTTCCAGGCGATCGAACTCGCCTCCGCTCGGATGCACGACCAAGCCGCGGATTCCGCCATCGCGCACGAGCAGGTTCGAACCGCGGCCGATGACGAAGAGCGGCAAATTTTCCTGTCGCGCGAGCCGAATGATTTCGGCAAAGGCGCGCTCATTCCGCGGCTCGACCCAGAACTGCGCCGGCCCGCCAACACGCAAGGTGGTGTGTTTCGCGAGCGGTTCGTAGAGCCGCACTTCGCCTTCTGCGCCGACGATCTGCTGCAACTTTTCCGCGATCACCAAATCGGCCGCGAGCAGCGAAAGTTGTTCGTGCACATTTCCCGCGCCGAGGCTGAGCACGAGGTCGCCGGACTCGATGATATTGCCGACGTCGAAGTGCAATCGGTCGAGTCGCGGCTGATAAACCGCGCCGCCATGTCCGTGTTGCGCGATTTCATCGACGATCGTCTGCCCGCTGATGCCGGGAATGCGCGCTTCGCTCGCCGGATAAACGTCCGTCACGAAAACGCGATCGGCGTTATCGAAAGCCGCGCCGAATTCCTTGCGCAACGCTTTCGTGCGCGAGAAACGATGCGGCTGAAACATCGTCAGAATGCGGTTGCGGCCGGTCGAGCGCGCGGTCGCGAGCGTAGCGCGAATCTCAGTCGGATGATGCGCGTAATCGTCGACTAACAAGTAGCGCTCGCTGGAATATTTGATCTCGAAACGGCGACGCGCGTGTTGAAAATTGCCCAGCGACGCGGCGACTTTTTCGAAAGGAATCCCAAGCTCGGTTGCGAGCGCAATGACCCCGAGCGCGTTGCTGACATTGTGACGGCCGGGAACATTCAGGACCATTTCGCCGAGCTGTTCTTCGCCGCGAAAAACACAAAAGACCGAGGCGAAATCTTTCAGCTCGATGTCCGCGCCGCGATAGTGGGCGTCCTGGGCGAAGCCGTAGGAAATCGCGCGCGGCCGGCTCGCGCACAAACGCGCAGCGTTCGCATCATCGGCACAATAAAAAATGTGGCCGGTAGTTTGATCGAGCAGTTGTTCGTAGACGCGTTCGATGGCCGCGAGGTCCGGATAAAAATCGAGATGCTCTTCCTCGATGTTCAAAATGAGCGCGTGCTCCGGCTGAAAGAAGCGCAAGGTGCCGTCGCTTTCGTCGCCTTCGGCAATGAAATATTCACCGCGCGGATTCCAATGCGCGTTCGTTCCGAGAATCGGAATTTCCGCGCCGACGTAATGCGACGGATAAAGTCCGCCTTCGCGAAAAACATGCGCGGTCATCGCCGAGGTGGTCGTCTTTCCGTGCATGCCGGCGATGACGATGCCGCGTTTTCCGCGCATAATCGCGGCAAGCGCTTCCGCGCGCCTAACGAGTGGAATTCCGTTGGCGCGGGCCGCGAGCAGGATCGGATTTTCCTGTTTAATCGCTGACGAATAAACCACCAACTCGGCGTCGGCTGCGTCCTCCGCCACGTGCTGCGCACGAAAGCGCAACCCGAGCCGTTGCAGACGATCGGTCTCGAGCGTGCCGGCGCGATCCGAGCCGCGGACGTCGTGTCCGAGCTCGAGCAAAAGCGCGGCGATCCCGCTCATGCCGCTGCCGGCCACGCCTAACAAGTGGATGCGACGCCGTTCCTCCGTCAGGCATTTTTGCAAATCGAGTTCAGGCGCGGCGATCATGCGGCTTGCGTATACTTTTCGATCGTTTGCACGACGAGATCGGCCGCGTTTTTCGGCGCGAGGCGCGCACAATTTTCCGCCATCGATTTCAGCTTGCCCGCTTCGCCGAGGAGCTCGCGAATTTTCCGCGCAAGCAAATCGCCTGCGAGCTCGCCTTCGCGCAAAATGACGGCCGCATTCGCGCGCGCGAAAATTTCGGCGTTGCGCGTTTGGTGATCGTCCGCCGCGTAAGGAAACGGGATCAGAATCGAGGGCATCGCGAAGGCGGCGAGTTCCGCAAGACTGGCCGCGCCTGAGCGCGCGATCGCGAAATCGGCCGCGCTATAAACTTCCTCCATGGCGTGATGAAACGCGGCCACGTATGCGGGAATTTTTTCGCGCTGATAATTATCGGCCACGAGACGTTCGTCGCGCGCGCCGGCGAGATGGATCACTTGGAGCGATTCATCGTGCAACAAGGGAAGCGAGCGGATGATTGCCTGATTAATTCCCGTGGCGCCCTGACTTCCGCCCATGACGAGAAGAGTGCGCAGATCTTCGCGCAGGCCGAGTTTGCGCCGCGCTTCGTGACGATCGATCCGATGCAGCTCCGCGCGAATCGGCGTGCCGGTAAATTCCGTGCGCACTTTCGGGAAAAATTGCGCGCACTCTTTGAAGCCTAACAAGACCGCGCGAACCATGCGCGCGGTGATGCGATTGGCTTTGCCAGGAAAGGCGTTCGATTCGTGGATGAAGGTGGGAATTCTCCGCATGCGACCGGCGAGAATCGGCGCGGTAGAAGTGAAGCCGCCCATGCCGAGAACAACTTGCGGATTGAACTTCCGATAAATTTGGCGACACCGCGCGAGGCTTTCGTTGAAGCGGCGGGTGAAGCGCAGAATGGCCGGCGAAAATGGCGAAGGCAGTCCGACGGTCGGAAGTTTTTCGTAATGAAAATCGGCGTGACCGGAAAGCGCGAGCGCATCGATTTCCTTCTCGGAAACGAAAAGCAAAACTTCGTGCCCGCGCGCGCGTAAAACTTCGGCGACCGCGAGTCCCGGAAACAAATGCCCGCCCGTTCCGCCGCATGCGATGACTGCGTTCATTTCAAATTCGCGGGGTCATGCGGACCTGAAAGGTTTCGCGTTTTTTGTTCACGGGTTCGAGCACGCCCTGGCGATAAATGCTGAGCAACAAACCGATGCCGAAGAGACACGCGGCCAGGTTTGAGCCGCCGTAACTGATGAAGGGCAAGGGCAACCCCTTGTTAGGCAAAAGCGAAGTGGTCACGCCGATGTTCACGGCCGCCTGCAGCGCGAGCAGAGAGACGATGCCGCAGCCTAACAACAAGCCGAAACGATCCTTCGCGTGCAGCGCGATGGTCATTCCGCAAACGATGATGACGACGAAGAGAAAGATGACGAGCAGGCTGACGCGCAGGCCAAGTTCTTCGCCGATCATCGGGAAGATGAAGTCGGTGTGCGCGTAGGGCAGGTAGAGCATTTTTTGGCGGCCGTTGCCGAGACCGAGGCCGTCGATTCCACCGCTGCCCCAGGCGATGAGCGCCTGCATTTGCTGCAAGCCGGCGTCCTGCTTGTAGAGCTCGGGATGCATGAACGCGGTCAGTCGCGACATGCGTTCGGGCATGGCCATGGCGACAAATAAAATTCCGCCGACGCCGAGCGTCGAAAGCACGCCGAGCAGAATCGCATTCGTCCCTGCGACGAACATCATGACGAACGAGGTCGCGCCGATCAGCGCAGTCGTTCCGAGATCGACTTCGGTGACAATGAGCGCGAGCAAAAGACTGATCACGCCTAACGGAATGAGAAAGCCGGAGACGATGCGGCCGCTCGCTTTTTCATTGGTGGAAAACCAGTAGCCGAGGAAAAAAACGGCCGCGACTTTCGCCAGTTCCGACGGCTGAAAATTCACGCCAGCGAAGCCGATCCAACGCCGCGAACCGTTGATGCGCATGCCGAGATGCGGTACGAAACAAAGCACGAGCAGAAGAGTCGCGAGGCCAAACCAAACCCACCAGGTGCGCGCCCAAAAATGGTAATCAGTCAACAACGCAAACGCGCAGACCATGAGGCCAACTCCGAGCCACATGGCCTGGCGTTTCACGAAGAAATAGACGTCGCCGTGACTGTCGCGCGCGAAGGCGCTCGTGCTGAAAAGCATGACGATGCCGATGACCAGCATGCCCAGGACGGCGAGGAACAGAAAGTAGGCGCTCTTGCGATGCATCGAGAAATTAACGCTTCACTTTTTCTTTCCGGCTTTCGGCGGCACGAGGAGTTTTTGGCCGATCTGTAACTTGCGCGGATCGTCGATGTGATTGAGCTCGAGCAGCTCGCTCTCGGAAACTTTCAGCTTCTTCGCGATCTTGACCGGGTTGTCACCTTTCGCGACGACGTAGGAATTTCCTGAATCATTTCCCACCGGCAACGCGCGCGGAATTTTCGTTTCCTCTTTCGCGGCGGACTTGTTTGTGGCGTTAGAAATCGGCTGCATTGCGAACGCCGGCTCCTCTTTTGCGTTCGTGTTCGCGACCGTTTGTGCGGGCGCCGCCGTGGCCGAAGAAGTCGGCGGCGGAAAAGCGCCCTGCCGGCTTTTGATGGTGTTGAAAGCGATGATGCCGGAGACCGCGACGACGTGCAGCACGAGGACGATGAGCAGCGCGCGCGACAATTTCATGTTCGGCTCCGCCATCTCTTCGTAATCCATTTCCGGCTCGCCTAACGAGCGGCGAGTCGCGCTCACGCGGAGTTTTTTGCGGACGAGTAGCTTCGGTAATTTCATGGCTCTCTATTTTTTTAACGCGTGCACCAGGGCGCGAAATTGGTCGCCGCGATCGGCATAACTTTTGAACATGTCGAACGAGGAAGTGCCGGGAGAAAAGAGGACGACTTCGCCCGGTTGCGCGATCGCGCGCGCGCGTTCGACCGCGTCGGCGATGGAAATTGCGATCTCGCATTTCACCGCATCGCTCCAATCGCGGCAGATGCGCTCCGCCATCTCGCCGATCAAAACTGTCGCGCGCACTTTTTGGCTAACGAGTGGTTTGAGCGTGTCGTAGGCGAAGCCTTTGTCTTTGCCGCCGGCGATCAGGACGATCGGTTTCGATTGCGCGTGCAGCGCTTTCTCGACCGCGTGCAGATTGGTCGCTTTCGAATCGTTGACGTAATCGACGCCGCCGAGCGAGCGGACAAATTCCAGCCGATGCGGCCGCGGTTCGTAGCCGCAAAGTGGCGGGACCATTTCTTCGAAAGAGAGCCCGCGCGTCAATCCGACCGCGAGCGTGGCCATGAGATTTTCGATGTTGTGCGAACCGCGCAATTTCGTTTCCGACAAGCGCAAAACCGGCGCGCCGCGATAAACGACCGCGCCTTCCGCGAGGCGAAAATCCGCGTGATCTTCGTAGGCGCTGAAGGTGATCGGGCGCGCTTTTAGCGGCGGCAAACTTTCTGCGGCGTTGATCACGGCCACATCGGCGGCAGTTTGATAATCGAAGATGCGCAGCTTGGCCGCGCGATAGTCGCCTAACGAGCGATAACGATCGAGATGATCGGGCGCGAAGTTCAACCAAACGCTGATCGACGGTCGAAAAGTGGTGATGGTTTCGAGTTGAAACGAGCTCACTTCCACGGTCAGCAGGTCGAGATCGCGGCCTTCACGCGCGACTTCGGAAAGCGGTTTGCCGATGTTGCCGCAAGCGATCGTGCGCTGTCCGCAGGCGTTCAACATTTGCGCGAGCAACTCCGTCGTGGTGGTCTTGCCATTCGTGCCGGTGATCGCGATGACCGGCAATCCGCACGAACGCCAGCCAAGCTCCAGCTCGCCGATCATTTCGATTTTGCGCGCGGCAAAATTTTGCGCGAGGGGCGAGGCGGGATCGATTCCCGGACTCAAAACCACCAGCTCGTAATGCGCGGAATGACTCTCGGCCGCCGGCCCGCAGATGACTTCGATGCCGCGCGCGCGCATTCCTTCGATGGTCGTTTTGAGAATGGTGCGCTCCTCCGCGCTATCGAGCACCGTGACGGCCGCGCCTTCGTCTTTCAGCAAATGCGCCGCGGCCGTGCCGCTCAAACCCGCGCCGAGAACTGCAACTTTGCGATCGGTGTAGCGCACAGTTTTACCTCAGTTTCAAAGTAGCCAGCCCGAGGAGCGCGAAGATGGCGGAGAGAATCCAGAACCGCACGATGACGGTGTTTTCCTTCCAGCCGCTCAACTCGAAATGATGATGAATCGGCGACATCAGAAAGATGCGTTTGCCGGTGCTCTTAAAACTCAGGACCTGCAAAATGACCGAGACGGCTTCGATCACAAAAACTCCGCCGACGACCGCGAGCAGGAGTTCTTGTTTGCAACAAATCGCGACCACGCCGATGAGGCCGCCGATGGCGAGTGAGCCGGTATCGCCCATGATGACTTTCGCCGGGTGGCAGTTGAACCAGAGGAAGCCGAGGCCCGCGCCGACGAGTGCCGCACAGACGACCGTCAGTTCGCCGGTGAAAGGATAAAAAGGAACCTGGAGATATTCGGCGA
>CAXSCV010000089.1:0-315 GCA_964235895.1 uncultured Chthoniobacterales bacterium
AAATATTTTTTGCGGCGCGTAGGTGGCTGCGAATTCCTGCACCCGCGTTCGGTCGGTATCGGCGACGGCGTAGAGTTCCGCTCCCTCACTCGCCATGATCGCGCGCGCGTGCTGCTGTCCAGGCCAGTCCGCGCCGATCACGCCGATCTGCAACTTTCCGCTCTTCACGGCGGGAGGGATAGCTTTAATCAGTCGGTTTGGCGCGCAGTTTTTTCAGCTGAGAACGATTTCGTTTTTGCTCGAGGATTCGGCGTTTCAGGCGCGGAGGTCGTGGAGAATTGCGACGGCGTTGCTGCGCAGCGGCGGCGCGTTGAG
>CAXSCV010000089.1:325-11869 GCA_964235895.1 uncultured Chthoniobacterales bacterium
CTCGAGTGCGCCAAGCAATCGCTCCAAGGCCAACGCGCGATTGCGCGCCTGCGAGCGCGAATCCTGCGCCGTCACGCTGACACCGCTGGGCAAGTGTTTTAGCGTGACCGCGGTCGAAACCTTGTTCACATGCTGGCCGCCCGGACCGGACGAGCGCGCGAAGGTTTCCTCCAGGTCGGCGGGTTCAATCCCCAGCCGCCGCATGCGTTCTGTTTGGTTCATTCGCGAAGCGGGGACGCTCCTGCGCTCGTTAGGCGCTTCTTCTTTTTTGCCATTCGGCGACGTTGCTTTGTTTCTGCCAGGGAATACCGATGGCCGGACTCGAACCGGCACGGGCCGTTAAGCCCAACGGATTTTAAGTCCGTTGCGTCTGCCATTTCGCCACATCGGCTGCCGCGGCACTCAGTTTAGCCGGAGAAACGCGCAGACCAAATGATTTGCGATGCCGCGCAGAGCGCGCAAATCTCCTCCGCGCGACGCCATGACTACTGCCAATAAGATCACGATCGTTCGCATTCTTCTCATTCCGGCCTTCGTCACCATGGCCATCTATTATGGGCAGAGTGTGCAACGCGGCGAGCCGCTGGAATGGCAACGTTTCGCCGCCATCATCATCTTCCTGGTGGCGGCGGTCAGCGATGGTTTGGATGGCTATGTCGCGCGTCGTTATAATCAACGAAGCAAGCTCGGGGTGATCCTCGATCCGATCGCCGACAAAGGTTTGCTGCTGAGCGCGATCATCACCTTGAGCATCAGCAACTGGAGCGAGATCGATCCGGTCTACGGCCGCTTTCCTGCGTGGTTTCCTGTTCTGGTGATCACACGCGATGTCGTCATTCTCGTCGGTAGCGCGGTGCTGCAATTATTGAATGGCCGCGTGAAAGTGCGCACGAGTTGGACCGGCAAAGTCGCGACTGTTTTGCAGATGTCCGCGCTCGCCTGGGTCATGTTGCAGTTGCGAATTCTGCCGGTCGCCTACGTGGTCGCGGCCGCGGGATTGTTCACGTTCATCTCCGGCGTCATCTATGTCATGGACGGCGTGAAACAATTGCAGGCCGAAGGTCACGCAAACGCGGAAGTCAATTAAGCGCGAGCCCGCGCGTCCCCATTTAATGAAAGAAGAACGCGTCGAAAATTTCGTCGGCAAAGTGGCAATCGTCGGCCGTCCGAACGTCGGCAAATCCGCGCTCTTCAATCGCCTGGCCGGCCGCAACATCGCGATCGTGCACGACCAACCCGGCATCACGCGCGATCGCCTGGCCGCGCCCTGCGTGAAGGGCGTGCGACCATTTTTGATCTGGGACACCGGTGGAATTGGCGGCGCGGGCGAAACGGAATTGACCGCGCAAGTCCGCACCGCCGCCAACTCCGCGATGAAGGAAAGCGATCTCATTTTGTTCGTGGTCGACGCGCAGCATGGCCTCGCGCCGGTCGACCAGGAACTCGCGCGCATGTTGCGCAAATCGCGGCAGCCGCTCGTGCTCGTGATCAACAAGATCGATCACGCCAATCACGAAGCGCTCGAGTCTGATTTCGCGCGGCTGAACTTTACCCGCGTCGTTCCGATCAGCGCCGCGCATGGCCGCGGCATCTCCGAGCTGCTGCAAACCATCGATGAATTATTGCCGGTCGATGATTCCCCCGCCCCGAAATCCGACGCGCGACCGCCGCTCGCGCTGGCCATCATCGGGCGGCCGAACGCGGGCAAATCTTCGCTGATTAATTCCGTGCTGAAGGACCAACGCACCATCGTCAGCGAGATTCCTGGGACGACGCGCGACGCGGTCGACATCGCTTACGAACGCGACGGCGAAAACTTTTTGCTGATCGATACCGCGGGGATGCGCGCCCGCAGCAAACACTCGACCTCGGTCGAGGTTTTCAGCGTCATGCGTGCGGAGCGCACGATTCGCCGCGCCGATCTTTGCGTGTTGGTGATTGACCTAACGAGTGGTGTGACTTCGCAGGACAAGAAGATCGCCGGCCTGATTCAGGAATCGCGCAAACCTTCGATCATCGTGCTCAACAAATGGGATTTGGTCAAACCGGCCCGCGCGCAAAAACAGGAAATGAAACGGTTGGTCGATGAAACCCGCGCGCAACTTTTCTTCCTCGATTACGCGCCGGTCTTGATCGCTTCCGCGGTCACGGGCGAGAACGTTTTGCAGCTTTTCGAATTGATCACAAAAGTGCAAAGCGCAGCGCGCGCGCGCATCGGCACCGGCGTGCTCAACCGCATGTTGCGGGCGGCTTTCGATGAAAATCCGCCGCCGACCATCGGCACGCGACGACTGAAACTTTTCTACGCCGCGCAATCGAAAGGCGAGAGCGAGCGCGCGATCGATCCACCGAAATTCGTTCTCTTCGTGAACCAACCGAAACTGCTCGGTGAAACCTACGGCCGCTATCTCGAAGGCCGAATCCGCCAGGTCCAACCGTATCCGGGATTGCCAATCCTGCTCACTTGCCGGGCGCGCGCAGAAAGCGCGGCAACTTCCTGACTCCAACGCGCACAGCCAGCATCGAGCCGGCGATGAGCAGGATAATATACGAACCGATCGCGCGGACCTGCGGTTGATAATCGGCCTTGGAAATCAGCAGGACGGCCAGAGTGGCGAAGGCGATGAACGCGCCCAACAACTGCATCGCGGTGCGGCGCCAATCGCGCAGCCGCAGTGCCTCTTCTTCGTGAAAACGCCGCAGGCGCAGGCCGCGAATCCGCAGAGCGGAGAGGGCAAGCAGAATGACACTCAGGTCGCCCAGATAAAGCGCGAGCGGGGCGAAGTCGCCGGGGAAACGCAGAAAGGTTTGGACCGCGTATGGCAGGACAGCGACCGCGAAAAGGAAGATGAAATTCACCACCAGATCGAACGACTGAACAACGAACTGATGTCGAAAAACCCGGTAATGTTCCAACCAAAAACGACAGACCAAGGCAAAGGTCAGGATCACCGCCAGCCAGCGGGTGGAATCGAAAACGTCTTCGGCATGCGCCGGAATTTCGAGCCGCGTAGCCACGAGCGAGAGGCTGAAACCGAAAACCAAATCGCTGAAAGCCTCCAGCCGAGAGGTCAACCTTTCTTCCGAGCTCATCTTGCTCTCGAGCGACATCGTTAGACTTTATCCCGCCTCACGCTTCCATCGAAAATCGAACACATCTCGCCCCTACTTGTCTCAAAGCTCCGTATGAAATCAACGCAGGAAATCACGCAGGAAGTCCAGCAGCTCGGCCAGTGGATCCCAGCGTTGCGCGAGGAAGTCGGCCGCGTGGTCGTCGGGCAAAAATATTTGATCGATCGCCTGCTCCTCGGACTGCTCGCGAACGGCCACATTCTCCTCGAAGGCGTTCCCGGTTTGGCCAAAACGTTGACCGTCAAAACCATGGCGGCCGCCATTCAGACCGGTTTCCAGCGGCTGCAATTTACGCCTGATCTGTTGCCGGCCGATTTGATCGGCACGCTCATTTACAATCCGCGCAGCGGCGAATTTACCACCAAGCTCGGCCCGCTTTTTTCCAATTTGATTCTGGCCGATGAAATCAATCGCGCGCCCGCGAAAGTGCAGAGCGCGCTCCTCGAAGCGATGCAGGAACGCCAGGTCACGATTGGCGATACGACCTATCCGCTGGCCGATCCGTTCTTGGTTTTAGCGACGCAAAATCCGCTCGAACAGGAAGGCACTTATCAACTTCCGGAAGCGCAACTCGATCGCTTCATGTTGAAATTGCATGTCGGTTATCCGCAAAAATCCGAAGAGCGGACCATCCTCGATTTGATGGCCACGTCCGCGCCATCGCTCGGCGTTTCGCCCGTGGTCGATCCGAAGCAAATCATCGCCGCGCGCGGTGTGGTGAACAGCATTTACATCGACGATCGGGTAAAGGATTACATCGTCGACGTCGTCTGGGCGACGCGCGAACCGGCTTCGTATAATTTGAAACTCGAAGGCTTGATTCGTTATGGCGCTTCGCCGCGCGCGACGATTTATCTGGCCTTGGCCGCGCGCGCGAATGCGTTCCTGAATGGCCGCGGTTACGTCACGCCGCAGGACATCAAAAGCATCGGGCACGACGTCCTGCGCCATCGCATCATCGTCAGCTACGAAGCGGAAGCGGAGACGATTTCGAGCGAGACCATTATCGAACGAATCTTCGCCGGTCTGCCCGTCCCCTAAGCGCGCGTCATGGAGGAAACGCAGCAAACGCCCGCGGATATTCTGAAGAAAATCCGCGCGCTCGAAATTAAAACCAAAGGATTGGTCCAGACGGTTTTTGCCGGCGACTACCACAGCGTTTTCAAAGGTCGCGGAATGAATTTCGACGAAGTCCGCGAGTATCAACCGGGCGACGAAATTCGCGCGATCGACTGGAACGTGACCGCGCGACTTGGAACTGCATTCGTGAAAAAGTTCACCGAAGAACGCGAGCTGACCGTGTTGCTCGTGGTCGACGTGAGCGCTTCGGGAAACTTCGGCAGCACCACGCAATCGAAGCGCGAGCTCGCCGCCGAAGTCGCGTGTCTGCTCGCTTTCAGCGCCATTCGCAACAACGACAAAGTCGGTCTGCTTCTCTTCTCGGACGAGGTCGAGCTTTACATCCCGGCGAAGAAAGGCCGCTCGCATACGCTGCGCTTAATTCGCGAAATTTTATTCTTCGAACCGCATGGTCGCGGGACCGATCCCGCGCTTGCCTTGCGTTACTTGAACAAAGTGGTCACGCGGCGCGCAGTCGTCTTTTTCGTTTCCGATTTTCAAGCGGGTGATTTTTCGCGCGAACTTTCCGTCACGGGACGCCGGCACGATTTCATCGCCGTGCATGTGCGGGACGAACGTGAGCGCGTGTTGCCGAACATCGGCATCATCACTTTGGAAGACGCCGAGACCGGCGAGCAAATAGAAATCAACACCGGCGATCGCGCGACCCGCACGCACTTCGCGGAGCTGGCCGAAGCGCAGGCCGCGGAACTGAAGCGCACGCTTCACCGCAACAACATCGACACCATCGCCTTGCAAACCGGCGAAGATTATTTGCCAAGCCTGCGCGCCTTTTTCAAACAACGCGAACGACGCATGGCCCGCCGGTGACGCGCCGTAATTATGTCGCTTTTTCTCGCCGACCAATTCAACGACATCTCGCCGCCGGTCGATTACTCGTTAGTCCCGCTCTGGCTGGTTTTTGTCGGCGCGTTTCTCGCGCTCGCGATTCTCGGATTGCTCGTCTGGCTTTTTATTCGCTGGCGACGCCGGCCGAAACCGGAACAAACGCCGCGCACGCGCGCGATGCTTCTGCTGCAACGCGCGCGCGGGGAAATTGAAAGCCAGACGCCGTATCAATTCAGCATTCGCGTCTCCGACATTTTGCGCCGCTATGTGGTCGAACAATATCGCCTGCCGGTAACGCGCCAGACTTCGGTGGAATTTCTCGAAGCGCTCGCGAAAGCCTCGCCGTTTTCGGATGAGGAGCGCAACTTGCTCGGTGATTTTTTGAATCGGTGCGATCTGATCAAGTTCGCGCGCTACGAAGCGACCACGGGCGACAGCGAATTGTTGCTCGATGAAGCGACGAAATTTGTTCACGGGAGGCAGCTTGAACCTGCCTGATTGGTGGCCGCACAACAGCGCGCTAACTTTCGCGCAACCTTGGTTTTTGCTCCTGCTTCTCGCGCTGCCATTGCTCGCGTATTTGCGCGGCCAACGCGGCCCCGCCGCGGCCCTGACCTTCTCGTCCACCGCCGTTCTTCGCGGGCTCGGCAAATCGAGCGCCGCGCGGGCCGGCCGATTTCTGCGCGCACTTTTGTTCGTTAGTCTGGCGCTCTTTGTCATCGCGCTGGCCCGGCCGCGACTCGGCAAAAGCCTCACGCAAGTGGAAGCGAGCGGCATCGATATTATGCTCGCGCTCGACGTCTCCGGTTCGATGTTGATCAAGGATTTTACCGTCGGCGGCGAGCCGGCCACGCGGGTCGACGCGGTCCGCGAAGTGACGCGAAGGTTCATCGACAATCGGCCTAACGACCGCATCGGCCTGATCGCTTTTGCGGGCCGTCCTTATGTCGTTAGTCCGATGACGCTCGATCATGATTGGCTGATGCAAAATCTCGATCGTCTGCGCGTTGGCCTGGTAGAAGATGGCACCGCGATCGGCTCCGGCATCGCGGCAGCGGCCAGTCGGCTGGATGACAAAGGATCGAAGAGCCGCGTGCTCGTGTTGCTGACGGATGGCGAAAACAATTCCGGAAAAATTCCACCGAACACCGCGGCGGAAGCGATCAAGGCTTTGCACATTCATTTCTACGCGATCGGCGCGGGCATCAATGGGATCGCGCCAGTGCCTGTTTTTGATCGAACCGGCCAGCCAATCACCGATCTCTCGGGCAACCCATTGTATCAAAATGCGCGCGTACATTTTAACGAGGCCGGCTTGAAGGAGGTCGCGCACATTGCGGGCGGAAAATTCTACCGCGCCACCGACACGCGCTCGCTCGAGCAAATTTATGGGGAGATCGACAAGCTGGAGAAGTCGACCGTGAGCGTGAAAAAATATCAGGAATACCGGGATCTCTTCCCGGCTTGCATCATGGCCGGCTGCGGCCTGCTCGTGGCGCAGTTGATCCTTTCGCAAACGTTATGGAAGAAGCTGCCGTGAACCGGAGAAGCGCATGAGCTTTGGCGCGCCCATTTGGTTGTGGAGTTTGCTCGCGATTCCGGCGCTGGCGCTGTTTTTCCTGCGCGCGGAAGAACGCGGCGTGGTGCGTCTGCGCGAGTTCGTCGCGCCGCATTTGCTTGCGCAACTTGGCGCGACGGTCAGCCGATTTCGGCGCGGTTTACGTTTTGGTTTAATCCTGCTCGGGCTCGCGCTGGCACTCGTTAGTCTGGCCAAGCCGCGCGTCGGTTATACTTATGAAGACGTGAAACGCCAGGGCCTCGACTTGCTCGTGGCAGTCGACACTTCACGCAGCATGCTGGCGAACGATGTCGCGCCCAATCGCCTGCAACGCGTCAAGCTCGCGGTGCAGGATTTACTAAGTGAACTCGGCGGCGATCGCATTGGTCTGATCGCTTTTGCCGGTCGCGCTTTCGTGCAAGCACCGCTGACCATCGACTACGATGCGGCCGCGGAAGCGCTTAATAATCTCGACACCAACATCATTCCCGAAGGCGGCACAAACATTTCGGAAGCGATTACGCTCGCTATTAACACCTTTGGCAAATCGGCCATGGGAAATCGCGCGCTGATTATTTTCACCGATGGCGAAGATCTGGCGGGCGACGCGGTGCGGCTGGCCAAAAGCGCGGCGGACGCCGGTGTGCGCATTTACACGGTCGGCGTCGGCACGCCGGAGGGCTCGCTCATTCCGTTGCCTTCGCAAAGCGGCGGGACGGCGTTTGTCAAAGACAGCAGCGGGCAGGTGGTGAAATCGAAACTCGATGAGAAACGCTTGCGTGAAATTGCGGAGGCGACCAGCGGAAAATTTCTCTCGTTAGGCAACGGGCCGGCTTCGATGCATCAACTTTACACGGACGATCTTGGCAAGATGCAGGCAGGCGAAATCGACGCGCGCACTTCGCGCCAGCCGATCGAGCGATATCAATGGACGCTGGCCGGCGCGTTGCTCGCCCTGGCCGCTTCGTTTCTAATCTCCGAACGCAAAGCGATGGTCGCGCCTTTTCGGCCAGCGCGCAGGAAGCGCGCGGCGGCGATGGTTAGCGCCGCGCTCATCTTGTTGTTCGCGCGTTGCGCCTTCGCCGCCTCGCCCGGTTTGGATGAATATCGCGACGACAAATTTCACGAGGCCTACGATCGATTTCAAGAAACGCTCAAGGAACATCCCGACACGCGCGCGACCGATAAGATTCAATTCGATGCCGGCGCGGCTGCTTACAAGATGAAGGATTACGGCAAGGCGCTGCAGTCGTTCAGCCAGGCGTTGCTTTCGCCCGATCTGCAACTGCAAAGCCGCAGTCATTACAACCTCGCCAACACGCTCTATCAACAAGGCGACGCGCAAAAAAGTAAGGATCAAAAACTCAAGACCTGGACGAATGCGCTGCAGCATTACGAACAGACTTTGAAGATCGAGCCGGAGAACAAGGAGGCGAAGGAGAACTACGATTACGTTAAGAAAAAAATCGAGGAGTTGAAGGAAGAACAGAAACCGACGCCGACGCCGACCCCAACGCCCACACCGACTCCATCCCCCTCACCCAGCCCGCAGAACAAGAACGACAAGAAAAACGACCAGGATAAAGACAAAGACAAAAAGAAGAATCAACCGGGCGACGGCGACGGAAAGAACAAAGACAATCAGGATCAATCGCAGAACAACAAAGATCAGAACAAAGGAAACGGCGGCCAACCACAACCCAGTCAAAGTCCGACACCCACCCCGACTCCCACGCCTTCCCCATCGCCCGGCGAACAAGGGGCGTCCCCGTCGCCGTCGCCATCCCCCTCGCCTTCACCGAGCGCAAGTCCCGGAGAAAAAGGCGCGAGCCCTAGCCCCTCACCTGGCGAACAAGGCGCAACTCCGACTCCGTCGCCGGGCGAAAATGGTTCCAGTCCAACTCCATCACCCGGTGAAAACGGCGCGGGTCCATCTCCTTCGCCAGGCGAAGGCAACGCATCGCCCACGCCCACTCCGGGCGAAGGCGAAAACGGCGA
The DNA here is from genome assembly GCA_964235895.1 of uncultured Chthoniobacterales bacterium. GTDB lineage: Bacteria > Verrucomicrobiota > Verrucomicrobiia > Chthoniobacterales > UBA10450 > JACCTI01. Next base: position 8,982 of record CAXSCV010000089.1, read on the forward strand.
AGGCGATCAAGGTGCGAGTCCGTCGCCCACACCTGCCGGCACTCCGGAAAAAAAACCAACCGGCGATGTGAAAGGCGCGAGCGAAGATCAAACAGACAAAAAGAACGCGGAGCAAGCAGCCGAAGAAGAAGCAGCCGAAGAAGAAGCGGCCGAAGAAGGACAGATGAGCGAACGACAAGCGGATCGACTCCTGCGTTCGATGCGCGACGAAGAACAACGCGTGCAGCTCGATGAACACAAGGCGGCGCGTCGTGTCTATAAGGATTGGTAGAGGCAAGTTGACGATCGCTTTGGAGATTAAATGGAATTAGCAATGTCATCGCGATCACTCGTTAGGCTAATCCTAGGCGCGTGCTGCCTTTGCCTCGCGAGCACGGTCGCACGCGCGGATTCGCCTAGCGTCACCGCCGTTTTGACCGAATCCGAAACTTCAGTGGGCCAGCCGGTGCAGTTACAAATTCAAATCACCGGCGCTTCGAATCCGAAGCCGCCGGGGGAAATCTCGGTCGACGGTTTGGAGATTCAATCGGCCGGAGTTTCGCGGCAGTATCAGATGCAGAATTTCAGCGTCAGCTACAGCTTCACTTACAATTACATGGTGGTGCCGACGAGAGCGGGCGCGTTCAAAATTCCTCCGCTGAAGATCGACGGCGGCGGAGGCAAAACACTTCAGACGCCGGAGCTGACTTTGAACGTGGCTGGCCAATCAGGGCGTGAGACACAATCAGCGAATGGGCGGTCGCGCATCGGCTTCCTGGAAATGATCCTGCCCAAATCGACTGCCTATGTCGGCGAGATGATCCCGCTGCAGACGCGAATAGGAATAAACACGCGCACTCCGGTCGCATCCCCCGGCGAAGACGGCATGCAAATTCCCGGCCAGGGCTTCACCATCCAGAGAGCGAACCAACAGGCTCGAAATACCATCGAAGAAATTAATGGAAGCACTTACAACGTGGTGATTGAGAACACTGCAGTTTCTCCGGTTCGAAGCGGGAAGATTGAGATCGGGCCAGCGGTCATTAAGCCTGTCGTGCTCATTCCCACCAGGCAGAGGAATCCCAACTTACCGCGCGATATGTTGGATGATCCTTTCTTCAACAGCTTCTTTAATGATCCCGCCTTCGCGCCCTCGTCCCCGCGTCCGGTGGAATTAAAAAGCGAGCCCGCAACGCTCGATGTGAAACCGCTTCCGCCCCATCCGCCGGCGGGATTTTCCGGCGCGGTCGGGATCTTTTCTTTGAAAGTCGAAGCGAATCCAAAAAAGGCGCAGGTCGGCGATCCGATCACGGTGAAGGCGAGCATCACCGGCCGTGGAAATTTCGATCGCGTAACGGTGCCGACTTTGGAGAACGACAGCGGCTGGCATGGCTATCCGCCGTCCGATAGCTTCAAACAAGACGACGACGTCGGAATTAGCGGGACGAAAACTTTCGAGATCGTGCTCAGCGCGAAAGAGCGGAAAGACAAATTGCCCGCGCTCAGTTTCACTTTTTTCGATCCACTGAAAGAGGCTTACGTGACGCTGAAGAGCGACGAGATTCCGTTGCAAATCGAGGGCGGCGCAGCGCCGGCCGCAACTCCCACGAGCGCGACAGCCGCATCGACGCCGGCAAACTCCGCTCCGCCAACGCCTCGGCCGACGCCGCGGGAACAGGACATTCTTTATCAGCTAACCGACCGTCCTGCGACCGCGCAAAGCTTTGCGCCGATTTATATGAAGCGCTCGTTTTGGCTGGCGCAAGCGTTGCCGCTCCTCGCGTTGCTGGGATTTATCGGATGGCGTTTGCGGCAGGCGCGTCTGGCCGATCGCAGCGCGCAACGCCTGGCGCGCTTGCAACAGGAAGCCGCGGAATTGCAGCGCGGTTTGCGACGGAACGGTTTCACGCCGCGCGAATATTTGGCGAACGCTGCGCGCACTGTGCAGGTGAAGACGGCGCTCGCGCGTGAGCTCGATCCAAACCAGGTCGACGCCGCAACCGCGGCGAGCGTTTTTCATTTGGATGAAGAACGGCGCGGACGTTTGCGCGAGTTGTTTCATGAGAGCGACGAGCTGCGCTACAGCGGCACGGGCAACGGCGAGAAATCATTCTCGCCGGAGAAACGCCGCGAGATTCTGGAGTTGATCGAAAATTTGCGCGCATGATTTCGTTAAATTTGTTTCGTCGACTGCTGGCGTTTGCACTCGTTAGTCTGTGCCTGCTGCGCGTCGCCTCGGCGGAGGAAAGCAACGCCTGGGCGAAAGGAAACGAGGAGTATGCCGCCGGGAATTTTCGCGAAGCGGCCGATCTTTACGAGACGTTGGTGCGCGAAGGCCAAGCCAGCGCGGCCGTTTTTTATAATCTGGGCAACGCGCGCTTTCGCATGGGCGAACTCGGGCAAGCCATCCTCGATTATGAGCGCGCACTTGCCCTCGCGCCGCAACACCCGGAGGCAATGGCGAATTTGCGTTTGGCGCGCGACAAAGCGCGCGCGCTGGAATTGAAGCGCAGCCGTCTCGATAACTGGTCGGCCTACGCGACCGGTTTCCAATATTCGATCGCGGTCGCAATTGCATTTTGGATCGCGATATTTGCGATCGCCGCGCTTGTCTTCTCTGCTCGGCGTTCTGGGCTACTGGCCTGCTTGTTAATCGCCGCGCTCCTCGCGCTCGCGGCCGCCGGTTGCGGATGGTATTCGCGCGAAATGGGACCGACCGGCGCCGCGCTCGCGATCGTGACCGCGCAGGGAACCGATGCGCGGCTCGCGCCCGCGGACAGCGCAGGCACCGTGCTGACTTTGCCGGCGGGCAGCGAAATCCAGATCGTCAGCACGCGCGGCGATTGGATTTACGCCGCGTTGCCTAACGACTTGCGCGGTTGGATTCCAGCGACCAACGCCGAACGCGT
>CAXSCV010000090.1:0-743 GCA_964235895.1 uncultured Chthoniobacterales bacterium
TAAAATCCGTTGGGCTTAACGGCCCGTGCCGGTTCGAGTCCGGCCATCGGCAGCTGCATTTTCTCCGTACGCAGAAACGCCGCTGATCGTGCATGATCAGCGGCGTTCTGCTTTTGAATCGGAACGCTTACCAGATGTTCACGCGCTTATCTGGCGGGCGAATCATCTTCGAGCCCGCGGGAATATCGAACGCTTGCGCGAACTCATCGAAGTTCGAGAGCGGCCCGATGGTGCGGAAGCGGCCGGGTGAATGCGGATCGGTATTCACGCGCAAACGCTGCTCCTGCTCGCGCATGTTGCCGCGCCAGATCTGCGCGAAGGCCAGGAAGAAACGCTGCTGCGGCGTGAAGCCGTCGATCTTTTTGTTCGCTTCTTCGGGATGTTTCGAGAGCGCTTTTTGCAACGCCATGTAGGCCAGGCGCACGCCGCCGATGTCCGCGATGTTCTCACCCTGCGTCAGCTCGCCGTTGAGGTGTAAACCCGGCAGCGGTTCGAATTCGGAATATTCTTCGATGATCTTTTTCGTGCGCTCGTTGTAGGCATCGGAGGAAGCTTTCGACCACCAATCGCGCAGGTTTCCGGTGGCATCGTATTGTCGGCCTTGGTCATCAAAACCGTGCGTCATTTCATGTCCGATGACCGCGCCGATGCCGCCGTAGTTGACCGCGTCATCCGCGTTCGGATCGAAGAATGGCGGCTGCAAAATTCCCGCCGGGAAAACGATCTCGTTCATGTTCGGATTG
>CAXSCV010000090.1:753-4135 GCA_964235895.1 uncultured Chthoniobacterales bacterium
TAGTACGCGTTCACCGTCGGTGGCGTCATGCCCCATTCGCTGCGATCGACCGGCTTGCCCATTTTCTTGAGCTCGCGTTCGGTTTCGAACATGGAGGCGCGCGCTGCATTCAAGACGAAGGGACCGCGATCGACTTTTAGCGTCGAGTAATCACGCCACTTGTCCGGGTAACCAATCTTCACCGTGAAAGCGGCGAGTTTCTTGAGCGCTTCCTGTTTGGTCGGCTCGTCCATCCAATCGAGCGACTTGATGCGATCGCTCAGCGCTTCGCGAAGATTGTTCACCATCTCGAGCGCGCGCTGTTTCGCTTCCGGTGGGAAATGCTCGGCCACGTAAAGTTTGCCCAGCGCTTCGCCGACGGCGGAATCCGTCGACGCGACAACGCGTTTCCAGCGCGGCTTGATTTTTTGCGAACCGCGCAAGGTTGCGTCGAAGAATCCGAAATTCTCGTTTACGAAATCATCCGAGAGTTCCGCCGCCGCGCCGTGCAAAAGATGCCAGCGCAGATAAGTCTTCCAATCTTCGATCGACGTCTTCGTATACAATCCGTCGGCCGCTTTGAAAAAGTCGGGTTGGCCGACATTGATGTCGCCCGGCGTGACCAATTTCACTTCCTTGAAGTAGTTCGACCAATTCCAATCGGGCATCAGCTTTTGCAGATCGGCCTGCGTCATCTTGTTGTAGTTTTTTTGCGGATCGCGCAGCTCAACGCGCGTGCGCTGCGGCGTGGCCAGGGCCGTTTCGAAAGCCATCACTTTCTTCGCCTCTTCCGCGGCCACTTCGGGCTTTTGGCCGCCTAACGTGAACATCTTGGTCACATGCTGGACGTATTCGTCCCGCAGTTTTTTCGAGGCGTCGTCGGTCTTCGTGTAATAATCACGATCCGGTAAACCCAGCCCGCCTTGATAGGCCTGGCCGATCACTTTGGTGCTGTCTTTCTCATCCTGGCCCGAGGTGAAAATGAAAAACACGTTCATGCCCAGGAGATGCATGTGCGCGACCTGCTTCAGCACATCGTCGCGAGTTTTCAGGTTATCGATGCGTTTGAATTCATCGGCTAAGGGCTTCAATTTCTCGGCGTTGATGTTCTTCTCATCCATGCCGCTCGCGTAATAGTCGCCGACCTTCTGGATGTCGCTCGAGGCGGCCTGCTCGACCTTGTCTTTCGAGGCAAAATTAACCGCGTCCTTCGCGGCCTTTTCCGCAATTTCGTGCAGCGCGTCGTTATTCTTTTCGGCCAGTTCGTTGAAACTTCCCCAACGCGAGAACTCCGGCGGAATCGGATTATTCTTAATCCAGGTCCCGTTCGCGTATTCATAAAAGTCGTCAGCCGGGCTGATCGACGTGTCCATGTTCTTCACGTCCAGCGGTGGCGGATTCTTGTCGACCTGCGGCTTGGCCGATTCATCGGTCGACGCCTCGGCATTCGGCGACGGCGCGGGCGGCGTAATTTTATCCGCTGGGTTCGAAGCTTTGTGCTCGTTAGGCGCAGGCGTCGCGTTCCCCAGTGGACTCTTCTTCTGCGGCTCGGATTGCGCGCCGAGCGTTCCCGCCGCGAGCAGACTCGCGAACAGGAGTGGGAGGGTTTTAGTCATCGGGGAAGAAACGTCGAAAGCGCCTCTTGTCCAATGAGCTCGCGCTTTGAACGAGACCGCGTCGCTCGCTGTCTGAAAATTCCATGATCAAATCCAAAATCCTGACCTCGGTTGCCCTTATCACTCTGGTGAGCGCCTTCGCTTTTGCCGGCGAGCCGCCCTGCTGCGCCACTGGAAGTGCTGATGCGACAAAAGAAAAGTGTTCCGCCACCTTCGCGCAGCTCGATCTGACCGCCGAGCAACGGAGCAAAATGGAAAACCTCGCGGCCGATTGCGAGAAGAGCGGCTGCACCAAAGAGAGCTTCGCGAAAATGGAAAAGAGCGCGAAGAACATCCTTTCGAAAGATCAGCTCGCGGCTTGGAAAACCGCCTGTGCCAAGGCCGAAGAGAAATCCTAACGTCGACTCGTTAGGCCAACTGACAGCCGGCGCGCGCGCCTAACGACGCGTGATTCGAACTTCCGGGCGGTAAGTGATTCGCACCAAAAGTTGCCCGCGACCCCCGCGAATTTTCGGTAATCCTTGCCCCGGGATCCGCACCGTTTCGCCGCGTCGAATGGCTGCGGGAACCGCGACGCGCAACATCGCGCCGTCGGGACCCGGCATCGCAACCGAGCCGCCTTGGTTGGCGATCCGCGTGTCGATGCGCAGTTCGCATTTGAGATCGGAGCCGCGAGCTTTGAAGCGATAACCGGGCAGCGCGCGCACGCGCAGGATGACGAAGCCACCCTCGAAAGGTGCTGCGCGCGGAATACGAAGTCGCGCGCCCGGAGAAGTCTCGCGCGGAATTTCCACCGCATAAGTTTCCGCGCCGTTCGGATTTCCCGGGTCGCGCACCTTCACTTCGAGCGACGCGCCGCGAAAAAAATCTTCGATTCGCAAATTCACATCTTGCGAAATGTCGCGCTCAATTTTGCCCGCGCGCGCCGGCGGCGGCGGTTTTTCTTTCTCGTTTAACTGGCGGTCGTAGGTGCGTCGACGCGCGGGATCACTCAGCGTTTCGTGCGCTTCATTCAGCGCGCGCGTGAAGTCGGCCGCGTCAACCGAACCGGAATGCAAATCCGGATGATGTCGTTTCGCGAGCAGCCGATACGCCGCATCGATTTGCTTGCGCGTGCAGTTCCGATCGAGACCGAGAACCGCGTAATGATCGACTTCGGACGCCAAGGAAACAGCTTAACGCACCAGCGCCGCCTGACCAGAAATCGCTCTCTGCCACCTAGAATTTCGCCAACTCACAGCTACAACTATCTTCCATGAATTTCTGGATCGGCACTTCCGGTTTCCAATACGCGGAGTGGAAAGGAACTTTTTATCCTGAAGATTTGCCCACCAGCAAAATGCTTCCGTATTTCGCCGAACGATTTTCCACCACCGAAATCAATTACAGCTTTCACCGCATCCCGAGCGCGAAGACGATCGAAGGCTGGTGGAAAGCGACGCCCGAGCGCTTCCAGTTCAGCCTAAAAGCGCCGCAGAAAATTACCCATTGGTCGAAGCTGCGGAATTGCGGCGACACGCTGCGCTTTTTTCATCAGGTCGTTTGCGATCTCGAAAAAAAGCTTGGCTGCGTCCTGTTTCAATTGCCGCCGACGCTGAAGAAGGACGCGGCGCTCTTGCGCGATTTCGTCGCCGAAGTGCCGGAAGGAATGCGTTGCGCCTTTGAATTCCGCGACGCCTCCTGGTTCGACGACGAAATTTACAACGTGCTCAAGAGCAAAAATCTCGCGCTCTGCCTGGCCGATTCCGAGAAGCGACTGGCCTGCGAAGCAATCGTGGCCGCCCTCG
>CAXSCV010000090.1:4145-4970 GCA_964235895.1 uncultured Chthoniobacterales bacterium
GGCCGATTCCGAGAAGCTTTCCACGCCTAACGAGTCCACCGCGGACTACGGGTACCTGCGCTTACGTCGGGAAGATTATCAGGAAACGGACGTGGCGCGCTGGACTGCGGCCATCCAAGCGCGCGCCAGCGAATGGTCGGATGCCTTCGTCTATTTCAAGCACGAAGAGAGCGGCATGGGGCCGAAGCTGGCGCAGCAGATGATGGGCTTGCTTGCTGCCTCCTGACCGGGCGGCGATTGGACGACATCGATCGAGGCAACAGAATCGATCGCCAACTTCCGATTCTCGCGAAAACGAGATCGCACAACACAAAACGCAGACCGCCGGTTATTCCCAGGCGGACGAGGAGCGACGAAGAATATTCCTAATACTCAGCGCGTCCCAAGTCGAACCGACGCACCGAACAGGACATCGGTCGTCCAGGCCAATCGTCCCGCTTACGCCCTTAAGCAACCGCCGGAGCGGGAGTCGTTTTCGACGCCGCTGGCACCGGAGTCGGGCTGGCCGTTTGCCCGCCGCCGCGATCCACGATCGAGCGCGCGCTCTTATATTCCGCGAAGAACTGCGGCTGCGACTCGCGGAATTGCTCCATCAGCTTATCCAGCCGTTGTTTCACGATCTTGTCTCCGAGCACGAACTGCTCGGCCAGCGCCGTGGTCAATCCCGACACCGCCACCACCGCATCGCGCGGCGCATTTTGGATGGCATTGTAAGCCGTGATCCTGGTGTTGAACGCCTCCACCGCCAACGGCCCGCCGCCGTAGTCGGCCAGATCATGCTTCGCCGCTTCGTCCGCCACCATCTTCGCTACCCCAGGGAGCTTC
>CAXSCV010000090.1:4980-11854 GCA_964235895.1 uncultured Chthoniobacterales bacterium
CTGGGTTCCCTTTAATCCGGTCGGGGTCACCGACATTTTCACCCGCACCTCTTCATTATCATTCTCCGAGGCCCAAGCCGCGACCGCGCCGGCGATGCCCAAAATGCCATTAATCAAAATTTTCGTGATGTTCGTTTTATCCAAGGTAATGCCCTTATTGGAAGCTTCTTGTGCCTGAGCCAACGCATCGATTGTGTCGATCGTGCTCTGCAAAGCTGTCGTCTGCCGCGCCACCGCCGGCACGGACGAAGTCAGCGCCGCATTCTTCGTCTGGGTCTTTGCCACCGTGCGAAACATGTTGGCTTTGTTTACTTGATAAGTGTCCATACACGTTCATCTGAGCATCTTAGATGCCACGAAGTTCGCGCAAAAAAGCTTGAGGGTCTTTTTCATGACGAACGAGCACCTTCCTCCCGACTCGATGACGCGGAGTGTGCCAATCGTCCATCCCAGACGGCAATTCGTCGAGCCCAGCCGCCATTTCGTCGACGCCAGACTGCGATTGGTCGAGCCCGGCCGTCGTTTATCGCGTTCCAGCTTCCGCTTCGTCCGCTTCGGACCGCAATTCGCCTAGGCCAGACGGCAATCAGTCAGGCCCGGGCCGCACTTCGCCCCGCCCGGATTCTCATTCGCCGACCTCCAGCCTCGTTACGTCGCCAACAGATGCCAACTCGTCCGGCTCGGGAGGCGAGCCGTTCCGTCGAACAGCGAATTCGTTCCCACGGACCGACGATTCAGCCAGTCCAGACGCGCCGCCATCATCGGATGCCGCCCGGGATACCCGCTCGAATTGGTCCACCAGCTCAGAAAGAAAGACTTTGGCGGCTAAATCCTCGTTCTCTCGGCTCACTTGGCGGAAGCAGAGATCAAGCCCCCTGAATGTGACATAATGATGGCCCCAAGCGCTCGACTTCGACGAGCTGCACGATGCCGTGGCCGCCAGTAACAAAGAAACCTCTGCTCGCGGGCGTTTAGCGAAGGCCTTTGACCTGCATAGCGGCAGAGATCCGATAGGGCTGGGCGACAAACGGGCGCTCCTAGGGTGTCCCAGCGGCCACCTCGATCCGCGCGTCGGTTCTCCCTCGCCGGTAGCCCTCGTTCCCTTAAGATGGAAACTTCCAGCCGGGGAAGCAGTGTGAAGCGATGTTCACATAGAAAGGCACAGCACGAACTATGAAAATGACCCTATTGAAGTGCAGTCTATTCACGGCCATCTCGGCCGTAATTATGTCCTTAAGCTCGAGCCCGGCTACCGCCGGCTCTATCGAAAAGGAGAACCGCGGTATTTATATCCTGGATAATAGCACCGGGACCTACCGCGACGGCAATATCCGAAACTACGATTTCGTCGAAGGTTTTGTCTGGCGCTACAGCTGGGATCTCCTGCAGCCGCGATCGGGGACCGACCCTAATCCCTACGATTTCACGCCCGTCGATCACATCATTCAAGCGGTCGAGGCTAATGGCTTAAAACTTACGATGTACATTCTTGAGCCGGAACCGCAATATCTCCGGGATGCCCTCGGGCAGGATAAGTGGTACGACTCCGAACTCTCTGGATATCGTCCCGTTCCGTGGTCCGCACCGACCTTGACCGCTCTGGAAGCGTTTGCCGCGGCTCTCGCTAATCACCAAGTCTACAGCACCACCCTTGGAGCCACGGTTGCGCTAAAGGATCATCCTTCGCTGAAAACGGTCAGCTTCGGCCTGATGGGCGCGAAGAAGTGGATCCGTGACCCCGCATCCGGGAGCATGCCGGCGAAGATCAAGGACATGTATCAATTCACCCAGGCGAGCTTGAACAGCGCTGTCCTTCGGAACCTGCACGCCGTCACCGACAACTTCCCAAACAAGGTATGCAGCATCGGTTTCTGGAAACTCGCGAGCAACACCAGCAACCCCGATTATGTCTGGGAATCCGTCCGCTCAGCCATCCTGGCAGAATTCAATCCTCCGGCCACCGCGTATCCCAAGGTTGGCTTCTTCCAAGAGGATCTCGCCGCCCATCGCGACACGCCTACCGGTCCGGTCATCGGCACGCCCGCATCCGACTTCGCCGCGCCGGAGTTCGAATCCAAAGACGTCACCTTCAACTCATTCCAGATGCTCCAATCGTGGATCCACCCGTTTAGCGATGCCACGAAAACGCAATACACCGTCCCGAGCGACGCCGTGCAATACGCGCTCAATACTTATAACAGTAAGTATGCGGAGATCTACGGAATAGACATTGATACCGCTCACTGCGATCCCACCTGGGATCCTGCCCTCCTTACCTGGAACGATGTATTGGCGACCGATTTTCACGATAACTTCGAGAACGGCACGGCCACGCAATGGACCCCGTCGGGCGGCACTTGGGCGGTCACGACCAGCCAGACGACCTACAGCGAGTGCAACCCTGCGGGGACCGTCAACCAAAAGGTCTACACGCAAAGCAACGCCACCGCGGCGCGCCCCTATGCCATCGCCGGCAGCACAGCTTGGAATGATTACACCCTCCAGGCTCAGGTAACGCCGCTCTCTCTGGGCAGCTCAGGCACCGTTGGCATTTGTGCGCGGAATGTGGACGTCAACAACAAGTACTACTTCCAATACAATAAAGCACAGGCGCGCCTGAGGATCGTCCGCTATGTCAACGGGAACTCTACCGTCCTCTCCTTCAAACCATTCACGATCAACGAAAACACGAAATACATCTTCAAAGCGGACGTGAAGGGAAGCACGCTCGACTTCTATGTGGATGGTGTGAAACAGCTGACCGCCTCTGATACCACCCTGACGACAGGACAGATCGCGCTAGCGACTACCAACGCCTCGGCGTCGTTCGACAACGTCAAAGTGGTTCTCCACTAAAGCGCATTCCACGAGAGCCTCCTCCAACTGGAAGGAGGCTCTCGACTGCGGTCTCGCGCGTCGCTGACGGTGCGACTGAATACGCCAAGATTTCGACCGGCAAACTAAGCTGCCAAACGCGGCCTCGCGGGCGGCTGGCTCCGAGTCTGTCAACTGCCGGAACGCGCCGGTGCCGGGCTCATGCAGCCTCTCGTCATTAGCGCGCTCGGCCAAGCCATGGCCCACCTGATAGCCCGGGATCCACACCAACGAACGGTGATGCGGCGGACAGGTGAAACGGTCATAATCACCGACCCGGACGGTAATCATACCGCCTTCGCGGGAGCGATTGACCAAAGCATGGCGCGCTAGCGACGCGGCGGCTGCAACGAGATCAGCGTGCGGCGATGCTGGACGGGGCGAACAACCAATCTCAATACGATCAAGTGTCGAAAGCAAGCTCTGCCCCTTATATTCGTATCTAGCCGTTGATCGCCCGACCGGTCGCGCGTTTGTAAGCACGGAGCAGACGGGCGAGTTGCGGCCTTTCCAGGACCACCCGTTTGGTCAGTCCCCAGGGGCTGCGGCCTCTCTGATACTTGAAGTCGATCCAATGCTTCCGCGGACTCGAATGCCTAAAAGTGTCCCAGAGCATCGGCAGATAATCCTCCTCCGCCGCTTTTCGCCCCACGATATGCCGGACGCTGATCCTCTCCGAATCGCTCCGCTTAAACCGATAGGTCAGGCGGAGCGAACGCCGACCGCAGGGGCATCGGCGCTGGAGAAGATCCTGATCCCACCCGCTCGGCGCCAGCTCATCCCAGATGAAAGCCGCAATACTGCGTGACTGGCAAACCGCCAGCCAAGGCGGCCTTTCCCCGCACGAAGTGCATTGCCACCAGTATCTAGCCATGTCGCGGCTTCCACGATAAGGCAACGGTCACCAGTGTCGAAAGTTAGCTCAAACTTCTTTCCGACCCGGACGGCAATCATACCACCTTCGCGGAAGCGATTGAAAACTGGGCGCACCAACCTCGACATACTTGCGAGCGGCTTTATACCTTGCCGGATGCGAAAGCCGTTTGTCATCCTGCTGATGTATCTGCTGCCGCACTTCATTGACGGCGCTGATGAGAAAACCGAAGCCACCGCGCTCTCTCCCGATGGGCGCTGGGAGTATCGATATACCGAGTTTATTACAGGTGGAATCGCGAAGGCCGGCACCACCGAGGTTGTCCTCGACCTGGCCGACAACGTTCCCCAGCCGCAAGAGGCGAAGGTCCTGTGGGCGCCGGACTCGAAGCGGTTTGCCTATACCTGCAGCCCGCCGCACGCGTCGCACACTACCTACGAGATCACCACGATCTACCAGCTCCACGGTGAGGAGTGGCAACCGGCCGAGCCCCTTACGGAGGAAGCATCAGAGCAGCCGCAGGTGACGCAGTTGGCGAAGGATCAACTTCCGAAAGGCCATCGCGAGCGGCAGCGGTGGAAGTCTTCTCCGGTGAGCGACGTGGTGCGGGCGCATAAGTGGACCGACGCCGACACCCTCGTCATCCGCGCCCACGCCTCCTGGGAGCGCAAGTCGCCGCCCGATCATGCAGCCTTTGTCTTTACCTTGAAATTCGATGCGGTCGGCCGGTGGAAGATCGTGAAGACAGAGAACGTCACGAATAAGGAAGAAGATGAGGACAAGTAAGTGTTCACCGTTGTCAGGAGGAGAGCACTGACAGCTTTTTGCACGATGCGCATCGAGCTCAGCTCGGTCCTGAAGCATGATGAGGAAGAGTTGATGGAGGTCCGTTGGTTCGACTTTGCTGATCTCCCGTTCGAGCGCAGCAATCCCCTCTCTGCCTCGGCTCCTGACCAAACTTAGATCATTAGGCGATGAGGCGAGTGGACAGCCACATCAGCCAGGTGTGACGGCGGGATTCGACCGAGCCATCGCACATCTCGATAGCCTCGAGATCGACACCAGCGAAACGGCTCACCGGCGCAAAGATGCAGACGGTCACGACCACCGACCCGGACGGCAATCATATCGCCTTCGCCGAAGCGATTGACCAATGCATGGCGCATTAGCGCCGGGCGGCTGCAACAGGCTCCACGTGCGCCGAGGTTGGAGAGCGACGAACAATCGACAAATCTCGATGCATGCGAGTGTCGACAGTAAGCTCCGCTCCAGGAAAATACTGAGCTATCCGCCTTAGGGAGTGTGCGCGTAATAGAACCGCTTGGTAAGATGGGACGGGTTAGGATCGGAAATCGTCTGCGTGGTCGTGCTGAAGTTCACTTGGCCGAGGCTCGACCAGCCGTTGAGCGCGTCGGATTTATCCACCTGGCAGCTGGTACCGACCGGGCCTTGGAGCGTGAGAATTACGCTCCCATCGGCGGAATGCTGCAGGCCGAGAATGCTTAGGGTGAGCAAGGAATGCGCATGTGCGGCCAGCTGCGAAAGATTAATAAGCATTGCTGGCTGGCCAACGATATAACCTAGGAGCAAATTTTGGTTATCCACTGCCGCGTCCAGACGAGCACGAAGATCGGGGAGCGCGAACGTGTTCTGCCCATTGCCGCCGTAACTCGTGCCGATCAAACTGAAAAGTGCCTGGTTTTGGTTAATGCTCAGAAGCTGGCCATACGGGGAGACCCATCCTGACATGAGGTTGTCGGCGCTCGCACCTGCAATCAGACGCATTTCGCCGATATACGGCACAGCAGTGCCGTTGTCGGTGCTAGGAAAACTGCCCACCAGGCAAATGAGCTCCCGAAAGACTAAGGAAGGCTGATAATTGTTCGCCGTATTACCCGCGCCACCGGCGGAACCGGTCGTGCCACTCGAGAGAGTATGGGTGTGTGCGGGTATATCGGACAGACCCAGGACAAGGTCATTACTTCCGTAAGTCTTTCCGATCGGCCACGAGGTGGTGTTATCGTCACCTATGATGACGCGACCTCGGGTATCGGGCACCGCGAAACTGGAGAGTCCGCCGTCGCCGCCATAGACGGTTCCGATGTTGCCAAAAGCGTAACCATGCCCAGCGACGGGGAGGACGCGCCCGTTGCAGTGGGTCCAGCCGGTAGGTTCAACGTTGAACGCCGCCATCATCATCTCACCGCTCGCGGTAATCAGAAATTGGATCCCGAGCGCAGGCTGCCGGTTGTCCAAAGCTGTCCCACTGCCCGCAGCCAGGGTGTTGGAGCTGCCTGGAACTGTATGGGTATGGCTGGGCAGGTTAGCGACCGAGAGAGAAGGATTGGCCGCCCCGGACTGCTGCCCGAGGAGATAGTTAGGCAGACCAAAACCTTGTCCCACTCCCATAGGGACGCGACCACGCAGATCGGGTAGCTGAAAGGTAGTGCTTCCATTTCCGCCAAACGACGTGCCGAGGAGTGAAAAGAGCGCCTGGTTTTGAGCAAGCGGGAGTGTTTGTCCTTCGCAGAGCGCCCATCCCCGGGGCGCAAAGTTGAACGCCACCGCCTTGATTTCGCCCAGGTAAGGAGTGGTGCGAGGGGCGAGCGCTTGTTGTTCGCTTAAATCCGAGCCAGCGCTATCAGGGTAGTTGCCCACGACGGCAATGATGTAGCGGGTCACCAACGTCGGCTGATGATTCTCCAACGGAGCACTGGCCCCGGTTGTTCCCGTCATCGTCTCACCGAATAATGGAACACTCCCCAGCGTGGTGAGGAGGAACGCGATCAAAACCAGATCAACGCGTCCACGTCGTCGAGCCGGCACCGCGATGAAGGTCCGAAGCGCCGCGAACCGATAACAATTCTTCATGCGATGCATAATGACTAGTCTCACCATAATTTACAAGACGAGATCGCGCTGACGGTCCGCTTGTAGCAAGGACGTGAAGGCGGCGGTCTCCTGGTATGAAAAAGTCCTTGTTCGCCCCGCGGATCCGACCCCCAAGCACCTGGCTTATTCCCCTTGTTGTCACCGATGGCGAGCGGCCGTGGAGCCGTCCGGTGGAGCCGGCCCGCCCCCGGGCCGGAGCCTCTCGCCCGGACGAACGCGCCTATCGCCCCTGCG
>CAXSCV010000091.1:0-387 GCA_964235895.1 uncultured Chthoniobacterales bacterium
ATGCCGATCATTTTGTGGAAGTCGGAGAAGAAAATGCGCGCGCTTTTTCCCCAGCGCAGCCGAAAGAAATTTTTCCAAAAGTTGCGATAGAGCCAGAGTCCGCTCAGCCCCAAACAACAAAGTAAAATCGCGAGCACCGCAGTGATCGCAACGCCGATGGTGCCCGCAAAAAACTTGTAGTGCAGGTTGAGCATCCACCCGGTAAAGGTGCTGTTCGTGTCCGTAGGCGCGGCGCGGATTTCCGCAGTGTAGGGATCAATCGAAGCCACGAGCACCTGGCGTTCGCCGTGCCTAACGACATATGCGAAATCAGCATATTGCCCGCGCGGATAAATACTCCAAAATGTGACATCGTAACCCGGAAACGCGCGCGACATCGTCCCGACT
>CAXSCV010000091.1:397-11853 GCA_964235895.1 uncultured Chthoniobacterales bacterium
GGCAACCGGCGCGCGGCGCTCGGTTGCACCTGCATCATGCGCGGATGGACGAGCGCTTCGATTTCGTCGTGAAAGACGAGCAGACTTCCCGTTAGCCCGATGACCAGCAAACCTGCGCCGCAGATCAAACCGATCCACGAATGCAGTTGCCAGAGTCGCTTCATCAGTTGTTTAAAAATCCCAGCGAATGCTTCCGCGCAGATTGATCGGATCGCCGATCTGCACGTAGAGATTGTTATACGAGCCGGCAGCGTAGCGCTCGTCGGTCACGTTATTCAGATTGAGTTGCGCGTGGAAACGGCTGCGATCGTAATACAATCCGGCATCGAGCACGCCGTAACCGGGCAGGATAAAAGTGTTCGCGGCGTCGCCTTCCTGATTCGTTAGGTAACGAAAACCGACACTCGCTCCCAGACCGCGCAGCGGGCCGCTCGGCAGGCTGTACTTCGTGAAAATATGAAAGGTGTTTTCCGGCACATCGAGCGGACGACTGCCGACCGCGATCACGTTATCCTTCGTCACCCGCGCATCGATGTAGGCGTAGGACGCGATCACGTCCCAGCCTTTCGCGAGCGTGAGCATGGTGTTGAAATCAACGCCGCGATGTCGTTGCTCGCCGGTGATCGTGTAGAAGCCGTTGTTGAATGGATCAGCTGTCGGCACATTCGTTCGCTTAATTTGGTAAGCGGCGAGCGTGGCGGAAAGCCGTCCGTCGAGCAGATCGGCCTTGGCGCCGATTTCATATTGCTCGCCTTCTTCCGGCTCGAGTGCGTTGCCGTTGCGATCAAAATATCCAGCCTGCGAAAGGAAGGAGCGATTGTAACTCGCATAGAGCGAGAACTGTTTTGCTTCGAAAACGATGCCGACGCGGGGCGAAAATGCGCTGTCGTCCGCATCCGTCCGCGTGTCGTTGAGATGATTGTCCACGCCATTCGAAACGAAATCGCCACGGCCGCCCACGACTACGCTCAGGCGATCGAAAAACTTTGCCTGTTCCTGAAAATAAATTCCCGTGGCGTCGACGTCGGCTGATTGATCCTGAAATTGCGCGATGCCGAACGGCCGCGCACCATAACGCGGCGCGAATAAATCAAGCGGATCGATCGAACCGAAGCCGGCCTGCGAGTCGGAATCGAGATGATAATAATCGACGCCGACGAGCGCGGTGTGTTCGACGCGCGCGCCGGTGAAAAAATGCGCGACTAGCGATGTGTCGATCCCGAGCGTCGTGTAATCGATCGAGTAAACGTACGGATAACGATCGAGCGTGCGCTCATCCGCTTCGAAGAAGGTCGGATAAATTCCCTGGAAATCGCTCTCGTGATAAGCCGCGCGGAGATTTTGTCGCAGGGTGAAAACGTCGTTGAAATGATGCTCGAGTTGATAGCCGAACTGCGCGCGCCAGTTGTCAGACTTCGAGGGAAAATCGGGTTCGCCCACGTTTCGGAAAATGGAAATATCGCCATTGATGTTCGGCAAAACTGTTCCGACCGCCGGCAACGGAAAACCGAAGTAGCGCGTCTCATCCAGGAATTGCGCGAGCAGGGTTAAACGCGTCGCGGGCGAAATTTCGATCGTGAGCGAAGGCGCGAAAAAGATGCGCGGCGAAGGATCGATGTCGTTCGTGAAAGTGCCGAGCTCGCGGAAGAGCAAATTCACGCGCCCGTAAACCGTGCCGCTGCGGTTGAAAACCATATTCGAATCCACGCCGGCGTCGAAGGAATCGAAGCTGTCGCCGCCTAACGAGAGGTTGGTGAAATTCTCTTTCCGCGGCGTCTTGCTGATCAAGTTGACCAAGCCGCCCGGCGGATTTTGACCGTAGAGAACCGAGGCCGGGCCTTGCGCGACCTCGATGCGTTCGAGCCCGAAAAGTTCCTCCTGAAAAGTTGTTTGCCGATCGAGCGCGAGGCCATCGAGATAAGTGAACCCGGTGCCGAAAAATCCGCGGATCGAATAGATGTCGAAGTCGCGATAAGTGCCGCTGACGTTCACGCCGCCGACGTTGCGCAACGCCTCGCTTAAAGTCACGTCGCCCTGATCATCGAGCAGTTTGCGCGGAACGACGTTGATCGTTTGCGGCGTTTCCAGAAGCGGCGTGTCCGATTTGGTGGCGGTGACGGCGTGCGCTGTGCCGTAATCCGGAACCGCTTGCCCGCGCACGGTGATTTCCGGAACCTCCGCCGCCTCCGAAGAATCGGAACTACTCGTTAGGGCAACGTGCCGCGCTTCCTGCGCCGCGAGGCGAGGGCTTGCGCCGAAGAGAGCAAGCGAGAGAAAGAACGAAAAAGTAGCGAGGCGCGGAAGTTTCATGTGCTTCCACGTTGGCACACAAACACCGGGGTCCGCTCCCGGTCGCTTGCCAAATATTAGCGCTGAATTGCGCTCCGCCTAACGAATAGTAACAAAGTAATTCCGTTGCCGAGGCGAGTGTCGTACGCTAATGCGCACACGCTCATGAAACGCGCTTTGATCACCGGAATCACCGGGCAAGACGGAAGTTATTTGGCCGATCTCTTGCTCGAAAAAGGCTACGAAGTGCACGGCATTATCCGCCGCGCTAGCACCTTCAATACTTCGCGCATCGATCATCTTTACGCCGATCCGCACATCAATGGCGTGAAGATGTTTCTGCATTACGGCGACTTGAGCGACTCGGTCAATCTGGTGAAACTGCTCTACGATTTGAAGCCGGATGAGGTCTATCACCTGGCCGCGCAAAGTCATGTGCGGGTCAGTTTCGACATTCCCGAATACACCGCCGATGTCACCGGTGTGGGGACGATTCGCATTCTCGAAGCGATCCGCGAAACCGGCATTCGCTCAAAATTTTATCAGGCCTCGAGCAGCGAGATGTTTGGCAAAGTGCAGGATGTGCCGCAGACGGAAACGACCGCGTTCTGGCCGCGCAGCCCTTACGGAGTAGCCAAGGTTTTCGCCTATTGGGCGACCGTGAATTATCGCGAAAGTTACGGCCTGCTCGCCTCGAATGGCATTCTCTTCAATCACGAAAGTCCGCGGCGCGGCGAAACTTTTGTCACGCGCAAAATCACTCGCGCAGTCGCGGCGATTAAGCACGGCCTGCAAAAGGAATTATTCCTGGGTAACCTCGACGCGAAACGCGACTGGGGTTACGCGCCGGAATACGTCGAAGGCATGTGGCGGATTTTGCAGCACAGCGAAGGCGACGATTTCGTTCTGGCGACGAATGAAACCCATACGATCCGCGAATTTCTCGACATCGCGTTCGGCCGGGTCGATCTCGATTGGAAAGAATTCGTCAAACACGACGAGCGCTACGAGCGACCGGCCGAAGTCGATCTGCTCATCGGCGATCCGGCGAAAGCGAAACGGATTCTCGATTGGGAACCGAAAGTGCGCTTCAAAGAACTCGTCGAAATCATGGTCGACGCTGACCTGAAGTTGCTCGCGCGTCCGATGGTGCAGGAACAACTCGGGCAAATGCCCTAACGACTAGTCGATCCTTGAAACGGTGGTGCGCCGTCGAGCTGCGCGACGGGAGAAGCCAGCGCGGGCACGACCGTGGCCAGCGGTTGATTGACAATAGAAACGCGCGCGCCTTCGCCGACCGCGTCGAAAAGGCGGACAACGTCGCGTGATTTCATGCGCACGCAGCCGTAGCTCGCGGGCCGGCCGATGTTCCGTTCTTCCGGCGTGCCGTGGATGTAGATGTAGCGCCCGTAGGCGTTTGCATTTTGCGCTTCCCGTCCGCGCAGCCAAAGAATGCGGGTGACGATCGGGTCGCGGCCCGGCGCGTCCGGCGCGATGACTTCGCCGGTTCGCCGCCGATCTTTGAAGACGGCGCCGAGCGGCGCGGCTTCGCCGATTTTCTTGGCGATTTCCAATTCTCCGAGCGGTGTGCCGCGGCTGCCGGGCCAATCGGCGAGGGCAAATTTCGAAGTGGAAACCGGATAGGTCGCGATCGGCGCGCCATCTTCCAGCAAGACTAATTTTTGTTCCGGCACACTGACGACCACGCGATGCCGCGTGTCCGGCGTCGTGCAAGACGCGAGCAGGAGCAAACAGGTTGGAACGATGCCGGCGCGCCAGCGTTTTGGAGTGCGCGCGCTGCTGCGCCGCTTTGGAAAGGCGCCTCGAAAAGCGCCGGAGCACCGACGCACTCCACGACGCAAGCGCGGATTGCTCATCGCCGGAATTGGAAAAAACCTTCGGCGGTCGCGGTCGTGGCTTGGACGAGTTGGTCTAACGAGAGGTTGCGCGCGGTCGCGATTGACTCCGCGACCAACCGCGTGTGCGCAGGCTCGGCGCGTTTTCCGCGAAACGGCTCCGGCGCGAGATAGGGGCAATCGGTTTCGACCATGAATTTGTTCAGCGAAATTTGCGCGGCTACTTCGCGCACGGCCACGCCGTTTTTAAAAGTGACGATGCCGGTGAACGAAACCAAATGTCCAAGTGCGAGCACTTCATCGGCCTGTTCCATCGAACCGCCGAAGCAATGGAAAACGCCGCGCAGTTTTCCTTCGTACGGCGCCAAGAGCGCAAGCGTATCGGCCCAGGCGTCGCGCTGGTGAATGACCACATTGAGCCCGAGCTCGACCGCGAGATCGAGTTGTTGCTCGAACAAACTGGCCTGCCGCGATTTGTAGGCGCCGTCGTGGATTCCTGCTTCCACTTCCTCTTCGGTTTCGCTTTGCAAAGCCGCACTGAAAACCTGCACCTGCCGTTCCTTCGCCACGGCCGCGCTCGGGAGCGTGTGATAATCCAGCCCGGTCTCGCCGATCGCCACCACCCGCGGACTTTGTGCGAGCTCGCGCAGCGGCGTCATCACGTCATCGCTCGCCTCAGCTTCGTTCGTCGGATGAACGCCGATGACCGCGAAAATGTTGTCGTGCTTTTCCGCTAATTCGACCGCGCGCCGGCTGCTCGCGAGCGACGTGCCGATGGTGATTATGCGGGTGACGCCAGCTTCATTCGCGCGGCGGAGGACATCATCGAAGTCGGTCGCAAAATCCGGATAATCGAGGTGCGCGTGAGTTTCGATAAGCATGGGAGAAAGTAGCGCAAGCGTGGCACTCGGCGACGCCGAAGTTTCTCGACGACGGCGTGGGGCGAACGAGTGAAGCGGTCCGGCTGCTTTTAACACAGCCCCGTGGGCTGTTCGCGCCGCTTCGCCTTCGAATTTAGCTGCTCCGGCTCCCGATCAATCTCCTCCCGCTGGCTAAGAATGGACTGCGGATGTCTTTCGTTGTCGTCCGGCTCTCCGGTTAAGCGCTCCGGGTGTGGAAAAACGCACTCCGGCGTTCGTTTTTAGCACTCCGGTAGAGGAATTTCGCGGTCCGCGGGGCGGGGCGTTTCGTCTAGTAGGACTTCGCCCAAATGACCCGGCGCGGGCTTTCTCCGCCGGTGAAAATGCATCGACCCGGCTCGGGCGGCGCGGCGGAGTCGTCGAAGGGAATGCAGCGGATCGTGACCTTGAGGTCGGCTTTGATTTTTTCTTCGACCGCGCGCGAGCCGTCCCAATGCGCGAGGGCAAAGCCGCCGTGGATTTCGGGCTTGGCGGAATTCTGCGGCGTGAAGAAGGCGTAGAATTCTTCTTTCGAATCGATCACGCGCGTGTTCGCGTCGCGGAATTCTCGGGTGCGCTCGAGCAGGTTTTGCTGCATCTCCGCAAGCAGGCCGGGAACTTGCCTAACGAGTTCTGCGTTCGCGAGAAATTGTTTCGATTTGATCGGCTGATCGCGCCGGGTGACGGCGACATTGCCTGTTTCCAGATCGCGCGGGCCGAGCTCGACGCGGAGCGGGACGCCTTTCTTGATCCATTCCCAATTTTTCACGCCGCCGCCGAGATCGCGCCGATCGACTTCCACTTCGATCGGCTGGTCCGCGTAGCGAAGCGCGCGAATTTCCTGCGCGAGTTTGTCGGCCGCATCGAGCACAGCGGCGCGCGATTCTTCCTTGGTCGTGATCGGAATGATGACGACGTGCGTTTGCGCGATGCGCGGCGGCAGGACGAGGCCATCGTCGTCCGCGTGGGCCATGATCAAGGTGCCGACGAGTCGCGTGCTCATGCCCCAGCTGGTGGTCCAGCCAAACTCCTGCTGGCCGTCGCGCGTCTGAAATTTAATGCCGCTCGCGCGCGAAAAATTTTGTCCGAGAAAATGCGACGTGCCGGCCTGAATGGCTTTGCGATCCTGCACCATCGCTTCGATGCAAAGGGTTTGCACGGCTCCGGGGAAACGTTCGCTTTCCGATTTCTCGCCGGCGAAAACCGGGACCGCGAGATGATCGCGCACGAAGGTTTCGTAAACGTCGAGCATGCGCCGAGTTTCTTCGCGCGCTTCCGTTTCGGTTTCGTGGACGGTGTGGCCTTCCTGCCAGAGAAACTCGCTCGTGCGGAGGAAGACGCGCGGTCGCATTTCCCAGCGGACGACGTTGGCCCATTGATTGATCAGGATCGGCAGGTCGCGATAACTCTGGACCCACTTCGCGTAGCTCGCGCCGATGATCGTTTCGGAAGTTGGCCTAACGACTAATGGCTCAGCCAACGGACTGGCCGGAACCATTTTGCCATCGGCGTTTACTTCCAGGCGCGTGTGCGTGACGACGGCGCATTCCTTGGCGAAACCTTCCACATGCGCGGCCTCTTTTTCGAAATAACTGAGCGGAATGAAGAGCGGGAAGTAGGCGTTTTTGTGGCCGGCGGCTTTGAACATGGCATCGAGTTGCCGCTGCATATTCTCCCAAAGTCCGTAGCCCCATGGCCGGATGACCATGCAGCCGCGCACGTCCGACGGCTCGGCTAATTCGGCGGCGCGGATGACCTGCTGGTACCATTCCGGAAAGTCGTCTTCGCGACGCGGCGTGATGGCGGTTTTGGCGGCGGGAGGTGTCGACATGCGCGGATGAATTAAGCGCCTAACGAAGAAATGACGAGCGCGAGTTGGCAGATTTTCGTGACGCGCAGTTGCGCAGATTTAATCTGCTGCCCGGCGCGCGATTGTGATAATTTGCCGTTATGAAGCTGAATCGTTTTGTTGTTTTATCCGCTATCGCATTGCTCGGTTTTGGTTCGGGCGCGCTGCTCGCGCAGACATCGGATCCCGATCAAACGGATGTGACGAAGGAATTCCAACGCCGCGAGGAAAACGCCCAGCGCCTGTCGGTGGAGGATCAACTCAAGCTGCGCGCGGCCCAGCAAAAAGCGATGGAGAACGCGGAAGTGAAAGCGGCTTTGGAAAAACGCGACAAAGCGATCGTCGACTTCCGCGCGAGTTTGCGCGCGGCCATGATTGCGGCCGATCCGTCGGTCAAGCCGATCCTGGAAAAAATCGCCGGGCACACGGACGCGGAGTTCCCCGTTAGGCCGTAAGCTAACGAGCAATCGGCGCCGCTGAAATCGCGCGCGCAACTTTCTCGGACGACGCGGTTTCAATTTTCAACATATGAAAATGAAAACCTTACTCATCATCGCGGCGATCGCGTCGCTTCTGCAATTCGCGCCCGCCGGCTACGCGCAAACGCCGGATGCCAGAGAAGGCCGCCGCGCCCGGCACGAACATGTTTTAGCGAATCTCACGCCAGCGGAACGCACGCAATTGCGCGCTGCTCATCAGAAAGCCAAGGCCGATCCGGCCGTGATCGCGGCGAAGGAACGCGCTCATCAATCGCATCGCGAACTGCGCGAGGCGCGCCGCGCCGCTATGTTGCGGGCGGATCCTTCGATCCAGCCGATCCTCGATAAAATCCCGACCCGCGCGCCGCGGAATTCCTAAAGCAGCGCGTCGACTCGATCGACAAAACAATCAACCAACTGCGCGCGGCGAAAAGGTCGCGCGCAGTTTTTGTTTCCAGAAGAAAGAGGTCGCGGATGGCATTTCATCGCGGAATGAAAGCGCGCGGAACAAGCGGTTGACACTCCGATGCCTCCCCCGTAATTTCCGTGCCCTTTCCAGCCACATGAAGACGTTTTCTGCTAAAGCCAACGAGGTCCCGCGCAAGTGGTGGATCATTGATGCGAAGGATCAAGTGCTCGGCCGCGTCGCGGTCAAAGCGGCGAATCTTTTGCGCGGAAAAGAGAAAGCGATTTACACCACGCACGTCGATACCGGCGATTTCGTGGTCGTGATTAATGCCGAGAAAGTGCGGCTGACCGGAAAGAAGGAAGAGCAGAAAACTTACATGAGTTTTTCCGGTTTCGTCGGCGGTCACAAAAGTGAAAACGCGCGCGCGCGTCGCGAACGTCATCCGGAGTTGATGGTGGAGCGCGCGATTCGCGGAATGATTCCGCACAATAAACTTGGCCGCGCGGTTTATCGGAAACTCAAAGTTTACAAAGGCGAGCTGCATCCGCACGCCGCGCAGCAGCCGACCGCCGCGACGGTCGCGTAATTTTTTAGAATCAAGATCATGGCAACGACTGAGGAATTCATCGCTACTGGCCGCCGCAAAACTTCCGTGGCGCGCATTCGCATGATGGCCGGGAGCGGAAAAATCGACGTGAACGGGAAGACGTTCGAAGAATATTTTCCGACTATTCCGCTACAGAACACGGTGCTGCAACCGTTGCAGGCTGTGAAGCTGACAAACTCTTACGATCTCGCGGTTAACACCACTGGCGGCGGCGCGACCGGACAAGCAGGCGCGGTGCGGCTGGCGATCGCGCGTGCGCTTTTGCAAGTGGACGCGAATCTGCGCGGGACGTTGAAAGCGGAAGGTCTTCTGCGTCGCGATCCGCGGATGAAGGAACGGAAAAAATCCGGGCAACCGGGCGCGCGGAAGCGCTTCCAGTTCTCGAAGCGCTAATTCGTTAGGCGCTTTTTCGCGTCGCTGACGCGCTCGCTAATTTGCGACAAGGACTTTTTGCCTACGGACTTGGAGAGACCGCCGGCGCGGGCGTGTTTGTCTGCGCAGGCGCGTTAGCCTGCGCGGGAACAGCAGGCGCAGTCGCGGGTTTCAAGGTTCGCAATAAAACCGAAGCCTCCTGTGCGGCATAACTCTCGCGATATTGAGTCAGCACGGTTTCGCAGACGCGGCGCGCTTCTTCGATCTGTCCCTTTTGCTGGAGGATCGGAACTTCGGCCAGCATCGCCAACGGCGCGGTGAAGTTGTGCGGGCCTTCCGTCGCGACGCGGCGATAAAGCGTGAGCGCGTCTTCTGGTTTGCCTAACGACTCCAAATTCGCCGCCATCGCCATGTGCGCGGTCCCGACGAATTCGTGTTTTGGATCGCGCGTGATGAAGGCCTGCAGGGTGTTGTTTGCGTCGGCGAACTTCTGTTCCTTGCGCTGCGTTTCAGCCAGCAAAAGCGCGGCGCTGGCTGCGGCCGTGGAAGAGGGATAATCGGCGATGATTTTCTGGTATTCAGCCGGGGTTTTCGCCGAAGCCAAAAGCGCGGCGGCCGCGGCGTCGCGTTGCGCGGTGTAAAGTCGGTAACCGCCGATGCCCGCAAGCAGACAGAGAGCGAGGATAATCCCGAGGATGACCGGCGTTTTGTAACGAGTCCAAAAAAGCTGCGTCTCGAGGAGCGGATCCGGCGAGGGCGACGAAGCGGTCGGCATTTTCGAGACTGAATGGGGCGATTTGGAAGGCAAGGCTCGCTCTTATGCCACGCGATACTTTGCCACGCAAGGACGTAAGGCCGATCGGGCGCGCGGCGACGATTTCGCTGTATGGCTGACGAACCGAACCCGATGCAAAACCCGGAGAAGGATCCGGAGGATTGGACGACTGGCAACGAACCGATGACCGGCCCGCAACGTTCTTATTTGCAGACACTCTGCCGCGAAGGGAAGGAAGAGTTTAACGAGAATTGGACGAAGGCGGAGGCGTCGAAAAAGATCGACGAACTGCAGACCAAAACCGGCCGCGGCAAGACGACTTCTTAATCTTTTTGCGCGGCGTGAATTCCGCGGCGCTCAGGATCCGCGACTCGTTCGGGTTCGCGGGAATCTAGACTCGTTAGGCTAAAACGTCCGGCCCGGAGTCATCGGTTCGAGATTCATTTTTTCTTAGCGGTCGATTTTTTGGCAGCTTTGGCTCCGCCTTTTTTGCCGCCCTTGCGCGAGCTGGTCTTGCTGGATTTCTTGCCACGGCCGCTGCCGGATTTTTTGCCGCCTTTATCTTCCTTGTTCACAGTCGCCCAAGCGCGGCGCTCGGCTTCCTTTTTCGAAGTCCCGCGCTTCTCGTACCCTTCCTCGATGTGCTCTGCTTTGCGTTTTTGTTTGCTGGTGTATTTCGCTTTGCTTCCTTGCGCCATAATTTGTCTGTTCTCTTGAAGTGTTCCGGTTCGTAAAAGAAAACGCGGCGGCATCGTTGCGCGGATTCATGCTTCGACATCGGGCGCGGCACGTTCGAGTTTCTGGCGATGGCCGCGCACGATAAACTTTTCATTCCTGGGCCGGTGGAGGTTTCACCGAAAACCTGGGCGGCTTTCGCGCAACCGATCATGGGCCATCGCAGCGAAAGTTTTCGCGAGCTTTATCGCGCGATTCATCCGCAACTCCAACAACTCTTCGGCACACGGCAGCCGGTCTTTTTATCCACCTCCTCGGCCTGGGGCGTAATGGAAGGAGCGATCCGCAATCTCGTCCGCAAACGCGTGCTCAACTGCATGTGCGGCGCGTTCTCGGACAAGTGGCTCGATGTCAGCCGGCGTTGCGGCAAAGAAGCCGGCGCGCTGCAGGTGGAGTGGGGGAAGCACATCGCGCCGGCGGAGTTCGAAGCGAAACTCGCCAGCGGCGACTTCGACGCGGTCACGCTCGTACATAATGAGACTTCGACCGGTGTGATGAATCCGCTGCCCGAACTCTGCGCGGTCGCGCGCAAATTTCCCGAGGTCACTTTGATCGTCGATACGGTCTCTTCCTTCTCGGCCATGCCGATCGCGATGGACGAGCTCGGCATCGACGTGCTTTTAACCGGGAGCCAAAAAGCGCTCGCGCTTCCGCCGGGGTTTTCGCTCTTCAGCGTTTCGGAAAAAGCTTTCGCGCGCGCAACCAAAGTGAACGATCGCGGTTATTATTTTGATTTCCTGGAGTTCAAAAAAAATCAGGAAAACGACATGACACCGACGACGCCAAGCATCGCGCACATCAACGCGCTTCGTTCGAAGTTGGAGGATATTTTTGCGGAAAGTCTAGCGGCTCGTTACGAACGGCACGCGCGCACGAACTCGTTAGTCCATGAATGGGTGCGGAGCCGCGGTTTCGAATTTTTCGCGGAGGAAAATTTCCGGTCGGTCACGCTGACCTGCGTGAAGAACAATCGCGGAATCGATGTGGCAAAACTGGTGCGCGAGCTGCGCGCAAAACATAATTTGGTGATCGATGGCGGCTACGGAAAAATCAAAGGCGAAACCTTTCGCCTTTCGAACATGGGCGACGAAACCAACGATACCATTTCGCATCTTCTCGCTTGTCTGGACGACTGTCTGCCCTAGCGCGCACGTTTCTAAAAGTGTGAGTGCGCAACATGAGAAAA
>CAXSCV010000092.1:0-231 GCA_964235895.1 uncultured Chthoniobacterales bacterium
GTGGGCGCGGCGATTGGTTTCACGGTCGGTTGCGGTGGCGGAGTCGGTGGAGGTTCGGCCTGATTCGCTTCTGATCCGAGCGACGCCGCGTGCGTATCCATTTCCAAATACGGACGATCTTTTCCCTCCTGCGAAGGAACCGGCGCCTCGCCGCTCGCGGGCAACGTGCTCGCCGCGATCGAGTTCGCGTTCGACTCGAAAGTTTTCTCGTTAGGCTGCTCCGCCGTCTCC
>CAXSCV010000092.1:257-3764 GCA_964235895.1 uncultured Chthoniobacterales bacterium
AAGCCGGATTCGTTTTCACCGGCGGCGGCGGCGTACCCGAAAGATCCATCACCGTCAGCTCGACCGGTTTATCTTCCAAGGGCGGCAACGAGGCCGAGGTGCCGCTAAACGCCGCCAGTGAAAGCGCGATCACGACATGCAGGAGAAGCGATGCAAGCACCGCCAGCCAAACTCTCTTGCGCTCCCGAGTAACGTGCATCTCCGAATTCGCGAAGCATCGTGCATTCTCGCGGCACGAGCAAAGCGCGGTCTTTAAGTCGGCCGCTTCACTCGCCGCGTCGTTTTGCGCGCATGATGAAACAAGTATTGCTGCGCATAACCGCCGTGTTCGCCAAAATATTTCGCGCTGAATTTTTGCAACTCGTTAGGCCGAAACTTCCGCCGGCGCGGAAAATATTTTTCGCGCAACACGCGCTCGATCCAGACATCGATTGGAAACGCGCGCAGCCGTTCGTAAGCGAAAAGCATCACGCAATTGGCCACCTTCGCGCCGACGCCCGGCAAATCGCAGAGGCGGGCGCGGAGATCGTCGTCGGATAATTTTCGCCACGCCTCTAAATCCGCTTCCCCGCTGGCTACGCGCCGCGCCGTCGCCAGCAGATTCTTCGCTCGATAACCGAGCGCGCATTCGCGCAACTGCGTCTCTGTCGCGTCCGCGATTCGATCCGGCGAAGGAAACGCGTACAATGCGACGCCAGTGATTTCATGGCGCGTCCCAAATCGTTCCCGCAGCGCGCGCGACATCTGCCGGATGTGCGCCACCTGTTTCATCGACGAGCAGATGAAACTCGCGAGGCATTCCCAAATCGGTTGGCGCATAATGCGAAGGCCAACACAAAAATCGCGCGCCGCATTCATCGCCTGGTCGTCTGGAAAGCCCGCGCGAATTTTCTGTAACGGATGATCAAGCGCAAAATAATGGCGCACCAAGTCAGAAAGCGTTGGAGCCGGCCCGCCCTCGGGCCGGAAAGTAGACGCCGGCCTAACGAGTAATTCATCTCCACCTTGCTCAACATAAACCGGCAGATCGTCGATCATCCCGACGAAGCCAGCGCCTAACGATTCCCAATGAAAGACCTGCCCGGAATCGATCGTCTTCGCCAAATCGAAATCCGGCGCGGCGATTTTCTCCGATCTCATTCGGCCACAGATTAACACGGAAGAAAACAGGTTCGGGAAACGCAAAGGCGCGCGCCGCCGCGCATCGAACATTCGTGAACCCAAAGTGTGCGCATGTCATCCTGAGCCGCGCAGACGGCGAAGGATCTCGCATAGGGTGACGACTTCACCTCTCGGCAAAAAATAAGACCAGCACCGCGTGATGAGATCCTTCGGCGCGCTTCGCCGGCCTCAGGATAACACCGCGACAGGCGGGCGGCGAAGACAACGTGAGCGAAAATCCGTGTTTCATCCGTCTTCATCCGTGGCTAAATAGCCGCCGCATGGACGCGCGCCTCTTCATCGATCTCGGCGTTCTCCTGTTTTATTTCTTCGGCATCGTCGCCCTCGGTCTTCGGGCCGGCCGGCGTAATCGCAACCTGCAGGACTTCTCGTTAGGCTCGCGCTCCATTCCCTGGTGGGCCGTGCTTGCTTCCATCGTCGCGGCGGAAACTAGCGCCGCCACTTTCCTCGGCACACCGGCCGAAGGATTCAAGACGCGCGGTTATTTCTACGGGCAACTGGTCATCGGCACGATTCTCGCGCGCGTCATCATCGCCTGCACTTTCATCAAGCCCTACTACGACTATCGCGTGCAGAGCGTTTACGAATTTCTCACCGTCCGCTTCGGCACGATGACCAAGAACGCCGCCAGTGGCATCTTCCTTTTCACTCGCGTCCTCGGCATCGGCGTTCGCCTTTACCTCGGTGGCGCGATCCTGGTCGTGATCTGGCGTTACCTGATTCCAGATGTGCCGGTGACTCTGAATACTTACGTCTGGGGCATCATTTTCGTGACGGTTATCACGACCGTTTACACCGCCGTCGGTGGAATCAAAGCCGTCGTCTGGACCGATCTCATCCAGGCCGTGCTCATGATCAGCTCCGTCATCTTCGCGATCTTTTTGTTGCTGCACAAAATTCCCGGCGGTCTGGAAACCGTGAAACAAAATCTCGGCGGCTGGCAAAACGTGAAGCTGTTCCAAACCGGTTGGAACACCCAAGTGCCTTTCGGCCAGGCACTCAAAGCGATGCTCGAAGAACCGTACACGCTTTTCGCCGCCTTCGTTGGTTCCACCATGCTCACGATGGCCACGCACGGCACCGATCAGGACATGGTCCAGCGCATGTTAACCGCACCGAATTACCGCAAATCGCAACTCTCGCTCATCCTCAGCGGCGTGATGGATTTCCCGATCGCCGCCTCCTTCCTCACCGTCGGCATTCTGCTTTCGGTTTATTACTCGGTCGTGCCGGGAGCGGTTGCGCCCGAAGCCGACAACGAAATTTTTGGCCACTACATCGTGACCGCGATGCCGGTTGGCTTTCGCGGCCTCATCATCGCTGGCGTTTTTGCCACCATGATGGGTTCGACCTCCGCCGCGCTCAACGCACTCGCGACCAGTTTTACGAAGGATTTTTATCTTCCCTACATCAATCGTAACGCGACCGATCGCCAAGCCATCCGAGCCGCGCGCATCGCGACCGCAGTCTTCGCCGTGCTCATGATCATCGTCGCCGCGATGGCAGCGAACGCCGTCCTGCAAGACGCCAAGCTCACCATCATTCCCATCGCCATCGGCATTCTCGGCTAC
This sequence comes from uncultured Chthoniobacterales bacterium, assembly GCA_964235895.1. Classification (GTDB taxonomy): domain Bacteria; phylum Verrucomicrobiota; class Verrucomicrobiia; order Chthoniobacterales; family UBA10450; genus JACCTI01. Next base: position 3,011 of record CAXSCV010000092.1, read on the forward strand.
ACCTACGGCGCGCTCCTCGCGGTTTTTTTGCTCGGAATGCTCACCCGCACGCGCGGCCGAGATGGCGCTAACGTGATCGCGATGATCGCGGGCATCGCGTCCGTCCTTGTCCTCTGTAAAATTGCACTACCCGCCTTCGATCTCGGCGCGCTCGTACATGGAGAATTCCGGCATACCGAGTGGAACTTCGGCTGGTTCATGCCCGATTGGTGGCCGGCAATTTCCTGGCCTTGGTTCGTCTTTGTCGGCTGCGTCGTCACCTTCGCCATCAGCGTTCTCTTTCCCACCCCGCCGAGTCAAATCGTGGCCGCCGAAGCGCATGTCCGCAGCGACGCTGCCACCACCACCACCAACTGCTGACTCGTCGAATCCTGCACCGCTTCAGATCACTGACTTCGCCAGAAAATCCGGCGCCGCATAGAACGGCGATGGCGCTCGCTCGATGACCGACTGGACGTACGCTAGATCATCTTCGCGCAGCCGAATGAGGTCGACTTCCGCCGTCTCGTAACAGGCGTTTTGCGCCACGATGTTGAGCTCGTGGAAAATTTCTTCGTCGCGCGGATCCATCAGGACGAGCAGTTGGTAACGCGTCAGACCCGGATGCTCTGGCGGCTCGGACGAGCCGAAGAGCCAGGCCGCGCGGAAATTTTTGTGACGTCGCAGGAGTTCGAAAAGCGGCTGCACCAGATCGGTCGGATAATCCGACGGATCGATCACCGTGCAGGTCCGTTCCTCCGTCGGACCCGACGCG
>CAXSCV010000092.1:3774-11848 GCA_964235895.1 uncultured Chthoniobacterales bacterium
AACGGCTGAAAGACCGCGCCACTGGCAAGGTTCCGCAGCATTTCCGGAGAGATGATGAAGCTGCCCGGATGACAACTCTTGTTCAGGACCGCATGGAAGTTCATCACTCCGATCACCTCCAGCATCTGCCGACCCGGGAGCGCCGCGCTGACAAAAGTGTTCTCCGGCACACCGGCCCGCTTGAGCGACTCCTTCACTCGAAGCAACGAGCTGAAAACCGGCACCGCATCCCCCTCCTCGCTCTCCAATCGGATCAAAGGAAACGCCGAGCCGTTCTGGATCTCGATCGATCCATCAACCACCTCCGGGTGATAAGGCATGAGCGAGTAAAGCATCTCCGCCGAGGCGAGCTGGCGCAGAAGTTCCGGCATAGCCGATTGGCTGCGAAGGAAAGCGGCCAGGGCAGAATCGAGTTCGTTCCAATCGGCGGGTGCGTTCATGATTCCTCCTTACGGAGCAAAAAAGAGGCCGCGGCCAACCCGCGCGAGCTACGCAACGGAGATAAGTGAGGAGACCCGACTCAATTTAGAATCACGGCGAGCAGCCACACGAATGGACGACGCGCCGATTCAGGATTGTGCGAGAACCTTCGCCGTCTGCGCGGCTCAGGATCGTAAGCGTTTCACGATGGAAGGAGTGAGCGCAACAAACCCGGTCCGCGATAAATGTATCCGGTGTAAACCTGCACCAATGCCGCACCGGCTTCAAATTTTTCGCGCGCGCTTTCCGCATCAAAGATTCCGCCGACGCCGATAATCGGTAGCGAGGTGCGGGCGCGAATCTCTTGCACAAAATCCGTCGATTTCGCGCGCAACGGCGCACCGCTCAGGCCGCCGATTTGACCCTCGGCGATCGCGCCATGATCGAGCGTGGTATTCGTGGCCACGATGCCGGCGATCTCGTTCGCCTCGCAAACCGCGATGACTCGTTCGAGCTCCGGCAACGAAAGATCAGGCGCGATCTTCAAGAGCACCGGCTTCGGCGTTGTCCGATTCTCCAAGCGGATGGCCCGCAACAATTCCGCGAGCGCCGCTTCCGCCTGCAAATCGCGCAAGCCGGGCGTGTTCGGCGAACTCACATTCAAGACCACGTAATCGGCAAACTCGCGCAGCCGCCGAAAAGAGTAGACGTAATCTTCCGGCGCGTCTTCCAGCGGCGTCATCTTCGATTTGCCGAGATTGATCCCGATCGGGATTCGCGGCCAGGCGCCGCGCGCGCGCAGTCTCGTTAGGCGATGAGCAACCGCGTCCGCGCCATCGTTGTTGAAGCCGAGCCGATTGATCAGCGCTTCCTGTTCGGGATAACGAAAAATCCGCGGCCGCGGATTTCCCGGCTGCGCTTTCGCAGTGACCGTGCCGATCTCGGCAAAGCCGAAACCAAGCGCTTCCCAGGCCGGAAGCGCGACACCGTTTTTGTCGAAACCGGCGGCCAGCCCGATTGGGTTTGGAAAATCCAAGCCGAAGACGCGGGTCGGTTTCGGTTCCGTGCGGAATCGGCCTAACGAGTGCAGCAGCGCCGGACTTCGGGAAATGAAAGCGAGCGCGTTGATCGCAAGGTGATGCGCGGTTTCCGGATCGAGCGCGAAGAGCACAGGCCTAACGAGTCGTCGATAGGCGTCGAAGCGGCTCATTTCCCGATGCAGAAATTCGCGAATAAGGCATCGAGAATCGGATCGTCGCTTTCGGCCGCGATCACTTCCGTCACCGCCGTGAGCGCGCCCCGCACGTCGACCGTGACGTATTCCGCGGAGAGATTTCGCGCGATCGTCTCGCTCGCGCGCTGACACGATTCCTGCGCGCGCCGAAGACAATCCTGATGGCGCGCGTTGATCGCCATCGCGCTTTCCGGCCGGAGATGATCGCCGCCGATCCGCGCGAGGATCGCGTCCTCCAATCCATCGAGGCCATCTTCCGTCACACAGGAAATGCGGAGCGCGTCGGAGTCTTTCCAGTCGGCATCTTCGGGCAGGTCGCGCTTGTTAATCAGAAGCATTTCTGCCGGGCCGCGCGCCGAGAATTCCGCAGGCTTCGGAGCGCTTCCGTCGACCAGGTGAAGCGCGAGATCGGCCGCGCCTAACGACTTTTCGGTCCGCGCCATTCCGGCTTGTTCGAGCTCGTCGCTCGAAGCGCGCAGACCCGCGGTGTCGAGCAAGCGAACGGGCACGCCGCGGAGGTTGATCACTTCTTCGATCGTGTCCCGTGTTGTCCCGGGAATCGGACTAACGATCGCGCGTTCGTACCCGAGCAGCCGGTTGAGCAGGCTGGATTTCCCGGCGTTGGTCGCCCCATAAATGACCACGCGCACGCCTTCGCGCAGGATGCGCCCGCGAGTTTCCGTGGTCAAAAGCGCGGTGATTTTTTCCTGCACCTGATCGAGCCGCGCGCGCAACTTGTCCCCTTCATCCGGCGCGATGTTTTCCTCGGGAAAATCAATCGACGCCTCCAAGTGCGCGAGCAATTCGATCAACTGATCGCGAATCTCACGAATCGTTAGGCCAAGCCGGCCTTCGAGTTGTTCGGTCGCGGAACGGAGCGCGAGATCGGTCTGCGCGCGGATCAAATCCATCACCGCCTCGGCTTGCGTGAGGTCCATTTTTCCGTTGAGAAAAGCGCGTTCGGTAAACTCGCCGCCGCGCGCCGCACGCGCGCCCGCGCGCAAACAAACCGCCAGCACCTGCGCGGTCACGAGCACGCCGCCGTGGCAACTGATCTCGACCAAATCTTCGCCGGTATAACTGTGCGGCGCGCGATGCACCGAAAGCATCACCTGATCGACCACGCGCTCCTCGTCGACGATTTCACCGAGATGTTGAACGTGCGATTGGAACTCGGACGGCTTTTGTTTTCCTCGAAAAACATGATCAGCAATCGCGCCTGCCTCCGGTCCAGAAATGCGAATCAACCCAATCGCGCCTTCGCCGACCGGCGTGGAAATGGCGGCGATCGTGTCGGGGAATGAAGTGCCGACATTCAAACCGATAGCTCAACTATTCGTCGGACTTGTCCCTAGCGCCGCCAGCCGAGCGCAGGCAGTGACTGTTCGGCCTTCCGAATAGCTCGTTGCAAAGCTTTGATTTTCGAGAGGTGCCATTTGCGCGCGATGAGAACGAGAAGCTGGCAACATTCCTCGTCCAACGTGACTGAAGATGAACTTCCCGGCATGTTGGATTCATACCACGCGCGACATAATTTCACCAGTGGCAGGCGCGAGCGGCGCGGGGTAGCGCCCGCGTCTCGCGTGCTGGTTTTTGCGTCACGCGGAAACAGACTTTTCCAATGATCTGCGAGGCAAGGGAAAGTGCGTGAACCTATGGCGCATCGGCCAACGTGCGAGGAGCGCAACTACCCGGTTCAACATCCCAGCACTTCCTGGAGCGCGGCGATGCATGCGCGGTTTTGCTCCATCGTGCCGATGGAGATGCGGATCCATTCGGGGAGATTGTAGCCTTTGAGCGCGCGGACGATGATTCGGTGCGCGAGGAGTTGTTTAAAAATCGCGGCGCCGTCGCCCACTTTCACGAGGACGAAATTGGCCGCGCTCGGGACGAAAGACAGCTTCATGGCGGCGAATTCTTTTTCGAGATAGGCGCGGCCTTCATTCGTTAGACTCTTGGTTTTTTCCTGATGCTCGCGATCGCGCAACGCGCCCAAGGCCGCTTCTTGCGCGAGTCCGCTGACGTTAAATGGTTGCCGCACTTTTTGCAGGACCTGGATCAACTCCGGATGCCCGATGCCGTAACCGATGCGCAGGCTGGCCAGTCCTTGGATCTTCGAAAAGGTGCGCAGGACGATGACGTTTCGATGCGCGCGCGTGAACTGGAGCGTGTCCGGCGGATTCTCGACGTATTCGAAATACGCTTCGTCAAACGCGACCACGACCTTCTCCGGCAAAGCTGCCATGAAGCGATCGATCTCATCCTGCACGAGCAAAGTGCCCGTCGGATTATTTGGATTCGCGATAAAGATCAAACGCGTCCGCGGCGTGATCGCCTCGAGGAATTGATCGAGATGATGGCGCAGATCGGGGCTCGGAATCTCAATCGTGCGCGCGCCGAAAACCGCCGCGATCAACTTGTAGGCGATGAAGGCGTGCTCGGAGGTAATGATCTCGTCATCGCGATCGAGAAAGGCGTGGCCGAGAAATTCCAGCACTTCGTTCGAACCGGAACCGAGGATGATATTTTCGCGCGCGCAGTTCAGTTTGGCCGCGAGCGCTTCGCGCAAATAATAACCGCCGCCATCGGGATAAAGATGCGCCTTGGGCAGCGCCGCGCGCACGGCTTCGAGCGCTTTCGGCGAAGGGCCGAGCGGGTTCTCGTTCGACGCCAGCTTAATAATGCTGTCGGCAGTCGCGCCCAGTTCGCGCGCGGTTTCTTCGATCGGTTTTCCGGGTTCGTAAACCGCGAGGTCGCGCAATTGCGGGTTAGCGTAATCCCAGATCGAAGACATGGCGCGCAGCTTACGCTGAGGGCGCAGGATTTATCCACCGATTACACAGATTTTCGCAGATTCAGCGCAGCCTAACGAGCCGCTCAGTCTTTCTGAAACAATCTCTGAAAATCTGCGTAATCTGTGGACGAATATGAACACCCTCCCGCTCCTCGCCGAGACGCACATTTTCGGAATCGCCATCACGCCTTGGAAGATCGTCGGCCTGAGCGGCAGCGTCGTCTTTGGTTTGCGTTTCATCATTCAATGGATCGCCTCCGAGCGCGCGAAGAAGAGCGTCATCCCGTTTGGTTTTTGGGAATGCAGCGCGCTCGGGAGTTTGCTCATGCTGACTTACTTCGCGATCTACCGGCGCGATTCGGTGGGCGTTTTGAGCACGGCCATGCCGCTGCCGATCTATTTGCGGAATCTTTATTTTCGCTACACGCATCAGCATCCAAAACATGCCGGAAACGAGCCGCGCCCGCCGGAGTAGTGGGACATGATTTTTTCAGGGTTTGGATAACGAGGCCGCGGGCGCGCGAGCCCTTTTTAAATTCTGAATAATCATGTTCATTCTGTCTTATCTTTCTGAATGATCGCGCCCGAGCAGATCATCTACCTCGACAACAACGCGACCACGGCGCTCGATCCGGCGGTGCTCGAGGAAATGCTGCCGTTTCTCGAGAAATATTACGGAAATCCCTCGAGCGGTTATCGCTTTGGCGCGCAAGTGCGAGATGCGATCGAAGCCGCGCGCGAACGTGTCGCGAGTTTGCTGAGCTGCGCGCCTAACGAAATTGTTTTTACCGGCAGCGGCACTGAATCGAACAACACCGCGCTCAACTCCGCGCTCCAGCTCGATCCCGCGCGGCAACACATCGTCACGACTGCCGTCGAGCACAGCGCGATTCTGAAACACTGCGAGCACCTCGCAAAACGCAGCTGTGAAATCACCTGTGTCGGCGTCGACCAGGACGGACACCTCGACCTCGATGAATTGCGCGCCGCCATCCGTCCACAGACCGCGCTCGTTTCCGCGATGTGGGCGAACAACGAAACCGGCGTTATTTTTCCCGTGCAAGAAATCGCCGAGATCGCGCGCGCGAAACGCGTCCCGTTTCATACCGACGCCGTGCAAGCGGCGGGCAAGGAACGAATTCGCCTAACGAGTGGCTCGATCAATTTCTGCTCGATCTCCGCGCACAAATTGCATGGCCCGAAAGGCGTCGGCGCGCTTTACGTCAATCGTCGCTCGTCCTTCCGCCCCAGCCTCTTCGGCGGCGGCCAGGAAAACGAACGGCGCGCCGGCACGGAAAACGTCGCGTCGATCATCGGCTTCGGAAAAGCCGCGGAGCTCGCGCAGGAAAAAATCGCCGAAGAGCAAATGCGCGTTCGCGCCCTGCGCGATCGTTTCGAAGAAACGCTCCTCGCGACCGTGCCGGACAGTTTCGTCAACGGCGATCACGCGCTCCGTTTGCCAAACACCTCCAGCATTTCGTTCGCCGGCATCGAAGCCGACGCCGCGCTTTTATTGCTCGATCGACAACGCATTTGTTGTTCGGCCGGCTCGGCTTGCAGGAGCGGCTCGCTGGAACCGTCGCATGTTTTGCGCGCGATGAATCTGAGCGACGCGCGGTTGCGCGGCAGCCTCCGCTTCTCGTTAGGCCGTTTCAACACTGAAGCCGAGATCGACCAGGCGCTGGAAATTATCCCGCGCGCGATCGCCAAAGTGCGCGCGCTTTCGCCGGTCGCGAACTAAGCGGCCGCGCATCCATTCAGAAGTTCCGCGCCATCCGAATCCAATCGCCATGCCGAGAAAATCCAAACGCGATCGCGCGACCCATTGGTTAGGCCGGCAGCACGGAAAATTCACGCTCGGCGAATGGATCGCGAGCACGCTCGCCTTCCTCGGAATCCTGCTCATCTTCTGCCTCTTTTTCATTCGCCGGAAAGCGGTCGAATACAAAATCGAACACACTCTTGCGATCGCTTCGCCGGAGTTTTTTGGTTCGGCGCTCGCCCTGGCCGAGCCCGTTCCGCTGGCCGGAAACAAGATCGAATTACTGCAAAACGGCGACGCCTTTTTCCCGGCGATGCTGCAGGCGATTCGGGCAGCGAAAGAGACGATCAACTTCGGCGCTTATATTTTTGAATCGGACAACGTCGGACGCGAATTTCGCGATGCCTTGATCGAACGCGCGCGCGCCGGCATCGAAGTGCGCATCCTGCTCGATGGCATCGGCTCGGGTTGGTCGCTCGATAATTCCGATGTCCGCATGATGACCGATGCCGGTTGCAAGTTTGCTTATTATCATCCGGTCGCCTCGTGGCGAATGGATCGCACGAATCGCCGCTCGCATCGACGCGTGCTCGTCGTCGACGGCCGCATCGGTTTCACCGGCGGCGCGGCCTTCTCCGAAAAATGGAGCGGGCACGCGCAAGACGAACATCATTGGCGCGATACGCATGCGCGTCTGGAGGGACCGATCGTGAGCGAGTTGCAAGCCGCTTTCCAAAGTCACTGGATCAAAACTTTCGGCGAAGCGCTCACCGGCGCGGGCCAATTTCCCGCGCAAACGACGCCGGGAAATTTGAAGGCGCAAATCGTCGAGTCGCATTCCTTTTCCAGCGCGCCGGTGCCGTTGCTGCAAGCGGTCACCTTCGCGGCCGCGGAGAAGCGCATCTGGATTACCAATCCGTATTGCACGCCGACCGACGACCAGGTTGACCTGCTCGTAAAAGCAGTGCGGCGCGGCGTCGATGTTCGCTTCATCGTGCCCGGTCCGCACAACGATCAGCCGCTCACGCAATCCGCCGGCCGCGCGGCCTACGGACGCATGCTCGAAGGCGGCGTGAAGATTTTCGAATATCAGCCGACGATGATTCACGAGAAAACGATGGTCGCTGATGGCCTCTTCTCCATGCTCGGTTCGTCGAACATCGACCCGCGCTCTTCCGAAATTAACGAGGAGCTCGATGTCGTGGTTTACGATGCCGGCTTCGCGCACAAGATGGAGGAAACCTTCGAGAAAGACTTGGCCGCATCGCGCGAATACACTTTTGCGGAATTCAAAAATCGCTCGCTTTGGGAACGTGTCAGCGAACGGCTGGCCTTGCCCTTTCGCTCGCAATTATAGTCGCACTCACGCATGACCACGCCTCTCGATCTCGCCGCGTTGCGCCATGATTACGTCGCGCGCGGATTGCGTCGCGCGGATCTCGACGCAGATCCGATCGCGCAATTTCATCTTTGGTTTAACGAAGCGGTCGCCGCGCAACTGCGCGACGTGAACGCGATGAGTCTGGCCACCGCCAGCGCTGATGGCCGGCCCGATGTGCGCATCGTTCTGCTGAAAGGAATCAGCGAACGCGGCTTCGTTTTCTATACGAATTACGAAAGCGAAAAGGGACGACAGCTCACGGAAAATCCGCAAGCCGCGCTCAACTTTTTCTGGGTTCAACTCGAGCGACAAGTGCGGATCAACGGCGCGGTGGAAAAAACTTCGCGCGAAGAATCGGAAATTTATTTCCACTCGCGGCCGCTCGGCAGCCAGCTCGGCGCCTGGTCTTCCCAGCAAAGCGAACCGGTGGCAAATCGCGAAACACTCGACGCTCAACTCGCGCAAACTAAGACGCGTTTCGGC
>CAXSCV010000093.1:0-9659 GCA_964235895.1 uncultured Chthoniobacterales bacterium
TGAAATTTCTTCGTCTTCCGGAATGCTTTGAATGATATCGAGCTTGAACTTCGAGGCGGCGGGGCGCGGACTAAGCGCTCCAAGTTCACCCGCTTCCGCTAGGGCCAGAGCTTCGCCGCGACTAACTGTGACGCGCTCGAAAGGATGATTCGCTTTTGTCTCTTTTTTCATCTCGGCTTCGATTTGCGCGAAGTCATCGGGTGAGATGCGATGTGGTAATTCTACGTCGTAATAGAAACCGTTCTCGACCGGCGGACCGGCGGCGAATTGCGCTTCCGGCCAGATGCGCAAAATGGCCGTGGCCATGACATGTGCGGCGGAATGGCGCAGCCGTTCGAGGTCGGTCATCTGCGCGCGTTGCTCGGGAGTTTTGCGTTCGTCGGACATGGCGAGCGGAAGCTAACAGCTTCGCTTGCAGACTCAATCGTTCGCGCAGAAGAAGGTGGCGACCTTGATGAAAGTTGGACCGCTCATCACACTTCTCGCGATCGCGTTCTCCGCCTTCTTCGTCGCCGATGTGGCGCATGAAGGACTTGGCCACGGCGGCGCTTGCATCGCGCTCGGTGGCCGAATTTTGATGCTCGATACCAGCTATGAGGATTGCAGCGTGCACTCGCGTGCGATCGATGCCGCGGGTCCGGGCGTTGGGCTGTTAGTGGCTTTGGCGGCGTGGTTGTGGTTGCGCGTTGCGCCGCCGCGCGCGGAAACTGCGCGCGCGTTTCTTTGCCTTCTCTTCGCCTTCGCGATTTTTTGGAATGTCGGCTACATGGTCGAGTCGGGTTTGATTAATCGCGGCGACTGGAGGTTCATCATCGCCGACCTCGAACCGGCGGCCGCTTGGCGAGCAGCTCTCGTCATCCTCGGCGTCGTCTTTTATGTAGCGGCGATGCGCATGCTGGGCGCGGCCTTATCGCGAAATTTTTCGGGCGACGACGGATGGCCTCCGCACATTTTCGCGGCGATTGCCTTTACTGCCGCGTGCGTTCTGGCAGCGGTCGGCGGAGCGCTCGATCCACGAGGGCCATCAATCATCCTGACCGATGCATTACCATCCGCGCTCGCTTCCTTCGGATTGGTTTACGTGGGAGTTCTTGTTCGTCGGCGATCAAACGCTGTGCGCATCGCCACGCCGACTTCGCCATTCTGGATCGCCACTGGTTTCGTCTGCGCGGTTGTCTTCGTCGCCGTGCTTGGACCGGGCCTGCGTTTCTGAAGTTACAAACTCAGCCGCTCGCGCAATTCCTGCGCACGACGGCGCGCGACTTTGATTTGCGGATCGTGTTCGCCTAACGAGAGCAACAAACCGCCGTCGAACCACGGTTCGATCTTGCGGACGAAGCGCAGATTGATGATGTGCTGCCGGCTGACCCGAACGAAATGCTGCGGATCGAGCCGAGTTTCGAGCAACTGGAGCGAGCGCGGAATGAGCGGCCGATTTTCCGCAAAATAAACGCGCGCATAATTTCCTTCCGATTCGAGCAGACGAATCTCTCCCACGCGCACGAGCCAGCAGCGTTCGCCGTGCTTCAGAAAAACCTGATCGTGTTCGCCTAACGAACCTTGCGCGGAAGTGGCCGCCTCATCCGCGTGATCGCGTTCCTGCAAACGTTCGAGCGCGCGCGTCAATCGCTCGGGCTCGATCGGTTTGAGCAAGTAATCGAGCGCGCCGAAGTCGAAAGCTTTCAGCGCGTATTGATCGTAGGCAGTGGTGAAAATGACACGCGGCGCTTCGGGCAAATCGGATAACAATTCGAAGCCGTTGCGCCCGGGCATTTGCACGTCGAGGAAAATGAGATCGGGTTTGAGCGCGCGGATTTTTTCTTCTGCTTGCGTGGCGTTAGCCGCTTCGCCGATGACTTCGATTTCCGAATGCGCGCGGAGCAAACGCCGCAACTCGGAACGCGCGAGACGCTCATCATCGATCACGAGCGCTTTCATGCTTTCGTGATCGGAAGGCTGAGCCGCGCTTCCACCCAACCGGGCTGGAATTCGCGCAACTCGAACGAGGCGCGCTCGCCAAAAAGCAATCGCAAACGCGTGCGCAGATTCGTTAGGCCGAGACCGATCGAAGCGCCGGCGGGCACCTCGCGCAACGCTCCGGTATTGCGAACAGAGATCACGAGCTGCTCGTCTTCCAGATTTGCGGAAAGCCGGATGAGAGCCGCGCCGGTGTCCCGCGAGACGCCGTATTTGATCGCGTTTTCGAGCAGCGTTTGCAGCGCAAGCGGGGGCACGAGCAGCGGCAAAGTTTCGCGCGCAATCTCGCGCTCGATCGTTAGGCGATCTTCGAAGCGAATGAGCTCGAGCGCGAGGTATTGCTCGACCGTGGCCAGCTCGTCAACCATCGGTACGAGCGAGCGTTCGCCCGATTGCAGATGATAACGCAGGATGGCGGCGAGCTGCGTGATCGCTTCCTGCGCGCGCGCCGGATCTTCCAGGACGAGCGCGCGCAAACTGTTGAGCGAATTGAAAAAGAAATGCGGATTGAGCTGGCTCTTTAATCCGCGCAGCTCCGCCTCGGCCAGCGCGGTCTGCGCCTGGTAGCGCTCGATCTCGCGCCGGCGTTCGCGTTTGAAGTAAGCGAATCCGAAGTAAATCCCCGACCAGAGGGTGAGGATGATGAAGTCATTGAAAACGAAGATTACGTTGGCCGCGGCCAGGGCGCGGTGGCCTTTCATCCATGGAGCGACGGCGGGTTTGGGCAGGAGAGAATAATAAAGCCAAACGCTGCCCACGAGAAAAAGGGCGAGTGCGAGATTGATTGCGATGATGCGCGGAATAAGCCGCGCGATCGACAGCTCGATCCAACGCTGTCGAAAGATAAGCGCGCGCAAAGCGTGGGTGACGAGAACGCCAAGGAAGCTCAGCCAGAGAAAGCTGCCGAGGACTCGACTGGTGATGGGCGCGAAGCCCTGACTAGTGACGATGTTGAGGAGCAAATAACCGCCCCAGCCCGCGACCTGGCACCACCAGTAGGCGGCGCGCGGTCGGGGCGTGGAACGGTTACTCATGGGGAGAACGTTGTCAGCCTAACGAGCGGTTCAGCGGGCGGCCAGTTCCTTATCGAGCGCGGCTTGGAAGCCGGCGGGATCGTCGATCATGATGAAATGTTTCGCCTTTTCAAAGTAGTCGAAGCGCGTCTGCGGAGCGTTCATGAATTGCGCTTTGTAGTTCTGCTCGATCGCCGGGCGCGGGGCGTATTGCAGGATTTGCGCGAGCGCGCCCATGACCAGGATCGGACATTTGATTTTGCCGAGGTCGGGACGCAGATCGCGGGTGAGCAGTTCGTTCATCGCCTGGCCTACGGCCACTGGATCGGATTTCCCGCACATCTCAGCGACACGCGTAACGTCTTCGGGCTTTGTGACCATAGAGGGAATGACGACGTTGCGCTGATAGGCGGCGAACGATTCTCCGGTCTGACCTTTCATCCGTTCGTACCAGGCGGCGGCGGCCCTCTTTGCGCTTTCGACGTCTTGCACTCCGGGCATCATGACGGCGGCGGTAAAAGGGAGGCCATCGACGCAAATGATGTCGCTGAGTAAATCCGGCGCGGCTTCGCCCATGGCGAGCGCGGTGGCTCCGCCGAGGCTGTGACCGATGATCACCGGCTTTTCGAGTTTGTGCTCGCGGACGTAGGCGATGAGCTGGTCGCGGACATTGCCTAACAAGTCATCGGTCTTGACCGCGGGCATCCCGCCAAAGCCTGCGATAGTCACGACGTAGCATTCATATTTGCCCTCGAGATGCTTCACCGTCTCGTCCCAAACCGCGCCGGGCGTGGCCAGGCCGGGAATAAGAATGACCGGTTTGCCGTGGCCGGTCACTTTGATGTCGATGACTTTCGGCGCGTCGGCTGCGCGGAGTGGATGAATCGCGAGCGTGAGCGTCGCGCTGAGGATGGTGAGGAATGTTTTCATGTGCTGATTAGAACGCGGACATGGTCGCGAGGTGGCGGAATTGTGACGAGTGGCCGCGCGCCGTGACGAGTGGTTGCTGCCGCGGGGCGAAATGCTTTGTGACCGTGGCGATTCTCTGATAGCCACGAGCCCTCATGAATCGCCCGTTCGCTCTTTTGTCCCTGCTTTCCGCTGGTTTTCTGCTGGCAAATCCTGCGCCGGCGCAGCTCGCGCGCGAAACGAAAGATGCGTATCCGAATTACGACATTCGGGATTCCGAAACGCCGGGCGATGCGCAAAATAAAGCGGCCATCCTCGCGCGTAACAGCGGCGCGACGCGGCCGCAGACGATCGCACGCACGCAGTCGCTCATGAAAGATGCGCAAGCCGCTTTGGCCGCGCGCGTTCCGACTTTGCAATTGGAAATGAATCCGCGCGGCACGGCGCCGGAAGCGATCGGCACGACCACAGCGCGCGAATTTCTCACGCCGGCTTCGGGCCGCGCGCGCGCGGAAATCGGCCGTGAATTCCTGGCGCAGCAATCGGCGCTCTTTGGCCTAACGAGTGATCAGACACAGGCGCTCGTGCTGGCAGCGGATTACGCAAATCCCGCGGGCAACATGGGCTGGCTGGAATACCGGCAGGAGGCAAACGGATTGCCGATTTTCCAGGGAGAAATTCGTTTCGGTTTTGCCGCGAACGGCGCGCTCGCTCATGTCACGAGCAATCTCGCGCCCGGCCTCGATTATTCGCGCCTAACGAGTGCTGCCGCGCTCACTCCGGCGCAGGCGGCGGTGCGCGGGGCGGCTTCGATCGGTTATACGATCGAAGCGGCCAGGATTTTTCCGAAAGCGAAAACGGAGGATCGTCGCACAACCGTGCTGGCGAATGGTCCATTCGTGCAGCCGATCCGAACCGAGTTGCTCTATTTTCCGATCGAACCGGGCGTGGCCACGCTCGCTTATTCGATGACGCTTTGGGAAGACATCTATGCTTACACGGTGATCGTCGATGCGACTGACGGCACGCTGTTGTGGCGCAAAAATATCACCGCGCACCAGACGCAGCCCGCGACGTATTCGGTTTATACGAGCGATAGCCCGTCGCCGTGGTCGCCCGGCGGCACCTTGCCGGGGCAGGGGCTGCAGCCGCCCGGTATCAGTCGCACGTCTGTGACGCTGATCGGCAACGAAACGCCGAATACTTTTAACAATCTCGGCTGGATCACCGACGGCGTGAACGTCACGACCGGCAACAACGTCAATGCCGGCGTCGACCTCGCCTCGCCGAATGGCATCGATACAAATCCGCCCGGCCAGGCTACCGGAACGAACCGCGTTTTCGATTTTAGCTATAGCCCTGCACCCGGCGGCAATGACCAGCCTTCCACGGCGAATTCGCGTAATGGCGCTGTCACGAATCTGTTTTATTGGACGAACGTTTATCACGATCGGCTCTACTTGTTAGGCTTCAACGAAGCGGCACGAAATTTTCAGACGAATAATTTTGGCCGCGGCGGCACCGGCAACGACGCCGTGCTCGCGGAAGTGCAGGATTATTCCGGCACGAACAACGCCAATTTCTCGACCCCAGCGGACGGCGGCGCCGGTCGCATGCAGATGTATCTTTTCACCGGCCCGACGCCGCAACGCGACGGCGCGCTCGATGGCGAAGTTTTCATCCACGAGTTGACGCACGGTCTATCGAATCGTCTGCATAACAACGGCAGCGGCCTAGGGAGTCAGCAAGCCGGCGGGATGGGCGAAGGGTGGTCCGACTTTTACGCGCGCTGCCTTCTCTCGAGCGCGGACGAGGATGTGAACGGGGTTTACGCCTCCGGCGGCTACGTCACTTATCAGCTCAGCCCGACCTTCACGGATAATTATTACTACGGCATCCGGCGCTTTCCTTACGCGGTCATTTCCAGTCTCGGGCCGAACGGCAAACCGCATAATCCGATGACTTTCGGCGACATCGATTTGCAACAAATTAACGCGCTGAACGACGGCGCCTATCCGCCGAGTCCGGTCATCGGGATTACCGCCAGCGAAGTGCATAACATCGGCGCGATCTGGTGCCAGATGCTCCTGGAAGTGCGCGCGCGAATGATTACACGGCTGGGTTGGAGTGTCGGCAACGAACGCGCTCTGCAGATCGTGACCGACGCGATGAAGCTCGACGTCTCCAGCCCGACCATCGTGCAGGCGCGCGACACGATTATCGCCGCGGATAATGCGGCTTACGCGGGTGACGATGTGCGCGATATCCGAAGCGGATTCGCCGCGCGGGGCGCCGGCGCAGGCGCGACCACCACGCTTTACAGCAGCTTGTATTTCACGATCGTCGAGTCCTACTATCCGAGCAGCGCGGCGGGGACGATCACCTTTTCGGATTCGTTAGGCAACGGCAATGGCATCGCGGAGCCGGGCGAGGATTTGGTTTTCACGATCCCATTAACCAATCGCCTAACGACTGCCGACAACAACGTCACCACGCTGCTCGGCAATTACAGCGCGAGCTACGGCAGCATCGCCGCCGGCGCGACCGCCTCGCGGAACTTTTCCTATCACGTGCCGGCGAATGCTGCGTGCGGCACAACTTTGCAAGTTCCCTTCGTCGTCACCAGCGATAACGGAAGCGCCACCGTGAACGTGCCGCTGCAAATCGGGCAAGTCACGAACAGCGTTATCTTTTCGGAAAATTTCGACGGCGTGACCGCGCCGGCCTTGCCCACGGGATGGAGCACGACGAATACCGGCGCCGCGACCGCGACCTGGAAGACGAGCACCGCCCTGGTGGTCGATAGCGGGAATGCCGCCTTCGCCGCGGATATTGCGACCGCGGCCGATAGCAGTCTCGTTAGTCCATCGATCCCGATCGGCGCAGGCAACACGAGGCTCTCTTTCAAGCATCGCTATACGACGGAAAGTCCGTACGACGGCGGCGTGCTTGAGATCAGCATCGACGGCGGAGCGTTCGCCGATATCCAGACCGCTGGCGGAAATTTTGTGCGCGGTGGTTACGGCGCATCGATTTCTTCGGGCGCGACTGGCAACGCGCTGATCGGGCGCCGGGCTTGGTCGGGTTCGATCAATACCACCGGCCAGGTGATCGTCGATTTACCCGCGGCCGCTACCGGAAAAAACGTGCAATTTCGCTGGCGTTTCGGAAGCGATTCCAGCACTGCCAGCACCGGCTGGTATATCGATTCCGTGCAGGTTTACAGCGTCAGTTCCAGTTGCGCTTCGATCGATGCGGATGGCGACGGAATTCCCGATGGCTACGAAATCGCGAACAACTTGAATCCAAATAATTCGAACGACGCAAACCTCGATTCCGACGGCGACGGCGTTTCCAATCTCGATGAATATCGCGCCGGGACCGATCCGATGAACGCGACGAGTTCTCTGCGAGTGGACGCGGTCGCGCACGACGCCGGCACAGGTGCGATCACGCTCAGCATTCCGACCGTGAACGGCAGAGTTTACCGAATCGAATTCAACGACAACCTGGCCGATCCGAACGGCTGGATGACCTTGCAAAATAATGTCATCGGCACGGGGAGTGATGTGGCGGTGACAGATCCAGGCGCGAGCGGCGAGCCGGATCGATTTTACCGTGCGGTCGTCGTCTTCTAACGAACGTTATTTAATCGCGGCCAGCTTCTTCAGGTCGATGCGCTTCATCCATTCCTGAAGTTCTTTTGCTTCCTGGCCGGTCGTTTCGATTTGCAAAAAATATCGCTTCGCTACCATCAGCCAAAGCGTCCCGTGCTTGCCGTCTTTCTCGAAAGTTTCGAAGCCTGGAATGCCGTCGATGTTAATCGCTTTTGAATAGCCGTCGTCGTTCGAAGTGTTCGTATTCCAAGTCGCGGTCGTGCTCTCGACGTATTCGGGATTGGCCGCCGAATCGAGAATGCTAATCGCCGCGGTCGGCGAATCCTTCTCGTCACCTTTGCGATAATCGCGATGGACATTGGTGATTTGCGATTCGCCTAAATCTTCCGTCGAACCTTCCGCTTCCTCGGCTTTCCAACCTGCCGGAGCGTCCGGCAAAATCGGAAGCAGTTTGGTAAAATCGACCACTTCTACGGCTTCGATTGCCTGGCCCGGAGGCGGCGGTTGCGCACGGCCATTGAGCACGAGGCAGAGAAAGCAAAGCGCCAGCGCGATCGAAAAATCAAAACCTAAGACGTGGCGAAAAGTAATCTTCATTCCCTGCGGTTGCTCCTTTCGAATGAGGTTCGTGCAAACGATTTGTCAAGATAGCGGACGGCGGCTGCGGAGCGCGCCGGTTGCGCTACGGTGGGCGGATGTCTTCGCAATTTCTCATTCGAGCTGCGAGTGCGTCGGACGTTCCGATCATTCTGCGTTTGATTCGCGAGCTGGCCGAATACGAGCGCGCGCCTAACGACGCCGTCGCCACCGAGGCTGGTTTGCGCGATGTCCTTTTCGGCGAAGAACCGGCTGCGCAGGTTTTGTTAGCGCTCGAAAATGACGAGCCGGTCGGCTTCGCGGTTTACTTCTTCAACTTCTCCACCTGGCTCGGTCGACCGGGACTTTACCTGGAGGATCTGTTCGTTAGGCCAGAGATCCGCGGGAAAGGTTACGGCCGGCAATTACTCGTTAGGCTGGCGCAAATTGCACACGAGCGGGGTTGCGGACGGATGGAGTGGGCCGTGCTCGATTGGAACGAGCCAGCCATCGGTTTCTACAAGAAACTGGGCGCGCGACCGAACGAGGAATGGACAATCTATCGCCTAACGAGTGATGGAATTGCGCAACTGGCCAAGGAAAAGGCTCTCCCACAAAAAGCATGAGCAAGATTGAAGATTACGCATTCCTCAGCGACACGCAGACCTGCGCGCTCGTTAGTCGCGACGGTTCGGTCGATTGGCTTGGTTTCCCGCGTTTCGATTCCGGCGCTTGTTTCGCCGCCTTGCTCGGCGATGAGAAAAATGGCCGCTGGCGTTTTTGGCCTAACGAGAAGATGACCGCCACGCGCCGCCGTTATCGCGGCAACACGCTCATTCTCGAAACGGAAATCGAGACCGCGGACGGCCTGGTCCGTCTGATCGATTTCATGCCGCCGCGCGGGCAGGCGCCGGACATCATCCGCATCGTCGAAGGCGTGCGCGGTTCGGTGAAGATGAAAATGGAACTGGTCATCCGCTTTGATTACGGACACATCGTGCCGTGGGTCCGCCGGCGTGATGGCGGAATCGAAGCGGTGGCCGGTCCTGACGCCGTGATCTTGCGCACGCCCATCGAAATGCGCGGCGAAGATCTGAAAACGGTCGCGGAGTTCACGGTGAAGGAAGGCGAGCGAAATCCCTTCGTGCTCACCTGGTATTCATCTTACGAAAAGCCGCCGCGAAAAGTTCACGCCGAGCACGCGTTGCAGGAAACGGAAGAGTATTGGAACGAATGGTCGAACGGTTGCCAGATTGAAGGTCCATGGAGCGACGCGATCAGGCGTTCGCTCATCACGCTGAAAGGTCTGACCTACGCGCCGACCGGCGGGATTGTCGCCGCGGCCACGACTTCCTTGCCGGAAGAAATCGGCGGCGAACGGAACTGGGATTATCGCTTCTGCTGGCTGCGCGATGCCACTTTCACTTTGGTCGCGCTGATGGACGCGGGCTATCTCGATGAAGCGCGCGCCTGGCGACAATGGCTTTTGCGCGCGGTCGCCGGCAGTCCGTCGCAAATGCAAATTATGTACGGCGTTTGCGGCGAGCGGCGGCTGCCGGAGTTCGAA
>CAXSCV010000093.1:9677-11258 GCA_964235895.1 uncultured Chthoniobacterales bacterium
CAACCGGTGCGCGTAGGCAATGCCGCAGCCGATCAATTTCAACTCGATGTCTATGGCGAAGTCCTCGACTCGATGTATCGCGCGGATCAGGCCGGCATAAAAACGAGCGAGCCGGAGTGGCGTATGCTCGTCGCGTTGATGAATTTTCTCGAGACGAAATGGGAAGCGCCGGATCAGGGCCTTTGGGAAATGCGCGGCGAACCGCATCATTTCACGCATTCGAAAATGATGGCGTGGGTCGCGTTCGATCGCGCGGTGAAGTTGGTCGAACATTGCGGCTGCGTCGGTGAAGAGCACACCGAGCGCTGGCGGGAAACGCGCGACCGCATTCACGCGCAAGTGTGCGAGCGCGGTTATCACGCGAAGAAGAAAGCGTTCACGCAATTTTATGGCTCGGAAGAACTGGACGCGAGCGTGTTGATGATGCCGCTGGTCGGCTTCCTCCCCGCGAGCGACGAACGCGTGCGCAACACAGTCGATGCAGTGCAACGCGAGTTAATGCAGGACGGTTTCGTCCTCCGCTATCGCGCTGCCGCGAGCAAAGTCGACGGCCTTTCCGGCGGCGAAGGCGTCTTCCTTCTTTGCTCGTTTTGGTTGGCCGATTGCCTGCACCTGATCGGACGAACCGAAGAAGCGCGCGAGCATTTCGAGCGCTTGCTCGCCTTGCGGAACGATCTCGGGTTGCTTTCGGAAGAATACGATCCACGCGCGAAACGCATGCTCGGAAATTTCCCGCAAGCCTTCTCGCACGTGGCGATTGTGAGTACCGCGCGCATTCTGAGCACGCCTGCGCCGACGAGCGCTCCGGTGAAAGCGGCCGCGATTTAGGAACTGCGCACCAGGCGTTTGACCAGATCTTCTTCAATCGCAATACCGACGAGTTTTTTCTCGGCGTCAACCACGGCGGCGAGACCGAGCCGAGCCGCGCGCAACCGCCGGATAATGCGATAGGCCGGATCGGTTTCATCGGCGATGACGATGCGGCGCATGTATTTCGCGAGGGTCGACGGCGTCGTTTTGTCGAAGAGAATTTCGAGGACGTTGACCAAACCGATGGCGTCGCCGCGCGGCGAGAGCACTGGAAAATAATCGCGCCCGGAAGATTGGCTTAATTCGAGCACGGTCGCGATCGGCGTTTCAGGTTTGAGTGTGGCGTAATTTTGCAGCGGCACCATGACATCGCGCGCGGTCACGTTGCGAAAATCGACCACGTTATGAATCATCGCGCGCTCGGTCGACGTGATGGAACCTTCGCGTTCGCTTTGCACCGCGACTTGTTTCAATTCTTCGCGCGCGGCGAAAAGTCGCGTCCGCTCGGACGCGAGGCGCGGCAGGAAAAGCCGGCCGATGCGTTCGCCGATTTCAATCGCCGGCCACAAAACGACGGAAGCTGTTTCCAAAATTCCCGCGAGCGCCGCGAGCGTGCGAAAAGGAAAACGGCGGAAGAGCGATTTCGGCAGCGTGCTCAGGACGAAAAGATAAATGGGCGCGGCCGCGGCCAGTGCGATCAGATAACCAAATGGGCCGAAGCGCGCGATCAAGGCGCGCTGACGGTGCGCACGCGGAGCCCTCGTGACTTCG
>CAXSCV010000094.1:0-11199 GCA_964235895.1 uncultured Chthoniobacterales bacterium
TCGGATGGAGGAACAGTCTTCCAGGCGGGATCGCCACGCTGAGGAGCGACGAAGTAAGTCAAGTCCGGGAGCGCATCAAAAATCCGCACCGTGGTGTGCGAAGTAAAATCGGCCGGACCAAAACCGAAGTGAAAATTCGGCCGGTCTCCCACTGTGCTGGCAAGCGCGCGGGATAACGCCGGCTTGTCGGGACAGCCCCAGTAAAAGCCGTGATGAAGGAGGGCAGGTGGCGGATGTAACTCTCCGATTATCCACTGATATTCTCCGCGGTTAACAGCAGCGAACGATGTTGCGGAAATTTGAAGATCGGCAGACGGGTAGGTGTATTCATCGAACTTCGGATAGTCGAAGCTATCGCGAACTACCTGACAATCGTGCCTCGTCAGTTCGTACTCATCCTTGTCCATGTGCGCTTTGAGATGGTCCAAAAAGAGTGTCTTCACCTCGGAGAAAGCGATGACTGAAAGCACAACCAACCCCGGCCCTTGAAGAGAGAGCCTTGCAGTTTCGCAGGCCCGCAAAAAAAGCGGTAGAGGCAAAGAATTGGGATTGCCCGGCACTTTTTCGAGGATATCGCGAAGACCCCTGGCGACTCGGCTGGCCACGAATGCGTAGGAATCGCGCCATAAATCAATCCAAGGCGCCGCTTCCACAGCAACCTCATCGAGAAGTACATCTTGAATTTCGAGACCGCTGGCACAAACGCATTCTTCGCCGATTACATTCGATGCCGAGTAGAGGAAGCGTTCAGCAGGTTTTTCTTTTCCGACTACTCCTCTCAGAAACGATCCTGCTTCTTCCATGACTTTTTCCCGGGCGGCGCTGGATTCTGCGCGCTCGAAAGCTCCTAAGAATTCCACCATTGAATCAAGGACTGCGCTCCATTTTTCGCGAACGGCATTAGGCCGCCAGGCCGCCACCTCATTGCGAAGAATTTCGAAGGCATGCGGCTGCATGGCTGGCACCTCGACTCGGCACCACAAAATGTTTCGTTCTACGAGCGAGCGTAAATCGCTCAGATTGTTGCTCAGTTTGTTGGTTAGTTCGTGCGCCGGCGTTCGTCCGTCGACGCGTCGGACGATCGAATATTCACAGTCAGTCAGCGAGACTTCCTGGTTAGTGTCCTGAAGGTAAAAGGTCTGTTCCCTGAGAAGCCCGTTTGGATTCAATCGCGGACATATTTCCACGAAGACATCGCTATCGGAATTCATCACTCCCGCGATCGCGTGCGCGGTCCAGCGCTCGAGAAAAAACTCTCGTCGCTCAAACCCCGGCTTCGGTTCGAACTGCACACCGATAATCGGTGCAACCTTTCCCCACGCCGAAGGACCGAAGTGGCTAAAGGTGTCGTTCTTTGCCGCGACGCGTTGCAGATAGAGAAGCAAGCTTTGCTCGACTTTGCGTGCGGCGTTGTGTCGTGGTGACAAGAGAGAGAGATCGAGAGGATAATCCTCAAGCTGTCGAGCGAGTAAACCGCGGACGTTTTCTGCACCGAAAAGAAGGTAATCGGTCAGATAACTCCGAGTGGACTCGATGAGAAAACGACGCGTCGATTGTAGCTCCTCGCAAAGCGCAGCTTCCAGCCGTTGGTAAGCCTGAGAGACTGCGCGCGCAGCATCGGCGTAGTTTGTGAAAATGAGTGGTTGAGCGTCAAACTCGCCGATGGGCACGGTTAAGGAACGAACTGCTACACGCAAGGATTGGTAAACGTTTGGGGCTAACAAACGTTGGCGCGAAGAGAAAAACCTTTCGACGTCAAAGGCGGCTTCGTTGCGAAGCTTTTCCAGACCGATTAACTCTTTCGCGGCTGCAGCAGTCCTGGGCGTAGCTAACTGTCGCAACGGTTCAAACGGCACGCCCGCCATCCGAATAAGAAAAATCGGCGCAACGCGATAATTGGGCACACCTCACGAAAACGGAAGCTGTGCGAGTTACAAGCTAAACCGACTTCGACGCGCTTTTTGCGCGAATGACGGACTCGGCTATGGCTGTTCGCCGAGCAAGGGCAGACGGATGACGAAGGTCGTGCCGACTTCAGGAGTGCTGTCTACTTTGATGGACCCGTTGTGGTCTTCGATCACTTTTTTAGTGATGTAGAGTCCGAGGCCGGTGCCGCTCTTGCCTTGTTTGGTGGTAAAATATGGCTCGAAAATTTTCTGCATTTTTTCTGAAGGAATTCCTTCGCCGGTGTCTTCCACACGCACGTCGACGTAGAATTCCTTGCGCAGACAACTGACGGAGACGGTTCCCTTTTTCTCGGCCGAGGCTTGGATGGCGTTGATGATGACGTTTTGAATCGCGCGCATGATCTGGAGCGAATCTCCCATGAGCATGCAGGCATCTTCGGAAACGTCGGAGCGCAACTCGACCTCGTTTTGCGTGGCGATCGACTCCGCACTCTTGATCACTTTCTGCACGATTTCGCAAACGGAAATGGCCTTGTGCGGCGCGGCTTCGACGCTGCCATAGCTTTGCCACATGGTGAGGAGTTCGCGGCAGAGCCGGACGTTCTGCTCAATAATGGCCAATTCTTTGGCCGAGGTCGTTCCTTCCGTGGGTTGGTTAGGTTTACCTTTTTCGGATTCCTCGAGTTTCTTTGCGAGCAATTGCACATAACCCCAAACGATGGTGAGCGGGTTACCGAGATCGTGCACGAATTCGGCGGAAGCCTGGCCTAACGAAGCCAGCCGTTCCTTTTGCGCGAGCTCTTTCATCAGGCGCGTGTTGAGTTCGCGGATTTCACCGGCGGCGTTCTCTCCCGTGCGGGAGATGCGTGTGCGTTCGACGTTGCGGCTAATGACTTCCCGCATCTCGGTCGCATCGAAAGGCTTGCTGATGTAATCGTTCGCGCCAAGGCGGAGCGCTTCCTGCGCGGTCTCGAGCGCTCCGAAACCGGTGAGCATGATGACGGCGACGTGCGGATCGATTTCACGAATGCGGCGCAAACCGTCGATACCGTTCGCGCCGGGCATGCGGATATCGCTGATCACGGCGTCCGGTTTTTTTTCCTGGAGCAACTTGATTCCTGCTTCCACGGAATCGGCCGTGTGCACCTGGTAGTTAGGTTTCAAGAGCATGCGCAAACTTTCGCGCGGCCCCATTTCGTCGTCGATCACGAGGATTTTGGGCAGGTCAGAGCTAAGGGTCATTGTCATCTCGCGACCATCGTAAAGCTAAGGCCGTGCCGTTGAAGCCCAACGAGGAAAATCTCTTCCCCGGTCGCTCGGGCGCGATGCTGCCGCAAAACCGAGGAAGATGCAACTTGTGAATAACATTCGGATTTGCCGCGAAAAAAGTACTGGCCGAGATCGAGCGGAGTAGATTCGCTTGCAGCCGAAGCCCTTCAGCCGGAGAGAGTTTGGCGTAATGGATAAACGCAATCGCGTCGTCGTCACAGGGATGGGAGTGCTCGCGCCTAACGGCGTTGGCTTGGAAGAATATTGGAGCTCGTTGCTGAAATGCCGAAGCGGCATCGCGCCGATCACACTTTTTGACGCGAGTAAATTTGAGAGCCGGATCGCGGGCGAAGTAAAGGGTTTCGATCCGCGCGATTACATGAGCGCGGATCTTAAACCGCGACGAATGGCGAGGCATACGCAACTCGCTTACGCCGCGACCATGCTCGCGCTGCGCGATGCTGGATTCGACCCGGCTCACATTGATTTGCCGAGCCCGACGCCGGTGGTGATCGGCGTCAGCACCAGTGCGCTCGATGTCATCGAGCGCGTTTTTCACGACGTAAACGAACGCAATCCTAGCCGCGTGGGGCCGTTCGAACTCGCGGCGTCCAAGCCTCAAGCAGCGGCAAATTTGATCGCGGACCATCTTGGCGCGTCGGCCGACGCCTCCACCGTTTCGTCGGCCTGTCCGTCGGGGCTCGATGCGATCGCGATGGCCGCGGCAATGATCGTGCGAGGAGAGTCGGAGTTCGCCGTAGCGGGCGGAGCCGATGCTCCGATTACCCCGCTGGCGATGGCGAGTTTTATTGCCTCGGGATTAAGCTCATCGCGCAACGCGCACCCCGAAACAGCCAGCCGGCCCTTCGACCTAACGCGCGATTCCGGGGTAATTTCTGAGGGCGCCGGGATTTTGATCCTGGAAAACTTGGAACGCGCGCAAGCGCGCGGGGCAAAAATTTACATGGAGATAAGCGGGTATGGCACGCAACGTGATCTTGATCCAAAGCAGCCGGCATCGGGCTTGGAATTCTCAATGAAGCTCGCCCTCTCAAACGCAAGCTGTGCACCGGAAGACATCGATTACATTTCCGCGTACGGCCCGGGTCATCCTTATCTCGACGCCGCGGAGATCAACATTATCAAGAAAGTCTTCGGCAAACATGCGCGCTCGGTTCCGATAAGTTCGATCAAAGGTGTAACCGGAAACGCCCTCGCCGCGGGCGGCCCATTTCAGATAATTTCCTGCGCGCTCAGCATGCGAGATCAGTTAATCGCCCCGACCGCGAACTACGAAGTAGTCGATCCACTTTGCGATTTGGATATCGTGCCAAACCAGCCCCGCAAAGCGAAGCTTAACTACGCGCTGGTAAATGTCCGTGGCCTGGGCGGCACCGCCAGCTCGATGGTCTTTAACCGCCTAGCTGCCTAAATGACGAGCGCAACCATCCCGATCGTTGTAGCAGTGGTGCTGCAGTGTGCGCTTGGACTGGTAGTTTTCCAGGCCAATCCGACTCGGCGGTCTAATCAGTGTTTCCTGTTGTTGTCAGTTATTATTTGCGCATGGGTGGGGAGCTTATATTTCGCCTTCACTGCGACTACCGCCGCGAACGCAACGGTCGCTATTCGACAAGCTTCTGCTTCCGGAGCGAGCTATATAGCGGTACTCAACCTCTTAAGATTATGCGTCCTTTATTCGGACAAGCCTTGGCGGACGATTCTCTTTCGCGCCCGATATTGGATAATCGCGACTTTCGTCGTCGCGTCTTTCTGTCAAACAACGTTCTTTCTAAGAGAAGCACACCTTTCCGGTTTAACTGGCTTTCATGCGCCGAATCCGATCTACGGAAAGGCCGCGCCTTTGTATGTCATCTATCTCGTCGGCGCAGTCGCAATTCTAATTGTTAGCGCGGCTCGGAATTTACGCAATACCGGTCCGGGAGAACACGCGGAATTGGCCTTTATCCTTGTGGGAGGAATATCGGCATTCGTGCTAACTCTATTGGCTGCGTTGGTTTTAAATTTCTTCGTCGATCCATCACAAGTTCTTTGGTTCGCGCCTTTCAGGGTTCCTATTTTCAGCCTCGTCATCGCCTACGGTATAGCTACTCGAAAGTTGATGGAGGTTGGCTTGTTCATCAGACGAGCCATGTCGTACACTGTCTTAACCGTATACCTGCTCGGCCTTTACCTTTTAATTTGGTGGCTGGTTTCGGTGGGTCTTAGGCCTGCGTTACGATACGAAAGCAGCGGAGTTGCACACGTTATAGCGGCTGTTGTCATCGCCTTCGCGATGGCGCCGGCTCGAGGCGTTTCTCAATCACTGGCTGATCGTCTCTTTATTGGCTCGAAGCGCCTCGACTTTCAGGCAACTATGAGTAAGGCCGCGGCGATTCTTCGCTCGGTCACCACGTTACAGGATTTATTGGAACGGTTTGCTAAGACAATTGGCGAAGCGGTTAACACCGATCACATATTCATCCTCTTAGCGGGTAAGGGCGGCTACGTTCAGCAATATCCACTCTTACAGTCAGGAGCGAAAGGTGGATTCCTCGAATTCGCCCAGGACCAAGCTATTATTTCCTATCTCGAGAGCCATCCCGAGCCCATTGTTCGCGACGAGTTACATCGCATTCGCACGACGCCGCAGCTCGCGCGAGTGATGAAGCAAATGGATTCGCTCGGGGTTGCGGTCGCGATCGGTATTTTTGCGCGCGAGCACCTAGCTGGAGTTATGTTACTCGGACCGCGGCTTTCCGGACGCATCTATGGAAGCGCGGAGCAGAATGCGCTCCAAGTTCTGTGCGGTCAGCTCGCGGTCGCGATAGATAACGCGGAGTTATTCACGGAAGTCCAGAACGCGAAGATTTATAACGAAACTTTGCTGCAGAATCTGACCACTGGCGTCATCGCCGCGAGTACGGACGGCACGATCACGGTCTTCAATAACGAAGCGGAACAAATCACCGAGCTCACTTCACGCGAGTTACTTGAGAAACCGGTCAATATGTTACCCGCGCCCCTCCGCGAGGTGGTGGAAGAGACCTTGCGCTCCGGCCAGCGGCAGGAAAATCGCGAGCTGGTTTTGCAATCGGAACGCGGCCCGGCCGTCGCTCGCGCCAGCAGTTCCATTTTTCATGATCTGGAGGGCCAGATGCTTGGCGTCTTGATGGTGCTGACTGACATCACGGCCTTGAAGCGGCTCGAGCAACAAATTCGCCGGAGTGATCGATTAGCGAGCCTCGGCACACTCTCCGCGGGCATGGCGCACGAAATTAAGAACCCGCTCGTGTCGATCAAAACCTTCACTCAACTTCTCCCGGAACGATATCAGGATTCCGACTTTCGCGAGACCTTCTCGAATTTGATCGGCCATGAGATCGATCGCATCGATTCGCTGGTCAATCAGCTCCTCCGTTTCGCGCGGCCGGCCAAGCCGCTACTCAAACCGCTGCACGTGCATGAGCTGCTGGAAAAGTCGCTCATGCTCGTCGGGCACCGGCTTTATCAGAAAGAAATCAAATTAGCTCGTTCCTGGAATGCGGACGTGGATACAATCCGTGCTGATGGCGATCAGATCGAACAAGTCTTCCTCAATTTTTTTCTGAACGCCATGGATGCAATGAAGCAAGGCGGACAACTCGAAGTCGTGACGGAAATCCTGCCGCACAACGAATGGGCCACGCCCTTAAACGCCTTCAGCGGCGAGCGGCAAGACATCCTGCGCGTGACTGTGCGCGACAACGGCGAAGGAATTAAAAGCGAAGATATCGCGCACGTTTTCGATCCGTTTTTTACGACAAAGGATTACGGAACCGGCCTCGGGTTATCAGTCGTGCACGGCATCATCCAGGAACACGGCGGCCAAATTGAAGTGGAAAGTGAGCTCACTAAAGGAACTTCATTTTACATCCTTTTGCCGCTCGTTCGTTTCCAGGAAGAGGAGGTCGCGGCCGCATGATCGATTCTCCGATTTGTGTGCTTTACTCGCAGGACGGCGATCTGGCGCGCCGCGTAAAAGCATTCCTTCGCGTGATCGCGCAAGTCCGGCATGTCTCGGAAGGCGACCGACTCGATTCAGTCTTGCGTCAGACTGGGCCGGCCTTGCTCTTGCTTGATTTGCGCGGGAAAGAATCACGCGATCTTCTCTGCTCCGTTCTCGATACGTGGCCGGACGTTTTGATCATCGCGCTCGGCAGCGCGAAGTCGGAACCGCTCCGTGAAGCCGAGCAATCCGGCATCTACGCCGCGGAGGATTTGGAACTGGATCGGCGTCGTTTCCAAGCGCTGGTCAACCGCGCCTTCGATCATCTGCAACTCGCGCAGGAGAATCGCCAATTGCGCAGCCAAACAAGTCTCGTTCCGATAACCGAACAGCCGCGGCAGCTCGAAGTTTTACCGGAGCGACAAACGCCCGCGCTACCGATGTTGCGTTTTCCGCGCGTCTTTCGCCGATTCGATAACGTGGAAACGCTCCTGGCCAATCTCGTGGAAAGTGTGGCGGACGCCGCCAACGTCACGCGCGTCGGAATTTTTTCGAAAATGCGGCAAGGCGATCATTATCGTTTGCGCGCCGGACTGCGTTGTTTGCAGGAAACGCACGAGATCGAATACGGCGAGCGCGACGCGCTGGTGCGCTGGTTTGAATTCAACGCGCACCTGATTTCGCGGAGCAATCTCTCGCACGCGGCCGATCCCGCACAACGCACGATAATGACGCGCGCGCTCGATACATTTGGCGCGGAAGTGATTGTGCCTTTGCATGCCCGCGGGCGCGTCATCGGCTGGATTTTTTTCGGCCACCGCTTCACAGGCCAGCGGCTCGATAATCAGGATCTCCAGCAGTTCATGATCCTGGCCGAACACGTTTCCACGGTTTTGGAAAACGCACTGCTTCACGAAGAAGTCACCGTGCAAAAAACTCTCGCAGAGACTTTGTTGAAATCGATTCCGCCGGGAATCGTGGCCACCGATGAAGATGCGATCGTGCGTTGGTTTAATCCGACCGCTGAGCTCATGCTTGGCCTTTCCCCGGCCGACGTTTTGAATCGTCCGGTCGAAGCGACGGGCCGCCGGATTGCTTCGCTCCTGCGGCAAACGTTGGAAGTGAATTCCATTTCGCCGCCGGAACAATGGGTCGATGGAAATACGCGCCGTTCGCTTTTGGTGGAAACGCGGCGGCTCATGAATGAGCGGACGCCGCTCGGCGCGGTGGCGGTCATCCAGGATATGACGGGCCAGGAAAACATCCGGCAGAAGCGGGATCTGGTCGATCGTGCGGTCTTTTGGAGCGATCTGGCCGCGAGCATGTCGCATGAAATTCGCAACCCGCTGGTTGCGATTAAAACTTTCGCGCAGTTGTTACCGGAGCGATTCGATGACGCCGGTTTTCGCGAGGATTTCAACGGCATCGTCGTTCAGGAAATCGATCGGCTCGACAAAATCATCACGCAGATTAACGACTTCGCGCATCCGCCGGAATTGGTTATGAAATCGATCGACGTGCGCGCCTCGGTCAAGAAAGGCCTGGAAGTCGCGCGCGAAAAATACGGCACGAACGGCGCACCGGTTGAGATCAATTTGCCTAACGACCTTCCAGCCGTGCTCGGCGACGAAGGCGCGCTGACCGAAGTCTTCGCGCACTTGGTGGCGAACGCCGCCGAAGCGACCCATGGCCAAAACAAACCGCGTATCACACTCGCCGCCAAATCGATTCGCGAAGGCCAGGCGACCAGTGGCGTGATTGTGACCGTGCAGGATAACGGCCGCGGCATTTCGCCGGATCTAAAAGACAAAATCTTCTCGCCGTTCTGCACCACAAAAGCGCGCGGCATGGGGCTCGGGTTGCCGATCGTGAAACGGACCGTTTTCGACCACAACGGCCGCGTCGATATCGATTCGAATCCGCACGGGACATCCGTTAGCGTCATGCTCCCGGCGAGCGGCAACGGAAAGTAAGCGCGCTCGGCAACGCCCTCAGAATTCAGCCCTCAGATATTCCAATCTATGATCGTCACCACTGCTCAACTCTACAAAGTCGCTTATAAAAAATTCGCGATTGGCGCCTACAACATCAACAACCTCGAGCAAACCATGGGCTTGTTCCGCGGCTGCATTCAGAGCAAAGCGCCGTTCATTATTCAGCTCTCCAAAGGCGCGCGGAATTACACCGATAAGCGCATGCTCGAAGCAATCATTCGCACGGCCGGGCAGATGTTTTCCGAAGCCATCTTCGCCGTTCATCTCGATCACGGCGACGAGGAAACTTGCTACGATTGTATCGATTCCGGATTTTACAGCTCGGTCATGATCGATGCCAGCCACGAGACCTTCGATGAGAACATCGCGATCACGCGGCGCGTGGTCGATCGCGCGCATGCGAAAGGCATCAGCGTCGAAGCGGAACTAGGCATGCTCGGCGGCGTCGAGGAAGATATCAAAGTCGACGAAGGTCACGCTTGCCTAACGAATCCTGACGAGGCGGTCGAATTCGTACAGCGTTCCGGTTGCGATTCGCTTGCGGCGGCCATCGGCACCAGTCACGGCGCTTACAAATTCAAAGGCCAGCAGTCGCTCCGTTTCGATGTCATCGAAGCGATCTCGCAAAAAGTTCCCGGCATGCCGATCGTCATGCACGGCAGTTCGAGCGTGCCGATCGAAGAAGTGCAGCGAATCAACGCCGCCGGCGGCAAGCTCGACCCGAGCGCGCGCGGCGTGGCGGAAGATGAATATCTACCCGCGGCCAAACTCGGCGTGACCAAAGTGAACATCGATACCGATGGCCGGCTGGTTTGGACGCGGGTGCATCGGGAATTTTTCCGCGACAAACCGGCGGAGTTCGATTTCCGGCCGCCCGGAAAAATTTTCATGCAGGCCTATGCGGATTTCATCGCGAACAAAAACGAGAAGCTCGGGTCAGCCGGTCAACTCGATGCCATCCGCGCGAGCTTAAAATAACGCGCGCACGTTTCGCGTGCGCGTAGGCTCGACCTATGGATTTCAAACTCGATGAGCTTGCTCGTCTGTCCGGCGGCGAGCTGACCGGCGACGGCGCGATCACGATCACGGGCGCCGCTTCGCTTGCGGAAGCGACTGCGGGTGAAATCACTTTTTTCGGAAACCCGCGCTATATGCCGCAACTGCGAAAGACAAAGGCGTCCGCGGTTTTCGTGCCGGTCGAGTTCGCGGAAAAAATCGACGCCGCACTCATCCGCGTCGCGCAGCCCGCGAAAGCCTTCGAGCAGGTGGTTCTCCGTCTCGCGCCGCAGCCGATTGAATTCGCGCCTGGCATTCATCCCACCGCAGTGGTCGCGCCCGA
The DNA here is from genome assembly GCA_964235895.1 of uncultured Chthoniobacterales bacterium. Lineage (GTDB taxonomy): Bacteria > Verrucomicrobiota > Verrucomicrobiia > Chthoniobacterales > UBA10450 > JACCTI01. The sequence continues at coordinate 10,495 of CAXSCV010000094.1, forward strand.
TGCGAAAATCGGCGCGCGGGTTTCCATTCAAGCGCACGCCGTGATCGAAGCGGGCGCCGTCATTGGCGACGACACCTTCATCGGCGCCGGTGTCTATATTGGTCACGAAACAAAGATTGGCTCCGAGTGCCGAATTTATCCGCACGTTTCGATTCGCGAACGCTGCCTCGTCGGCGCGCGCGTGATCATTCACGGCGGCGTGATCATCGGCGGCGACGGCTTTGGTTTCGAGATCGCGGATGGACGACATCAAAAAGTTCCGCAGATCGGCATCGTGCAAATCGACGACGATGTGGAAATCGGCGCGAATACGGCGATCGATCGCGCGCGTTTCGGCAGGACGTGGATTCAGCGCGGAGTGAAAATCGACAACTTGGTGCAGGTCGGCCACAACGTGGTCGTGGGACAGCATTCCGTCATCGCGGCGCAAACCGGCGTCGCCGGCAGCTCACGCATCGGCGAGCACGTCATGATCGGTGGACAGGTAGGAATCGCCGGGCATCTGGAAATTGGCGATCGCAACTTGATCGGCGCAAAAACGGGCGTCTCGAAAAGTCTACCGGCCGACGGCGGCAAATGGTGGAGCACGCCCGCGACGCCGGCAAGGCAGATGAACCCGACGGCTGCGGACACGGAGAAGGGAATCCTCGTCAGCGCCAGCGTATAGACGCCTCCCGCCAGCCCCAGCGGCACCGCAAGAAACAC
>CAXSCV010000095.1:0-5843 GCA_964235895.1 uncultured Chthoniobacterales bacterium
TGAACGATAACTGGCAGGACACACACAAAACCGAGATCACCGATATCGGATTAGCGCCCGTTGATTACCGCGAAAGCGCGATCAGCACATCGCTCGAGCCCGGTGCATACACCGCAGTTTTGCGCGGAAAATATGGCACGACAGGTGTCGCGTTAGTCGAAGTGTATCGCGGTTAAAGTTTTCATCCGCTATCAGGGCGGTGGGTCATCAGCCGAGAAGTGTCCCGCCTACTGACAAAAGCTGACAGAAAAGCTTCGTGCAAACCGCGCACGGAACGGTTGGCAACTTGTTAAGATGCACAGTAAAGCGTGGCGTTGCGAGGTATGACCGCAGTTTCATGGAAAATGAAGCGCGGTGAGGGAGGGATTCGAACCCTCGGTACCCTTTTGGAGTACGGCGCTTTAGCAAAGCGCTGCTTTCGACCACTCAGCCACCTCACCAACTGGCCTGCAATATGGGGGCGCGTGCAGGGTCGTCAACCACTCCGCGCCGCATCTCGCACGATCGGTCTAACGAATGGTCCCGTGGCAAAAAATTGCGCGCGCGTCGCGCGTTTTCGTGGATTGCGTCAGAGCACTTCGTCCCATTTTGTTTTGTCCTTGAGCATGATCTCGCGAAGCAAACGAATCGGCGGCATGCCGTGTTTCAGCATCTCGTCGTGGAATCTTTTCAGCGTGTAAACCGGACCTTCCTGCGCCTTGAAATCTTCGCGCAGTTTCAGAATCTGCAGTTTGCCTAACGTGTAATTCAAATAGCCGGGATCGAAGGTGCCGCGCATCGCTTCGGAATGCGCCGGCTTCGCTTCGTAGTAGCAATTGTCCTGAAAAAATTTCGTGCCTTCCTCCACGCTCATGCCTTGCGTGTGCATCTTAATTGAGACGCAGAGACGACAAAGCCGGAGGAGCGCTTCATCGCTTTGTGCCATGCGATATTTGGCGGCGCGTTTTATTTCTTCGTCGGTCGGTTTCTCGCTTTTGCTTCGTCCGTAGCCTTCGTCGACGACCATTTTTTCGGTGTAATGCGCCCAGCCTTCGATGAAGGCGTAGCTGCCAAAAATCTTTTCCGCCTTGGTCGCGTTCGACGCGTTCAAATGCTGGAACTGCGTGTAGTGGCCGGGATAAACTTCGTGAATCGAAACGATATCCGCCGTGTAAAAATTAAACGCGGTCAGCCATTCTTCCTTCTGCTGATCGGTCCAGTCTTTCTCCGTCGGCGTGACATAATAATAAGCTTCCGACGCCTTCTTCTCGAATGGTCCCGGCGAATCCATCGAGGCGAAAGAAGTGGCGCGCGCGAACTGCGGCGTCTCCTTCACTTCCGCGCGCACCTTCGATGGCATGGTGATTAATTCGCGATCGACCACGAATTGCCGGATCGTTTCCAAATCTTTCGCCACGCTGCTGATCAATGTCTCCGGCGTCGGATGTTCCTTTTGGATTTCCTTGAAAACTTCGATGGCCGGTTTGTTCGGATCGATTTGTTTAGCGGCTTCCGCGAAGACGTCCTGTTCGCGTTTTAATTCCACGAGCCCGATCTCCAAAATCCGAATCGGCGGAAGATCGACCAGCTCACCTTCCGCGAGCATCTTGTGATATTTCTCTTCGCCGAGAGCCCAATTTCCCGTCGCCGTCGGAAGCTTTTCTTTCTCCAACCAATTCGCGTATTCGGTCAACGCCATCGACGCCTTGCGGTTGGCCATTTGAAAGTTGGCCATGAGCCTTTGGTCCTTCAAACCTTTCAGCGCTTCCACCAAATCTTTCTTCAAAAAATCGGCCGAACCGCGCGAAATTTCGATCGCGAGTTCGACGTAAGGCCGCGGCAAAACGGCCGTGAGATTCGTCTTCGCCGCGATGATGATATTCGGCATTTGGTTCTCAACCGAGACGATGCTGCGCGCGCGATCTTCCAGCGGTGAATAGTTGCGCTTGATATAAACGTTCACGTCCAGCGCCTGCGCATAGGTCATCGGATTATTCTCGAACGACGCCATGTCCTGGATGTCGAAAAGGTCCCGATGAATCGCCGCCTGCAGAATGCGCAACTGAACTTTGTTCGATGCGCTCAATTTGCTCGCGTCGAATTTCTTCAGCCGCTCATCGAAGCGTTTCAGCCGCGAGAGTTCGGCATCGATCGAGAGGCGCGTATAATCGTTGATCCGCCCGTCGTATTCATGGAACCCGAGCGACGTGGCCGCGAGCGGATGCGCGCTCAACCAGCCTTTAACGTACTCGTCGGCGACCTTCGTTAAGTCGGCATCCTGTTTCTCTTCCGCTGCGAATGACGAAAATGGAATCAAGATCGCGAGAGCGAAGACGAGGAGCGAAAACGTTTTCATGAAAATGACCAGAGGCCGGAGCTTAGTCACGGGTTTGCGCGTTGCCAAAAATTTCCGCGTGAGCGATGATTCTCGCCGCTCGAATCTCCGGGCGATTTCGATGAAACGCCGCTTTCTTTTGAGCTTGGTCAGCGCACTGCTTTTCGTGAGCGCGCTCAACGAATTTTGCCTGCGCAACGCGCGCGCGGCCGGTCCGGAAGAAGACACCGGTTATGCGCAGATTTCTGTTTTTGCGCGAGCGGTTCAACTCATTCGTCAGGACTACGTCGACGGCAAAAAGACCAGCTATCACGATCTCATTTACGCCGCGATGAAAGGCATGCTCGCCTCGCTCGATCCGCACAGCCAGTTCATGGATCCGGATGATTTCAAAGACATGCAGGACGACACGCGGAGCCGCTTCAACGGTCTCGGCATCGAAGTCTCGGTCAAGAACGGATTGCTCACTGTCATCACGCCGATGGAAGACACGCCCGCGGCGAAAGCGGGCATTCTTTCCGGCGACCAAATTTTGCGAATCAACGGCAGCTCGACCGAGAAAATGGACCTGCAGGATGCGGTTAATGTTTTGCGCGGCGTGCCCGGCCAAAAAGTGACGCTGACCTTGCTCCGGCCGTCGACGAAAGAGATCAAGGATTACGCGCTCGAGCGCGCCGAGATCAAAGTGCAAAGCGTGAAAGGCACGCGCATTCTCGAGCCCGATCTCGGCGGCCCGTTTAAGATTGGCTACGTGCGTTTGATTCAATTCAACGAGCCGACCGCGAACGAACTCGAGAAGGCACTCGACGATTTGCAAAAGCAGGGCATGCAGGCGCTCATCCTCGACTTGCGCAATAATCCCGGCGGTTTGTTGAACAGCGCAGTCGATGTTTGCGCGCAATTTCTCCCGGCGAACACCATGGTCGTTTCCACGCAAGGCCGCGCCCCCTCGCAACAAAGCGAGTATTCCACTTCCGCCATCAGCAAACAGCGTCCGCGTTTTCCGATGATTGTTTTAGTGAACGAAGGCAGCGCCAGCGGGTCGGAAATCGTCGCCGGCGCGCTGAAGGATTTGCATCGCGCGATCCTGGTCGGCGAAACCACTTTCGGCAAAGGCTCGGTGCAAAACGTTATGCAATTGCCGGACGGTTCCGCGCTTCGTTTCACCACCGCAAAATATTATACGCCGAGCAAGCAGGTCATTAATGGCAATGGCGTAACGCCGAACATTCGCGTGCCGCTTTCCGCCGAACAGGAGCGCGTGCTTTTCACCGCGCGCAGCACCGAAAATCTCAAGCCCGAAGAAGAAAAAAATCTCATCAAGACCAAGGACCCGCAGATGCTGCGCGCGATCGACGCGCTCAAAGGCGTGATGGTTTACGCGCAGGAAGCGTCGCCCAAAACCGACGCGGTCAAGAAGTAGTGCGCCACGTTCTCGCGCTCGAAACTTCCTGCGACGAGACGGCCGTGGCGATTTTGCGCGGCCGCGAATTACTCGTTAGCCAAATCGCTTCGCAGACAGCCTTGCACGAAAAATACGGCGGCGTCGTTCCGGAAGTCGCTTCGCGCAATCATCTCGTGCACGCGCCGCGCCTGCTCGCCTCGGCCGTGGCCGAAGCCAACCTCTCGTTAGGCCAAATCGATTGCTTCGCCGCCACCAGCGGCCCGGGCCTCGCCACTTCGCTCATGATCGGCGCCTCGATCGCGAAAGGTTTGGCCATCGCCGCGCGCAAACCGTATCTCGCGATCAATCATCTCGAAGGTCATTTGCTCTCGCCTTTCTTCGAAAATGGCGGCGAGCTTGAGCACAACGTCTCGTTAGTCGTGAGCGGCGGCCACACGCTTCTGCTGGCAGTGGAAAGTCTCGGCCATTACCGCATTCTCGGTCGCACGGTCGATGACGCCGCCGGCGAAGCATTCGACAAAGTCGCGAAGATGCTCGGCCTCGGTTATCCCGGCGGACCGGAGATCGAAAACCGCGCGCAATCCGGCGATCCGCGTCGTTTCGATTTTCCGCGAAGCATGCTCGATTCCGGCGATCACAATTTCAGCTTCAGCGGATTGAAGACGGCCGTGCGTTATCTGCTCCCGAAACTCGACTCGTTAGGCGACGAACAAACGCTGGCCGATCTGTGCGCATCGTTTCAAATCGCAGTCGTGGAAATTCTGGTGCGCAAAACCATCGTCGCCGCGCAAGTAGCGGGAGTTTCGCTCGTGACTTTAAGCGGCGGCGTCAGTTGCAATCGTTCGCTCCGCCGCGCGCTCGAGGCTGCGTGCAGCGCCGCCAATTTCCAGTTCCGCGCCGCGCCAACTTTTCTCTCCACGGACAACGCCGCGATGATCGCCTTCGCCGCCGCCCTCCGTTTCGAGAAAGGCTTCGCCTCGAGCGTGAGCGAAGAAATCGATCCGAACCTGGCGCTGGCGTGAAAGCCGGTTCTGCTTTTGCTTCCGCGAGTGCAGAAAGCGCGCGCGGGAAATCAATATTCGCGGGCGAGAAGATGTCCGGCTAATTCATGCAGCCGATCCGCGCGCGCGCCCAGCGTCGCCAGCGCACCATCCGCACGATTCGTTAGGCGCCGCGCTTCCGCGCGCGATTTCTCCAATCCAATGACCGCCGGATAGGTCGCCTTCTGCGCGGCCACATCTTTGCCCGCGCTCTTCCCCAGCTTCTCGCTCGTCTGCGTGACATCGAGAATGTCGTCGATCACCTGAAACGCCAGGCCTAACGAGCGACCGAAATCCGTCATGGCCGCGAGTTGCAACGCGCTCGCATTCGCGCTCATCGCGCCGAGACGAACGGAAGTTGCGATGAGCGCCGCTGTTTTATTTTCGTGAATGTAACGCAATTGCGCGCGCGTGATTTTTCGGCCTTCGCCTTCGAGATCGGCCACTTGTCCGGCGATCAGTTTGCGACTGCCGGCGGCTTCCGAAAGTTCGCCGAGCAACGCGCGCACATCGTAGCGCTTCGAGCCCGTTGCTTGCGCGAGAATTTCGAACGCCACCGTCAAGAGCGCGTCACCCGCGAGCACCGCGATGCCGTCGCCGAAAACCTTGTGGCAAGTCGGGCGTCCACGACGGAAATCGTCGTTGTCCATGCTCGGAAGATCGTCGTGGACTAACGAGTAGGTGTGGATGCATTCGAGCGCGCAGGCCAGTGGGAGTGCGTCGGCAATTTTCCCGCCGCACGCTTCTGCCGCGGCCAGGCAAAGGATCGGCCGCAGCCGTTTCCCGCCGGCGAAAAGACTGTAACGCATCGCCCGGTGGATCGTGGCCGGTTTGGTTTTTTCGGCCGGCAAATAACGAGACAACGCGCGATCGACCTCTTTCTGCCGCGCGGCCATGTAGGCTTTCAATTCCATCGTCGCGACTGTGAAACTCTCCGCGCGCTTGGCAATGGAAAATCTTTCACGCGGGCCGGTGGATTTCATCTGTAAGTTTTTTCGAGCTGCCGTGTCTCACTCGTTAGGGAAAAGGATTTCAAAATGAGAACGGCAATGCTTTATCGTCCAGGAAAGCAGTGGAAAATCGG
>CAXSCV010000095.1:5853-11047 GCA_964235895.1 uncultured Chthoniobacterales bacterium
CATCTCGGCGCGGTCGTGTTGGCCGAGCGGCAGCCGCGGGCGAATTTCGCCGATGTGATCGCTGAAGATCCGGGAATTCCGGTCGACGTTTCCCCGGAAAATTCCGATCCTGTTCCCGCACCCGCGGAGGAGTTACCTCTTCCGCCGCCGAACCTTCGAGGACGCTTCGGCTGACTTCAAATTTGCCGCTGCGGTGGCGGAGTTCGGAATGATTTTGTGTGGATCGTCGGAAAGAGGCGCGGCCACTTTTGATCGTGTCCTCGCGCAGGCGCAGGCGGGGCGCGGCCGGGACCAGGCAGGCGAGCGCACGGAGTTTCTCGAACTGGTACGCAAGGCGCAAACACTCGCGCTTTAGTGGCCTAACGAGTGGTTGACGAGTCTCGGAAAACCTCGGCGTTGAAGAGCTGTTCGATCCGCGCGGCGAGCGGATAGACTTTTAATTTGCTGGCCGACATTCATTCCGTGGCTCAAAAACGAAGTGTTGGAAAGACTACTCCCCATGAAAAGAAAATCTCTTATTACTCTGGCCACCGTGTTTGTGCTTTCGGTGGCGCACCTGGGCTTGGCGGCATCTTCGGCGGAAAAGAAGAAAATCGCCGAGGCCGCGACCCATAACCAAGCGGGGATTCAATTCCTTCAGACTGGAGCGAACGACAAGGCAGTCGAGGAATTCTCCAAGGCGATCGAACTCGAACCAAAAGACAAAGGCCTCTACGGCAACCGGGCAAAAGCCTATCGAGCGATGAACAAAATCCCCGAATCGCTGGCCGATTTTGCGAAGGCGATCGAAGTAGCGCCGACCGATTACAATGCCTATTCCGAGCGGGGCGCGACGTTAATCGTGCAAAATCAAATCGATCCGGGGATGGCGGATTTGAATAAAGCGCTGGAATTGAAACCGAACGACCCACTGACCTTGGAGCGTCGCGGGCTCGGCTTTTACAAACAGAAAAATTACGACGCGGCCCTGGCCGATCTGAACAACGCGCTCACGCAAAATCCGACGAGCACGGTGGCTTTAAATCGACGCGCCGATACTTACTTCGCCATGAATCAATTGCCGGCGGCGCTGGCTGATTTGGAGGCTTCGGTGAAATTGAACCCAGGAGACTTCGCCGCGCAGGATCGCTTGATGCAGGTGCGCGCGCGTCTCCAGCCCGCGGCGGCTCCGCGCGCGGTAGCGGCCACACCTACGCCGGTGCCTACGCCAGTCCCGTTCGTCTTGCTCACGCGCGAAAATATTTTTATCGCGCTGGGAGCGTTGCTGGTTCTCGCGATCGTTGGTATTCTGGTCGCGAAGATGATCAGCTCCCGAGCGACGATCGACTAACGAATCGTTCGATTGCTCGGAGTTTTTAGAACAAACCCCGGCCCGTGCTTGCGAAAGGCCGTCTTTTTTTAGAACACTTACCTATATGACAATGACGAAATTTGCCCTTCGCTTCGGCTTGGTAAATGCGCTTATGGCGATCGCGCTCACACCAGCTTTTGCGCGAGACGACTCGGCCGAACTCACAAAAAAGGGAATCGAGTTCGCGAAGAAAAAGCAATACGACCAGGCGGCGGAGGAATTCGGCCTCGCGATCAAAGCGGATCCGAAAGATTCACGGCATTATTTGAATCGCGCGAACGCCTATCGGGCCGGCGGGAAACTGGACGAGGCGACGAAGGATTTCACAACATATTCCGAGATGGAGCCGAAGCGCGCAGACGGCTTGGTCGGGCTCGGCATCGTGAAGATCGCGCAGAAGAATCCCGACGGCGCGATTGACGAGTTGAACAAAGCGATCGCGATCGACGAAGACAATGTCGAGGCGCTGCGTTATCGCGCGTTCGCTTATCTTTCGAAGAACGATTTCGAGAAGGCGATCGACGATTATACGAAAGTGCTCGCCCAGAAAGCGAACGATCCGCAGGCGCTGGAACGGCGCGGTTTCGCCTATCGCAGCTCGAAGCAATACGATAAAGCGATCGAAGATTTCACGGCCTTGATTCAGGCGAAGCCGAAAGATCCGGAAGGCTATCGGCGCCGCGGTTTTGCTTATGGGCAGGCGGATAATGACGCGAAGGCGCTGGAGGATTATCGCAAAGTTCTGGAATTGAAACCGGGCGACGCGGATGCAACGACGCGGATCAAGGCGGTCGAAGGCCGTAAGCCCGCGCCGGCGACGGGCGCGATCGCTTCGCCGCCACCGGCCAAGACTGCGCCTAGGGGCCCGTCGCTCGCGCCTTCCCCGCGATAATTTGCGACCGGGACGGCATCACGTTCTCGGAAATTTCCGTCGCGCGGCCGAGGCTCGTGCGCCAAGAAATTTCTTTGACACTCGAAAGCGCGCTGTTAGCTTGCCGACGCTTTTCGCTGGAACGAAGACGGTCCCATGGTCGTTCAAATTGCAAAGTTTGACGCGGCTCTGGGACTTTTAATTCTCTGGCGAGAGCAACCGGTTCGTTGTCCGACTCCACCGGAGCGGCAACGAGCAGCGAGATGACGCAACGCCGCCCACATAGCTCAGTTGGTAGAGCACGTCCTTGGTAAGGACGAGGTCACCGGTTCAATCCCGGTTGTGGGCTCGAGGTTGAGCCCGCGACCGGCAGTAAACAAAACCCAAACAGACGCAGTTTAGTTTTAGCAAAAAAGGAGAATCGAGATGGCTAAGGATAAATTCGAACGGAACAAGCCGCACGTGAATGTCGGCACAATCGGTCACGTCGATCACGGCAAGACCACGCTCACCGCCGCGATCACTACTGTGTTGGCGAAGAAGGGCTTTGCCACCGCGCGCGCCTACGATTCAATCGACGCCGCCCCGGAAGAGAAAGAGCGTGGCATTACAATTTCCACCGCGCACGTCGAGTATCAAAGCGACAAGCGCCACTACGCGCACGTCGATTGCCCCGGCCACGCCGATTATGTGAAGAACATGATCACCGGCGCTGCGCAGATGGACGGCGCAATTTTGGTTGTCTCGGCTGCTGATGGTCCGATGCCGCAAACGCGTGAGCACATTCTGCTCGCTCGTCAGGTCGGCGTGCCGTCGGTTGTCGTTTTCCTGAACAAAGTCGACATGGTCGATGATCCGGAATTGCTCGATCTCGTAGAGATGGAAGTGCGCGACTTGCTCACGCAATATGAATTCCCCGGCGACGCGATCCCGATCGTCAAAGGCAGCGCGCTCAAGGCGCTCAATGGCGACGCCGATCAGGAAAAGCAAATCCTCGCGCTCATCGAAGCGGTCGATGATTACATCCCCGTCCCGGATCGTCCGATCGATCAACCGTTCCTCATGCCGGTGGAAGACGTGTTCAACATTGAAGGTCGCGGCACTGTGGCGACCGGTCGTGTCGAGCGCGGCATCCTCAAGAAAATGGAGGAAGTCGAGATCGTCGGGATTACCGATACGGCGAAGACGACGTGCACTGACATCGAAATGTTCCGCAAGCTGCTCGATGAAGCGCGCGCCGGCGATAACGTCGGTCTGCTTTTGCGCGGCACCAAAAAGGAAGACGTGCAGCGCGGCCAGGTCATCGCCAAGCCGGGCTCGATCAAGCCGCACAAGAAATTCAAAGCGGAAGTTTACGTCCTGAGCAAGGAAGAGGGCGGTCGTCACACGCCGTTCTTCACCAACTACCGCCCGCAATTTTATTTCCGCACCACGGACGTGACCGGCACGGTGAAGTTGCCGGACGGCGTCGAGATGGTCATGCCGGGCGATAACGTCTCGGTCGAAGTCGAATTGATCACCCCGATCGCGATGGAGAAAACGATTCGGTTCGCGATTCGCGAAGGCGGGAAGACCGTCGGCGCCGGTCGCGTGGGCGATATTCTCGACTAGGATAACTCGTGCTCGCGCTCCTGCTCGTGATCGTAATCGAGCAGGAGCGATCACGAGCGCGAATACGAGTAGGAGCACGAGTATTATAGGTCAGTAGCTCAATTGGTAGAGTAGCGGTCTCCAAAACCGTCGGTTGGGGGTTCGAGTCCCTCCTGGCCTGTTGCACCGCCTCCGGCTCGAGAACGATTTCATGATCACCAAAAGCAAAAATTTCCTCCACGAAGTGAAGGTGGAATTGCAAAAAGCTTCCTGGCCGTGGGAGCCGAAGGAAAAGGGCGTCAAGCGTTACAAAGAGCTGACCGATTCCACCCTCGTCGTGATCATTGCCATGCTCCTGCTCGGCGGTTACGTCGCGCTCTTCGATTTCATCCTCGTGCAAGTTCTGCACTTCTTCACTCGTCTGCATTAATGGCCACGCTCGCTGCTAAAGATCAGTGGTTCGTCATCCACGTGCTCTCCGGCCAGGAGAACAAAGTGCGCGAGAACATCGTCAAGCGCGTCAAGACCGAAGAGATGGGCGACGTCGTCTTCGAAGTGCTCGTCCCGACAGAGCGCGTCTCGGAAATTAAGCGCGGCAAAAAAAGCGAGACCACACGCAAATTTTTCCCCGGTTACCTCATCGCCAACATGCATCTCCTCGACGAGAACAACCAGCTCGTCGGGCGCACCTGGTATTTCATTCGTGAAACTCCGGGCGTCATCGGTTTCGCCGGCACGAAGGATCGTCCCATCCCGATGCGGCAATCCGAAGTCGACAGCATGCTCGCGCAAATGCGCGAACGCGAAGAAAAGGTCAAACCCAAGGTCAGCTTCGAAGTCGGCGAAACCGTCAAAGTCGCGGACGGCCCATTCCAAAACCAAAACGGCATCGTCGAAGAGATCGATCCGGATCGCGGCAAGTTGCGCGTCTCCGTCACCATCTTCGGTCGCGCCACGCCGGTCGAACTCGAATACTGGCAAGTCGAGCGCGGCTAATGTTTTTCAGACAGAATGGACAAAATGAACAAGAGGTTCATAGGTCCCCCACCGAATCCATTTTGTTAATTCTGTTCATTTTGTCGCAAGCACATCGTTAATATGGCTAAAGAAATCGTAGCTCACATCAAATTGCAGATCCCGGCTGGCCAAGCCAACCCAGCGCCGCCCGTCGGCACCGCCCTCGGACCGCGCGGCGTCAACATCATGGCTTTCTGCAAAGAATTTAACGCCGCCACCCAGAAGCAAGCCGGGGACATTTTGCCCGTCGTCATCACCGTCTTCAAAGACAAGAGCTTCACCTTCATCACCAAGAGCCCGCCCGCCGCCATCCTCCTGAAAAAAGCCGCGAACATCGCCGCCGGTTCCAAAGAACCTAACAAGAA
>CAXSCV010000096.1:0-10984 GCA_964235895.1 uncultured Chthoniobacterales bacterium
CAATGGCGGCGATTCAACTGATGAAGCGGGATGTGCAGAAGGCGGGCGCGGAGTTCAAAGCGGCGGCGGATAATTCTCCGCTGCGCTCAACCGAGCGCGTGCAGTATGCTGAATTCCAAGCGCAAACCGGCGCGGCGCCGGAAGCGATCGCGTCTTTGAAAGCGATCACTGCGCAAGCGCCTGATTACTTGCCGGCCTGGCGTTTGTTAGCTCAAGTCGCCTTCTCACAGAAGCGTTACGATGATGCGCTTTCGTTACTGGAGAATGTTTTCAGTCACGACCCGGATAACACTGACAGCCGGATGGTGCAGGCCCAGGTGCTGGTAGCGAAAGGCGATGGGCCTCAGGCGGTGGAAGTTCTGCAGCGTCTCGACAAGGCTTATCCTCGGGTCGCGGCAGTTAAGCTGCAATTGGCGCGCGCTTATTTGTTAAGCAATAACCCGTCGGATGCGATCGCTGCCTTGAACGATACGCTTGCGCTCGAGCCGGATAATCTGGAGGCGAAATTGCTCCGCGCTGAAATCAATCTGCGTAGCGGCGACGCGCAATCGGTCATTAACGAAACGACCGAGATACTACAGAAACGGCCGGGCCTGAATCGCGCGCAGCTTCTCTTAGCTGATGCTTATCGCTTACAAGGGCGCTTGGACGACGCAGCTGCAATTTTCCGAGAACAGATCACGGCGGCGCCGCAGAACACGAATGCCTATTTAGCGCTAGGAGTCATCCTGCGCCAGCAACAGAAGAACGCGGAGGCGCGGGGCATGTTTGAAAAGGTTCTAGAGCTTTCGCCGACGCAGCCATTCGCAGCCGACCAGTTGGTCGAAATGGACCTTACTGATAAAGCCTTCGACTCGGCGCTGAATCGCGCGCAGGCGCAGGTGAAAGCGACTGCCGATTCCGCGAGCGCGCACGTCCTCGAGGGGAAAGTCTACGCAGCGCAGCAACAGTGGGATCGGGCCGAGGCATCGTTTAAAGCGGCTTTGGAAAAGGATCCAAGTTACCTCGCGGCCTACAATCTTTTGATTGATAGTTATCTCGCGGCCAACCAATTGCCGCAGGCGGCAAGTCAGATCGAGGAACTACAGGCGAGGAATTCCGCCACGCCGGCGGGTTTGATGCAGCTTGGATTGATTTACGAAAAGCTAGGGGATTTCGCGAAGGCCGCAGGCGCCTACGAAAAGCTCATCGCGATGAAGCCGGATTTCGCCCCCGCCCTTAATAATCTAGCCTACCTGTATGCGGAGAAATTGAAGCAGACTAATAAGGCGGTCGAAGTGGGACGGAAGGCGCGAGCGTTACAACCCGGAGATCCGGCGATTGCTGATACATTGGGTTGGGTTCTCTACCGGCAGGGAGATTACTCGCAAGCCCTAAGCTTGCTACAAGAGAGCGTGGCGAAGCTGGGCGACAATCCAGAAGTTCAATATCATCTCGGGTCCGCCGCCTACATGATGGGACAGGAAGAGCTAGCGCGCGGCGCTTTTCAAAAGGCGGTGGCAGCGCCTAACGAGTTTTCGGGCAAAGAGGAAGCTCGGCGGCGTCTCGTGTTGCTGGGTGGCGTTGCCGCTCCTGGTGTTTCTAACGAATTGTCGGTTGCCGATTTGGAAGCGCTTGTAAAGAAAGAGCCCAGCGATGTGATCGCGTTTGCGCGACTCGGTGATGCCTATCAAAAAGAAGGAAACAGCGCTAAAGCCGCCGCCGCCTATGAAGAGGCGCTGAAGATTAATCCCAAGCTCGCTTCGCCGACGGTTAAATTAGCGCAATTGTATGCAGGCCCGCTGCACGAACCCGCAAAGGCTCTCGATTTAGCCAAGAAAGCTCGCGAGATGGCGCCCAATGACGCCAAGGTTGCCGGGATTATTGGAAGACTGGCTTTCGATAGCGGTAATTTCACCTGGTCCTACAGCTTGCTTCAGGAGGCCGCCCGGCAGATTTCGGAGGACGGGGATGCGCAATACCACTTTGCCTGGGCAGCCTATAGTCTGGGCAAGCTGAAGGAAGCGCGGGGTGCGATGACGCGAAGTCTCGAGATTTCCCCGGCTGGCCCGAATGCCGCGGACGCGAAAGTTTTTCTGTCATTGGTTCCCGATGCCGAGCAATCGAGCGCCCCTCCGGATAACGAAGCGGCCGCCAAGCGTTTACAAGAAGACCCGAAATACGTTCCTGGTCTAATGGTGGAGGCCTCCCAAGCCAGGGAACACGGCCAACCGCAAGCAGCAGAAGACATGTATCAACGAGCGTTGAAAACGTATCCAGATTTTGCGCCGGCGCAGAAAGAACTGGCGGCCATTTATTCGCTCGATCCCGCTAAGGTCGATTTGGCGTATGATCTGGCGTCGAAAGCTCGCAATACGCTTTCCAGCGATCGTGAACTGGCGCGCACGATGGGAATTATCAGCTATCAGAAGAAAGACTTCGCGAGGGCAATTCAACTTCTCCAAGGACGCACAAAAGATGTTCCCAACGACGCGAACGCCCTTTATTATCTTGGCATGTCACAGGTGAACTTGGGCCACAAGAACGAAGGCACGAGCGCTCTCAAGCGAGCGCTTGAGGCGGGATTGCAAAACCCCCAGGCGGATCAGGCTCGGAAGGCGCTCTCTTCCCCTTCGCCAAAAAAAGAAGGATAACCGCTATTACCTTGTCGGAAATGCTTACAAAATTCTCGCGGCCATTTTTCGGGAAGCGATGCGATGGAAATTTAAACCCCTCGTGGATAGCGACTTACGGTTTCTAGGTGAGTCGTGGCACGGTGGGTGCTAAGTGAGAGAGAACAACCGACTGGGTCACTGATCCGGTGCAACCAAAAACACATCTAATGAAAATCACAAAAACAATGTTGGCGATTCTCGCGACTGGCCTGCTGAGCTGCGGGTTCCTCTCCAGCGAGGCACAGGCTGTTGCAATCAGCGGCACGATTGGCTTCACCAGCCAGAGTGGCGGCACCGTTTCGCAAGCGGGACCGATTACCTCAATCAACTTCAATAATCCGGCCCGGGTCGATTTCGGCACTGGCAGCTACGCAAGCGTTCCCTCGAACACGCCTGTCAACTTTACGAATTTCTCGTTTAGCGGCAGCGGAGCTTCGGCGACTCTAGTTGGCGGACCGATTGTTCCTGAGTGGATTTTTTCGGTCGCGGGCATCACTTACTCGTTTGACCTCACCTCCCTCTTGGCGGGCACCTACTCGCCGGGCAATCCGAGTTCGTTGACGGTCCAAGGCATGGGGATCGCGCACGCTACTGGCTTCCAGGACACGACCGCGAGCTTCAGCCTCCAAGGCACGGGTAACGGCTTCACCTTCCAAATCATTCAGGAATCGACGACCGGCTCCGGTAATGCGGTTCCCGATGGTGGATCGGCCGTGGCTCTTCTGGGCATCGCGCTTGTCGGAGTTGAGGCGCTTCGCCGGAAACTCGCCACCGCATAGTCTTCAGACAGTTCTAGCAACTTTAAACGGGTAGGGCGAAATTGCCCTACCCGTTTTTTTGTCTTTCGAACAGTCCGAGAACCGGCAACCCCAAAGAAAATGTTTTCCTATTTTTCGCAGTAGACCCGCGCACGACGGAGAATCGTAGCGATTCACAATTGTGTTAAGTATTCGCGTTACCAGACGGACATTCCGTGGTCAGAGGTTTTGGTGGATTATTTTTGCTGCCTTCGTTTTCGGGTTGGCCGGATTGTCCGTTGTACGCTCGGTCGAGGCGACCGCCGGGGATCTCTATCATGGCGGCCTGAGCGATGAGGAGATCGCTAAATTTACCCCTGAAGGCGATCGATCATCGTTTGTTACCGGAATATTCGCCGACGCTCTCGCTTTCGAAGAACATGGAAATCTTTTCGTCTCTGATCGAGAACGAGATGTCATCGTTAAGATCGCCCCGGATGGGACACAGAGTATTTTTGCGACCGGGTTAATTCCTGGCCCGTTGGCCTTCGATGCAACGGGCGACCTCTTTGCAGGTGATTCCGCCACTGGCTCGATATACAAATTCGATGCTAATGGCGTGCGCAGCACATTTGCCTCAGGATTGGACGACCCTCTTGGGCTTGCCTTCGACGCGCTGGGGAATTTGTTCGTCAGCGATTCCCATTCCGTTTGGAAATTCACACCCGCGGGTGGTCGGAGCGAGTTTGCCGCGGACCTAAATTTGCCGACCGGAATTGCCCTTAACGCCCAAGGCGATATCTATGTCTTAGATTACGGCGCGTCTTCGATTTTTCGCTTCACATCCGCTGGTGTCCGGGCGCTTTTTGCTTCCTCACTTGATGGTCCGCGACATGTAGCTCTGGATGGCGCCGGGAATCTTTTTGTCGCGACTTTTGGCTCGCAAGAGATTGTGAAAATTACGCCGGCTGGGGTGAAATCAATCTTCGCTTCAGAAACCAATGCCGGCGGACTAGCCTTCCAACCAAATCCCCTGAAGGAGGCTTCGATAACATCGATTACACGCGTGGCGGTCGGAATACTTCTCCAAGGCGATGGCTCTCCAAATACGCAATATACGATCGAGTCGACTGACGACTTGGGCACGAGCCCCTTTGCGTTTCTCGGCTTTGCCATGACGGACGCGCAGGGAGCCTTTTCCTATCAAGACACCACTAATCCGCCCCCGCCGAGAAAGCGGTTTTATCGGCTTGCGCTTTCCTTGCCGGGCAATCGCTTTTCTGCCGGTGCCGGCGCGACACATCGGTAACGATTGCCGGATGGCCAGAGAAAGTTGGATCTTTTCCGTTAGAAGAAGCCGCCTCGCTGGGCTGTTCGATTGATCGAATAGGGGAAGACCGTCTCCTTGCATTAGTGTGAGCCGACACGTATAGCAACGCGGTTCCACCTCCGCGTCGTATCACTTATACCACTACACAGTTGGCATTAATCGAAGAGCCGCTTTGGTTTTGTCTAAAAACACAGACGAAGCGAGAGCATCTGGCCGCTTCGCGGCTGCGCGATGAATTTCAGCTTTCGTGCTTTTCGCCGCGCGTGCGTTTCCGCAAGAAAACCGTCCGTGGGCCCATCTGGTTTGTAGAAGCTATGTTCCCGGGATATTTGTTTGCCCGGTTCGTTTATTCCCAGCTCAACCGGGCGGTCACTCACTCGCCCGGCGTTCTACGAATCGTTCGGTTTGGAGATCAGATCCCGACGTTAGACTTGGGAGCGATCGAAGCGCTGCGGCGCACCGCACAAGAGGATGAGGTCATAACTATTGACCCCAAGATCAGGGCGGGCGATTCGGTCGTGATCGTGGAAGGCCCGCTGCAAGGCATTGAGGCGGTTGTTACTCAACTGATTCCGGCGAAAGAGCGCGTGCGGGTTCTCTTGGAATTCCTGGGACGGTCGGTCGAAACCGAGCTCGCGAAACCAGAAATTTTGTCGATGCAACCGGTGAGAGCTAATTTGCTCTCGCCTTCTGAGACCGATTAGTCAGGCGTCGCTGCCTTGAACGCGCCAAGCAATCGGCACTCCTTTTGCTACGTTGGGACGATCGGCGCGAACCTTAAAATCGCGTCAACTCTCGTATGTTATTTGTCCCGATCGTAGCCCCGGTTAAAGCGGATAAACAAACGAGTCCGAAAACATGCCATCCGCCCGGTGGAGTTTGTCCAAATTTCCTTGTCGTTTCGGCCCCTCTGTGTCTCTATCAACCTGCGATGCTAAGCGCAAAAAAAATAGCCGCCGTGCTTCTTGGAATGGGCTTGGGATTAGCTTTGCCCCTTTCGAGTCCGGGCGCAGGGCCGACTGTGGAAGTTTTTAATCAAAACGGCTCGGACGGGGCTGGGAAATCGCTTGTGCCGCTCTTCCGTATCCCGGTGCAGATCTCGGTCTCGGTCAACGGTGGTTATGATGAGAATGTGAACACAACCTCCTCCGGTAACAGCGGGTCGATCTTTACCAGCGCCAACATCAACGCCGAATATAGGTTTGGCACCTCGCGGACACAGGCAACTCTTCGCGCCGGAACGGGCCTGACCTATTACCCCGACGTTTCCGATAATCGCTACGATCCAAATCTCTCTCTGGACCTTACCGTTAATCACCAAGCCAACCGGCGTTTGAGTGTTACCGGCTCCATTCATGCCTCGTATCAGGCAGAACCCGACTTCGCGACAGACCTCGGACTTAATCGGCGGGCCGGTAATTACTTTAGTTCCCAGGATTCCATCTCCGCTTCTTATCAATGGCTACCTCGTTTTTCAACTGTTTCGACCTACTCGATCAGCACCGTGCAGTATGATGGTGATACGGTAGCTGGCGCGCAGGATCGAGTGGATCACGATATTTCCCAATCTTTTCGTTTTCTTTTTCTACCGGTTACCACGCTTGTGACCGATCTCCGTCTCAGCTTCGCGGACTTCGATCTCGCGGCCCGAGGCTCCAGCACCTTTTCCCTGCTTGGCGGTATCGACCACACATTCCTCCCAGGTCTTCAGGGAACTTTGCGGGTGGGCGCCGAATTCCGCTCCAGCGAAGGTGGCGGTCGGGATGAGGAAAATGTGAGTCCGCATGTGGAAAGCTCACTTAGCTACGCTGTCACCGGACGGACAACGCTCAGTTGGACTACCAGTTACTCGACGGAGGAATCGGACGTCCCGACCTCACCGGGCAGTCAGTCTTTCCGCACTGGCTTACAAGCAAGCTACAGTGTCACTCCCCGGATCAGCAGTAGTGTAGGATTCTTTTACGTCCATAGTGAAAATGAAGCTTCCGGCCTGCCGATTATTATCGCCGGTCAGTTGCTCGGCAATCCAGCCTTTTCGGAGGACTCTCTGGATCTTACTCTAACTTTGAACTATGCCATTAACCGGCATCTCTCCGTTAATGCCGGCTATAACCGCAGCGAAGTCGATTCGGAGATCGCGCTAAGGTCGTATTCGAGAAACCGCTACTTCGGCGGCTTGAATTTTAACTTTTAATAACGGCGGTGTTCGGCCTTAACGGATGATAGTTAGGTAAAGGCACACGCGCCGAAAAAATTAGCCTATTTAAGTGGAGCGTTCCCTTCAGCTGCCCACGCTTGGAGATGAGCTCGATATAGCTGAGTTAGAGCGTGCGATTGCGGATCGCGGTTATAAGCCAACCCGTACATCCATTCCGCTTCGGAAAAGCGGCCCATTCGGTCGTAGAGAAACGCCATCTCAGTGTCGTAGCTTCCGTCTAGTGGCGAAAGGGCCCGAGCGTTGTTCAGCGCAGTCAGCGCGCGGAGATAAAGTGGATTTCCGTTATCGATCGAATGCTCCTTATCTTCGAGCGCCATCAGCGCGCGGCCGAGGTAAAAGTAAAGATTCGGATTCTTTTTTTCGTGTCTTAGTCCCTGCTCTGCGAACGTGATCGAGGATTTTGGATCTTCGTCCCGCAGGGCGACGCGTGCTTTTTCTGTAAAGTATTCGCCGGGCCAGAGACGGACGCACTGCAAAAGCAAAATGCTTCCCAGTATGATCGAGGTAATTTTCAGTAAAAGTCGCGAGGGTAGGAAACTAGTGTCCGCGAGCTCGCTGGCACCCGGGTTAGCAAGAATTCCAAAAGCGAAAGCCACAAGGAGAGCATTTGCGGGAATGTGTAAATTAAAATCAAAGGCAGAATGGATAACGTAAGCCGCTATCGCGCCTAAGGCCCCGATAGTGAGGGCGAGACGATCGCTCACAAGCCAGCTGCCTGCGCTAACTCGCTGGGGTCCCAAGCGAGTGAACTGAGTCCATCCATGTCGCAGATGCACCGCGAAGAAAAGCAGAAAGCCGGCACCTCCAATAAGCCCATATTCTGCAAGTAACTGCAGATAGTCGTTATGGGCACTTACTGGATCGGATTGCATGCGCGGAGATCGAAATTCTCTGCCGTAAAAACGGTAGGTTTCGCTTCCTGTGCCGACGATCGGCGAAAGTTTCCATTGCTGGATGCTGGCATTCCAGAGATCGATACGGCCATCATCATTGGCAAGGTCTTGGACTCTCTGCGAAAAGGAGGCGTTCTGATGAATAAACAGACCCACGGCGAGCAGCCCGAGCGTGAGAAATAGCAATCCACTGCCCCCGATGCGCAACACCAAGCCGGACCCGCCGGCTCGCAATACAAGAAAACTTAGCAGGACAAACAACACCAGGCTGGCGATCGCGCTCACGTAGCCCGCGCGGCTACCTGTGAGAATAAGACCAAGATAGGTAACCGCGCTCAAATAGCCGACGACGACTTTCGTCCAGCGTGGCCATCGGCCCCAATACGTGATGCTGAGACCGAAAATCGCGAGGACTTCTAGCAGACCCGCCAAGTGGTTCGGATTTACGTAGAGTCCACTCGCGCGTTGGTTGCTTTCGATTCCTTCTAAAGGCGCAATCAAGGCCAGGTTGCGTCCAAAGCCGGTTTGGATAACGGCAACCAGCACGTGGACAACACCGAAAAGTAACAAACAAAGGAGGAGCGCGATGCGAGCTCTCGCGTTGTTCAAAACGTAAGCCGTAAGGAGGTAGATCGTGAGTGCGGCTAGGATGCAATATATATCCGAGCGAGCTGCGTAGGGAGCCGGAGAAGTGAAGGCGCGAAGGAGAAGATATCCGAAGAAGAGCGCGCCGCTTACCAGGCAAAGAGTGTCGACGCGCGAATTTCCGCGCAAAAACAAAAAGCCGATCAGTGCAGCGATCGCGATGACGCCATAGCCCGGAAAGCAGGAAACTAGCTCAGTCTCCGCGTTGGAGACTTGGAGAACGATCAGCCCTGCGGCCAAGAGCAGGACGACTAGGAATTCTACAAGCTTCGGGATCCATGAAACCTTCAAAGGACCCCTGAAAAACGCGGCGATGGAATCAGCCGATCAGAACAAAATACTCGACCGCGGCAGTAGAAGGCGCCAGTCGCGCAAACAGACTTAGAGACGTTTCTCCGCGTCGCCCTTAGTGGGGCTGCCATCGCAAGCCATCATGGGGTCGCCATGATCGATGTGCCGCCGGTATTCCAGGCTGTTGCAAGCTAAAGTCAAAGTTTGCATTCGCTTGTGGCAGACGACGCACTGATTATCGTCCGCACGACCGACCGAGGCGCTGAAGGCGCAAAATCCGGCTGCGAGAGCTAACGCGAGAACAATAGAGAGCCGTTTCGCGAAAGTCTGCTTGGCGAAAAAGGAATGGACAAAGGTTGGGAAGTTTTTCATACGCCGACTGATTTCCCTTTCATCTACGGAATAGTTCGAAGCGGTGCAAGAAATTATTAAAGTAAAATCGCGCGATAGAAGCGATGATGCTGGGTTTGTAGGGACGGATCGGAGTCGGTAACTTGAATGCTGCTACCTGTGCCTGAGATGGAATCCGCTCCCGGGAGCGAACTCCAACTGCTGTCGCCGAGGGTATTTTTATATTCGACCTTGTAACGCTGGCCCTGAATCGTGGAAAAGGTAATCTGCGCAGTTCCGCCGCGCGCTATGAAAGCTTCGACGTTTGTGGCCGGCAATCCGACAAGCTGAAACGCAAGTTCCGCGGTCGAACCATTGCTTAGCCAATTCGCGACGAATGGAACCAGGTCGCAACGGCTCGGCATCGCGCCAACCCTTTGCGTGCTTTCCCAAAACACATCTTTGCCAACGTTATTGGTTAGCGCGCCGTTATGGATAGCAATCCAGTACGCTCCTGAAGGCAGAGAGACGGGCGTGATATCGAAGGTGTTTACGTATTCCGCAAAGGCGAGCGAGAAGAATCCCGTAGCGGTATGGGAAACGCTCGAAGTCCCGCTGTAGAGAAGCGCACCGGGATTGTTATTGGAACCTGGGGCATAAATTTCCCAGAAGACCGAATTTTGAAAGGCGCCGGGAAGTTCGAAATCCCAAAACGTTACACTCGTTAGGCGAGTCGCCACGCTCAGGTAAAAATCGTCGGCCTCGATCCAATGCGTTATCTCGAAACCGTTATCTTGATCGGGCGAGCCGTTGTCATAAATGGTCGCGGCGAACGACCGCGAGGAGATCGCGAAAAAAACGAGCGAAAAGACGGCGAGGAAGAGAGAGGCGCCCATCGGCGATGGGGTCTTGGAATTCTTGTCGAGTTTTTCCGAGATACGCACGGAATGCTTTTAGGGAAAGTTGCGCGCGCGGGTCAAGCGGCATTAATCGTCAATGCGGAGGTTTATCTCACCTGAAAAATTGGCAGCGCATACGGGGATCGAACCCGTGCACCAGCCTTGAGAGGGCTGTGTCCTAACCACTAGACGAATGCGCCTTATGCACGACGATTTTAGCGCGCTGCTGGAACTCGGCAAGCATCCTCGCCCCACTGCCGGAATGGGCGTTATGTGGTCGGAGTTGGACTCGGCGATGGTGGCGGCGGCGGCGGTGCCTTCGCGGCAGGTGCTGGAGTCGGGGGTGGAACAGGAACTGGAGTGGGCGCCGGCGTCGGTTTCGGGGTTGGAGTCGGCCGGACGCGCGGCTGGGGCAGAGCACCCAGGCGTTCGTTTTTCCTGGCCAGCAAGTAGGCTTTAGATTCGGGCGTGCTCGCCAGTGAGATCATCTTGCCATAGTAGAGGTCGTAATAGCTCTTAAGCAGTTTCCGTTTCTCGAGATCGGTGTGCGCCTTTTGAGCGAGAGCGAAGGCCTGCCGAAGTTCAGGATCAAAATGGAGTCGGTTTTGCAACTCGCGCCATTCGACGTGGAGTCGGGTATTTTCGGCGGCCGTGTTTACTGGAATTTGCTTAAAGGCTTCGTCGAGCTGCGGGATAGTCGGCGTATTGGGTAATGGCGGAGCCGCGGGGACGACCTCCACCGGGAGCGGCGGAATAATGGGCGGCGTGGGGCTTTGCGCTGGCGGGTGTTGCTCCGCTGCCTGAGTTTCCGGCGCGGGCAAGGGCGGCTCTTGCGCGAAAAATATCGGGGCCGAGAAAAAAAATAAAAGCGCGCCGAATGTCGGGATCAGTCGCATAAAGAGTGATCGAGTGGTCGGGGTGACAGGATTCGAACCTGCGACCTCCTGGTCCCAAACCAGGCGCTCTACCAAGCTAAGCTACACCCCG